>NZ_JAQGLK010000086.1 GCF_028292925.1 Sphingomonas bacterium
CCTGCCCGCCGCGCCGATCCAGCGCTCCCGCCCGATCGGCTGGTCGATCACCCCCAGCACCGGCCGGCCGCCGTCCAGCAGCGCGATCAGCGTGCCGAAGATCGGCCGGCCGGCGATAAAGCTGCGCGTGCCGTCGATCGGATCGAGCACCCACTGCCGCCCGGCGCCCTCGCGCACGTTGCCATATTCCTCCCCGACGATGCCGTCGGCGGGGCGCTCTGTCTCCAGGATCCTGCGCATCGCGGCTTCGGCGGCGCGGTCGGCCTGGGTGACCGGGGAGGCATCCGCCTTCGTCTCCATTTCGAAACGGGCACGGAAAAAGGGGCGGATGGCGGCGCCGGCGGCATCCGCCAGGCGACGGGCCAGATCGATATCGTGGTCGTTCATCGAAGCCCGGCCTAGCGGAGCAGCAGCCGGCGCGAAAGCGCGGCAGCCATGATGCCGCCCGCCTGCCCGGCAAGTTCGTACAATCCGCCGCGCCCCAGAGCAGCTATCGCGGATCGGTCCACCGGAGGCTACGATGCCCGTTCGCCGCGCTCTGATCCCCTGCCTGCGCTATGCCGATGCGCCTGCCGCGATCGATTTCCTGTGCGCGGCATTCGGGTTCCACCGTCACGCCGTCCATGCCGATCCCGACGATCCCGCGATCGTCCACCACGCCCAGCTGGTGCTGGACGGCAACATGATCATGCTGGGCAGCGATCGCCCTGGCCCGACCAAGGACAGCTACCGCTGGAAAACCCCGGCGCAGGCGGGCGGGATCACGATGTGCGTGTACGCGGTGATCGACGATCCCGATGCGCACCATGCCCGCGCGGCCGCAACCGGTGCGCAGATCGTCCGCGCGCCGTACGCCAACGAAGGCCATTCCGGCCGCGCCTATGACGTGCGGGATTCGGAGGGGAACGTCTGGAGCTTCGGCAGCTACGACCCGTTCGCCACCGCCGGCTGACCCCGCTCTAGTCGAACAGGCTGGAGACCGAGCTTTCGTCGGCGATGCGGCGGATCGCCTCCGCCAGCAGCGGCGCGATCGTCAGCAGCCGGATGCGCTTGGCCCCGGCGACCGGATCGGGCGCACGGATCGAATCGGTGATGACCAGCTCGCTCAGCGCCGATCCCTCGACCCGCGCAACCGCGCCGCCGGAAAGCACGCCGTGACTGACATAGGCGACCACCTCCTCCGCGCCGCTTTCGCGCAGTGCAGCGGCAGCGTTGCACAGCGTGCCTGCCGAATCGACGATATCGTCGACCAGGATGCAGAAGCGGCCATCCACATCGCCGATGATGTTCATCACCTCCGACTCGCCCGGCCGCTCGCGGCGCTTGTCGACGATCGCCAGCGGGGCATTGTCGAGCCGCTTGGCCAGCGCGCGGGCGCGGACCACACCGCCCACGTCCGGCGAGACAACCATCAGGTTGCGTCCGGCGAACCGCGCCTGAATGTCCGCCGACATCACCGGCGCGGCATACAGGTTGTCGGTCGGTATATCGAAGAAGCCCTGGATCTGCCCGGCATGGAGATCGACCGAGAGGACCCGATCCGCCCCGGCCACGGTTACGAGGTTCGCGACCAGTTTGGCGGAGATGGGGGTGCGCGGCCCCGGCTTACGATCCTGCCGGGCATAGCCGAGATAGGGTATCACCGCCGTGATTCGCCGCGCCGATGCACGCTTCAGCGCATCGATGCAGATCAACAGCTCCATCAGATTGTCGTTGGCAGGGTAGCCCGTCGACTGGATGACGAACACGTCCTCGCCACGCACATTCTCGTGGATCTCGACGAAGATCTCCTCGTCGGCGAAGCGCCGCACGCTCGCGCGGGTGAGCTTCAGATCGAGATAGTCGGCGATCGCGCTGGCAAGCGGCGCGTTCGAGTTGCCGGATAGTAGTTTCATCGTCCGCACCCCATGGCCGAGGCGCCTCTTAGTCAGCCGCGGCGCCGGGGGAAAGGGGTGGCTGCGGCGGGCGGGCTGCG
This sequence comes from Sphingomonas bacterium, assembly GCF_028292925.1. Classification (GTDB taxonomy): domain Bacteria; phylum Pseudomonadota; class Alphaproteobacteria; order Sphingomonadales; family Sphingomonadaceae; genus JAQGLK01. The sequence continues at coordinate 1,976 of NZ_JAQGLK010000086.1, forward strand.
CGTATAGCCGCGGGCGTGACGATCACCACCCGCTTCGCCCCCTCGCCCACCGGCCGGCTCCACGTCGGCAACATCCGCGCCGCGCTGCAGAACTGGCTGTGGGCGCGCAAGAATGAAGGGCGTTTCCTGCTTCGGCTGGACGATACCGACGCCGAACGATCGACGGAGGCGTTCGCCGATGCGATTCGCGCGGATCTCGACTGGTTGGGGCTCGTGCCCGACGCGGTGGAGCGGCAATCGGCGCGCGGGGCGCTTTACGAGGCGCAGTTTGCGCGCCTGCGCGATGCCGGGCGCATCTACCCTGCCTACGAAACCGCGCAGGAGCTGGACGTCAGGCGCAAGATCGCCCTCGGCCGCGGCCTGCCCCCGGTTTACGATCGCGCCGCGCTGGCGCTGGGGGATGCGGAACGGGCCGATCTGGAGGCGGCGGGGGTTCGCCCGCACTGGCGCTTTCGCATCGATCACGGCGCGCCGATCGCCTGGGACGACCTGATCCGGGGGCCGCAGAGCTTCGATCCGGCGTTGATGTCCGATCCGGTCGTGCGTCGGGCCGATGGCAGCTGGCTGTACATGTTGCCGAGCGTGATCGACGATATCGACATGGCGATCAGCCACGTCGTGCGTGGCGAGGATCATGTCGCCAACACCGCGCTGCAGATCCAGATGTTCGATGCGCTCGGCGCCCCCCGGCCGGGCTTCGCCCACGCCCCGCTGCTGGCGGGTGTGGAGGGCAAGCTTTCCAAGCGACTCGGCTCGCTCGGGGTGGACGAACTGCGCGAGCAGGGGATCGAGCCGATCGCCATCCTCGCCCTGCTGGCGCGGATTGGGACGAGCGATCCGGTGCTGCCGCTGGTCGATGCCGCAGCGCTGATCGACACGTTCGATTTCACGCGAATCGGGCGGGCCCCCGCGCGGTTCGATCCCGACGAGCTTGCCGCGCTGAATGCGCGTATCGTCCACCAGCTCGATTACGGGAGCGTCGCGGCCCGGCTTCCCTCGGGCATGGATGCCGCCGCGTGGGCGGCGATCCGGCCCAACCTGACGAGCGTGATCGACGCCGCCGAGCTTTGGGCGCTGGTCACCGGGCCGATCGAGGGGGCCGGCATGCCGGAAGATGCCGCCTTCCTGCGCGAGGCCGCCGCCGCGGCGCGCAGCATGGAATGGGGCACGTCGCCGTGGGGCACGCTGGTCGATGCGCTGAAATCATCCACCGGGCGCAAGGGCAAGGCGCTGTTCCTGCCGCTGCGTCGCGCGCTCACCGGCCGCGATCATGGGCCGGAAATGGCGGCGCTGCTGCCGTTGATCGGCCGGGAAGAAGCGATCGCCCGGCTGGCGGCTGCCGCCGCCTGAGCTTTGGCTACAGCGCGAAGCTGACGCGGATCCCGTCCACCACGAACTGCGCTGCCAGTGCCGCCAGGATGACGCCCAGCACCCGCGTGATCATCGCCTCCACCTTGTCGCCCAGGACCCGCATCAGCGGCCCTGCGGCAAGCAGCGACAGCAGCGTCAGAACCAGGGTGGCCAGCAGCGCGGCGAGCACCACCGCCCCGTCCAGCCAGCCCTCGGCGCGGGAGGTAAGCAGCATCGCCGTGGCGATCGAACCCGGCCCCGCGATCATCGGGATGGCCATGGGGAAGACGGCGATGTCCTCCGCCTCCAGGGGCCGCTCCTCGGCGGCCGCCTTGCGGGTGATCTCGTCGGCGCGCTCTTCCCGCCGCTGGGTGCGTTTTTCGAACACCATCTCCAGCGCGATCAGGAACAGCATGATGCCGCCGGCGATGCGGAAGCTGGCCAGGCTGATGCCAAGCGTGCGGAGGAAGGCTTCCCCGAACAGCGCGAACACGAAGAGGATGCCCGCCGCCACCAGGGTCGATCGCACCGCCATCGAACGGCGGTGTGCTGCCGATGCGCCCCGGGTCAGGCTGGCGAAGATCGGCGCGCAGCCCGCCGGATCGATCACGACGAAGAAAGTGACGAACGCCGACAGGAACAGCGCGGACCAGTGATTGCTCACCGGGCCGTGCCCGCCGCGCGAGCGCATGCCGCGCCGGCCGCATGCCGGGCCAGAGCCACGGCAGGCGGCGGCGCCGCCCGGTTCACAGCCCGGCGGGCGGGGTGAGCCCTTCCCGCATATGCGCCGCGACCACGGTGTTGCGCAGCAGCACCGCGATCGTCATCGGGCCGACGCCGCCGGGCACGGGGGTGACCGCGCCGGCCACTTCCATCGCCTCGGCATAGTCGACGTCGCCGACCAGCTTGGTCTTGCCCTCTTCGGCAGGCACCCGGTTGATGCCGACGTCGATCACCGTCGCGCCGGGCTTGATCCAGTCGCCCTTCACCATTTCGGGCCGGCCGACCGCGGCGACCACGATGTCGGCGCGGCGGACGACTTCCTTCAGGTCGCGGGTGCGCGAATGCGCCATCGTGACCGTGCAATTCTCCGCCAGCAGCAGCTGCGCGACCGGCTTGCCGACCAGGATCGAGCGGCCGATCACCACCGCTTCCAACCCGGAAAGATCGCCCAACCTGTCCTTCAGCAGCATGATCGAACCGAGCGGCGTGCAGGGCACCAGCCCCGGCAGCCCGGTGGCAAGCCGCCCCGCGCTGATGACATGAAGGCCATCGACATCCTTGTCGGGGTTGATCGCCTCCACCACCGTCTTCTCGTCGAGTCCCTTGGGCAGGGGCAGCTGGACGAGGATGCCATCGACGCTTTCGTCGTCGTTCAGCTGGCGGACGAGGGCGAGCAGATCCTCCTGGCTCGTCGTCGCGGGCAGCTTGTGTTCGAAACTCTCCATGCCGGCGGCCAACGTCGCCTTGTGCTTGGACCGGACATAGACCTGGCTGGCCGGATCCTCGCCGACCAGCACGACCGCAAGGCCGGGCACGCGGCCGGTGCTGTCGCGGAAAGCGGGCACGGTATCGGCGATGCGGCCGCGCAGTTCCTCGGCAAACTTCTTTCCGTCGATGATGTCTGCAGTCATGATTTCCCCGTTCAGGTCAGCGCGTTGCGGACAGCGCAGGCAGGACGATGTCGCGCAGGATGATCACGATCAGCAGCACGACCATCGGCGACAGATCCAGCGCGCCGAAATCGGGCAGGATCCGGCGGATCGGCCGATACAGCGGCTCGGTCATGCGATCGAGCGCGACCAGGATCGAGCGGACGAACTCGTTTGTGGTGTTGATCACGTTGAACGCCACCAGCCACGACAGGATCGCCTGGGCGATGATGACGTAGGTCAGCAGCCGCAGCAGCAGATCGAGGATCTGTAGCAGAACCAGCACAAGGACACTCCCTCTCGGCCGTCGCAAGGCCGGCCGCACCGATAGCCGCGCCGGCGGCGATCGACAATGGCACGCGAGGCGGACGGGACAGCTACCGTCCGGGCGCCGGAACGCCTATCTGCGCCACGGACCATGACAGATCCCCTGGAAATCCTCCATTCCACCTTCGGCTATCCGGCGTTTCGCGGCCGCCAGGCCGAGGTGATCGCGCGCGTGATGGCCGGGCAGCGCACCCTGGCGGTCATGCCGACGGGGGCGGGCAAGTCGCTCTGCTACCAGGTGCCGGCGCTGGCCCGGGGCGGCACCGGCCTTGTCGTCTCGCCGCTGATCGCCCTGATGCACGATCAGGTGCGCAGCGCCACCGCGGCCGGCATCCGCGCCGCCGCTTTGACATCGGCCAACGACGATCGCGACGAGACGATCGCGCGTTTCCGTGGCGGCGAGCTCGATCTGCTGTACGTCGCGCCGGAACGCGCCTCGGGCGAGGGGTTCCGCCGGCTCCTGTCAGCCACCCCGCTCAGCCTGATCGCGATCGACGAGGCGCATTGCGTTTCCGAATGGGGGCACGATTTCCGCCCCGATTACCGGCTGCTCAGGCCGCTGCTCGACGCGCACCCGGATGTGCCGCGGCTCGCGCTGACCGCGACGGCGGATCGCCACACCCGCGCCGACATTCTCACCCAGCTCGGCATTCCCGAGGACGGGCTGATCCTGGCCGGGTTCGACCGGCCGAACATCCGCTACGGCATTTCCCCGCGTGACGGGCTGCCCGGACAGATCGCCACGCTGATCCGTGAAAATCCCGGCCCCGGCATCGTCTATGCGCCCACCCGCGACGGCACCGAACGGATCGCCGCCGCGATCGCCGCCGCCGGCCGCCCGGCGCGCGCCTACCATGCCGGCCTGGACGCGCACATCCGCGCCGCCAATCAGCGTGCCTTCGTGGAAAGCGAGGACATGGTGATCGCCGCCACCGTCGCCTTCGGGATGGGGATCGACAAGCCGGATGTCCGCTTCGTCGCGCATGCCGGCCTGCCCAAGTCGATCGAGGGCTATTATCAGGAAACCGGCCGCGCCGGGCGCGATGGCGATCCCGCCGCCGCCCACCTGTTCTGGGGGGCGGAGGATTTCAGCCGCGCCCGGCGCCGTATCGAGAGCGAGGTCGAGGAGGCACGCCGCCCGGCCGAGAGGCAGCGGCTGAACGCGCTTGCCGGGCTGGTCGAGGCGACGACGTGCCGCCGCGCCATCCTGCTGCGCCACTTCGGCGAGAACCCGCCGGAGGCGTGCGGTAACTGCGACAATTGCCTCCATCCGCCAGCCGCGATCAACGCCACCGAGATCGCCCGCAAGCTGCTGTCCGCGGCATTCCGCACCGAGATGCGGTTCGGCATCGGCCATCTGGCGGACGTGCTCGCCGGGCGTATCAGCGACAAGGTAACCTCGTTCCGGCACGACAAGCTGTCCGTGTTCGGCATCGCCGACGAGGAGGAGATGAAGCTCGTCAAGCCGGTGGCGCGCGCGCTGCTCGCCCGCGATGCGCTGCGTGCCGACGAATATGGCGGCCTCTCCTTCGGTCCGGCGGCGCGCGCGATCCTGAAGGGCGAGGCGGAGGTGGCGCTGGCCTCCCCACCCAAGCGCGAACGGCGGCGCCGCGGCGGCAGCGACGCGGACGAACATCCGCACGATCCCGTGTTCGAGGCGCTTCGCGCCTGCCGCCGCGAAATCGCCAGGGCGCAGGGCGTGCCCCCCTACGTCATCTTCCACGATGCCACGCTGCGCGAGATGTCGGCGCTGCGCCCGCGCACGATCGGTGGACTGGGCCAGGTTTCAGGCGTCGGCCAGCGCAAGCTCGATGCTTATGGGGAGGCGTTTCTGGCGGTACTTCGCGACGGCGGAGCCTGAGACGCGCACGGCGCCCCGCTTGCCTGTCCGCGTCCACCACCGATAGACCGTTGCCCGATCCACGCCTGCCCAGGGAAATTGTTATGTTCAGGAAGCTCGACGAAACCATCTCCGTCGCGGGGCAGATCACGCCCGACGACGTTGCCGCCGCTGCGGCGGGCGGATTCGCCTTCGTGATCAACAACCGCCCCGATGGCGAGCAGCCGGGCCAGCCGATGGCGGCCGAGATCGCAGCGGCAGCGGCAGCGGCGGGCCTGGGTTACCGTGCGATCCCGATCACCCATGCCGGCTTCTCCGAGGATCAGGTGACCGCGATGCGCGAGGCACTGGAGGCGGCGGACGGCCCCGTGCTCGCCTTCTGCCGGTCCGGCACGCGGTCCACCTTCATATGGGCGCTCGCCCGGTCGCGGATGGGCGATGCGCCGGACATGCTCGCCGCCAAGGCGGAGGCGGCTGGCTACGATCTGTCGCCGCTGCGCGGAATGCTCTGAATCGGGTCCGGCAAAAAAGGGGGCCGGCGAGTTGCCTCGCCGGCCCAGTTCGTTCGCAGGAGGAACCTCTGTGGGGGCGGGCCTTCCGCGGCCCGCCCCGATCTGATCAATAATTGTAGGCGCGCTCGCCATGCTCGCCGAGATCGAGACCCTCGGCCTCGACTTCCGGCGATACCCGGCCACCCGTCACCGCCTTGGCGATGAAGAAGGCGATCGCCGTGCCGATGGCGGCCCAGACGATCGTCGTGCCGACGGCGGCGGACTGGATGCCAAGCTGCGTGCCGATCGACTTGGAACCGTCGCCGGGACCGCCGAAACCGGGGGCGTAGACGATGGCGGTGTCAAGCGCGCCGATGATGCCGCCGACACCGTGGATACCGAACGCATCCAGCGAGTCGTCGTAGCCGAGCTTTGGCTTGATGATCGTCACCGCGAAGTAGCAGACCGCGCTGGCCACCCCGCCGAGGATTATCGCGCCGAACGGGCCGGAATTGCCGGCCGCCGGAGTGACGGCGACGAGACCGGCGATGATGCCCGAGCAGAAGCCCAGTGCCGAACCCTTGTGGCCCGATGCCCGCTCCGCCAGCATCCAGACCAGGCCTGCCGCCGCCGTGGCGACGAAGGTGTTGATCATCGCCAGCGCCGCCGAACCGTTCGCCTCGAGCGCGGAGCCGGCGTTGAAGCCGAACCAGCCCACCCACAGCAGGCCGGTGCCGATGCCGGTCATCACCAGCGAGTGCGGCGCCATGCGTTCATGCGGGAAGCCGATGCGCTTGCCGAGCAGGATCGCCAGCACCAGCGCCGAGACGCCGGCGTTGATGTGCACCACCGTGCCACCCGCGAAATCCAGCGCGCCCATGTCGAAGAACAGGCCGCCCGCCGCCCACACCATGTGCGCGACCGGGAAGTAGACGATCGTCAGCCAGACGAGTGCGAAGACCATGACGGCCGAGAACTTGATCCGCTCGACCACCGAACCCAGCACCAGCGCGACGGTGATCGCCGCAAAGGTCATCTGGAACGAGATGAAGACGTATTCGGGGATTTCGACGCCCTTGGTGAACGTCGCCGCCTGCGACGACGATGTCACGCCGCTGAGGAAAGCTTTGTCGAAGCTGGAGATGAACGGCTTGAGCCCGTCCGACGCATCCGGCCCGAACGCCATCGTGTAGCCGTACATGACCCAGATGAGCATCGCGAACGCCGCGACGGCGCCGATCTGCGTCATCGTCGACAGCATGTTCTTGGTGCGGGTGAGGCCGCCGTAGAACAGCGCCAGGCCAGGCAGGATCATCATCAGGACGAGGATGGTGGAGGTCATCATCCACGCCGTATCGCCCTTGTCCACCGTCGCGGCGGTCGGGGCGGCGGCGGGTGCCTGCAGGGCGGCATCCTGGGCCCAGGCGGGCAGCGCGGCGAACAGGGCGAGGCCCAGTCCACCTAGCGGCGCTATCTTGCTCTTCAGCTTCATGTTTCCCCCTTGTTCTTAGAGCGCGGTTTCGTCGGTCTCGCCGGTGCGGATCCGCACCGCCTGCGCGACGTCGAGCACGAAGATCTTGCCGTCGCCGATCGCGCCGGTGTTTGCCGACTGCTGGATCGCTTCGACCACGCGGCCCGCCAGATCGTCGGTGCTGACCACCTCGATCTTGATCTTGGGCACCATGTTCGTGCTGTATTCGGCCCCGCGATAGATCTCGGTCTGGCCTTTCTGGCGGCCGAAACCCTTGACCTCGGTCACCGTCATGCCCTGCACGCCGAGGCTCGAAAGCGCTTCCCGCACCTCGTCCAGCTTGAAGGGCTTGATTATGGCTATGACGAGTTTCATTCCGCCTCCCTGATTCTGGCTGGTTCAGCTTTCGCAAGAACCATGCCAGCCGGGATCAGCGGCGTTTCGTCGTATTCCGGGCGACTAGGGGCGGAACAAGCCCGGCCGCAGCGCACAGGCTTTGGGCAGCGGCGCGGCGCTGCCTAGGTTTTAGGCAGCCGCTACCCGGGCAGATGCCCTGGGCTGCATCAGCCGCCCGTGCCGCCCACCGTCAGCCCTTCGAGCAGCAGGGTCGGCTGACCGACGCCGCACGGCACGGATTGCCCGCCCTTGCCACAGATGCCGACGCCCTCGTCCAGCGCCAGATCGTTGCCGATCGCGCGCACCTTGGTAAGCGCGGAGGGGCCGTCCCCGATCAACGTCGCGCCCTTGATCGGCGCGCCGATGCGGCCGTTCTCGATCCGGTAGGCCTCGGTGCAGGAAAAGACGAACTTGCCCGACGTGATGTCGACCTGCCCGCCGCCGAAGTTGCGCGCGTAGATGCCGTTTTTCGCGCGCGACAGGATCTCGCCGGGATCGTCGTTGCCCGCATGCATGAACGTGTTCGTCATCCGCGGCATCGGCGCGTGGGCGAAGCTCTCCCGCCGGCCATTGCCGGTGGCCGGCACACCCATCAGCCGCGCGTTCAGCCGATCCTGCAGATAGCCCTTGAGAATACCATCCTCGATCAGGACGTTGCTCTGCGTCGGGGTGCCCTCGTCGTCGATGGTCAGCGATCCGCGCCGGCCGCCGATCGCCCCGTCGTCGACCACGGTGACGCCGGGCGCCGCCACCCGCTCACCGATGCGGCCGGAGAAGGCGGAGGTGCCCTTGCGGTTGAAATCGCCCTCCAGCCCGTGGCCGATCGCCTCGTGCAGCAGCACTCCCGGCCAGCCCGGCCCGAGCACGACGGTCATTTCCCCCGCCGGGGCGGCAACGGATTCGAGGTTGACGAGCGCGGTGCGCAGCGCCTCGTCCACCACATGGTTCCAGCGCGCCGGCTCGAACAGATCATCGTAGAGGTAGCGTCCGCCCATGCCGTGATAGCCGCTTTCGCGCCGGCCGTTCTGCTCCACCACGATCGACACGTTGAGCCGGACCAGCGGGCGCACGTCGAACGCGACGAACCCGTCGGGCCGCACGATCTCGATCACGCTCCACGAACCGAGCAGGCTGACCGAGACCTGCGCGACGCGCGGATCGCGGGCGCGGGCCGCGGCATCGATCTCCTGGCAAAGCGCCACCTTGCGGGCGAACGGCACCAGCGCGAGCGGATCCTGATCGGTGTACAGGCTTGCATTGGTCCGCCGCGGCGGGGCGGCGACGGCGCCCTTTGCGGGATCGAGCAGGCTCATCGTCTCGGCGGCGCGGCGGATCGCCGCCTCGCTGATGTCGTTGGCGTGCGCGAACGCAGTCGTCTCGCCGGAAACGCCGCGCAGGCCGAAGCCGGCATGGGTGTTGAAGTCCGCCGTCTTCAACCGGCCATCGTCGAAGCCGAAGCTCTCTGCCGCCATGTACTGGAGGTAGAGTTCGCCATCGTCACAGCCGCGCAGCGCGTCCGCAGTCAGCCGCAGCGCCGCATCGGGATCGAGCGCATCGTTGCGGTAGAGGAAGCGGCGGGGATCGGAAAAACTGCTCATAGCCCGCGATATAGAAAGCTCAGCGGGCGTTTGCATCCCCGTCCGCGGGTCCGCCGATCAGGACGAAGCGTCGATCGCAATAGCCGCAATCGGTGAAACCCTTTTCGTCGATCTCCAGAAAGATCCGCGGGTGGCCGAGTGCCCCACCGCCGGGAACGTCGCTGGAGCCGTCGCAGACGACGCGAGGGGTGTTGGTGCGGAAGGATTCGGGCGCTGGCTGCATGGGGTGTGGCGATAGCCCAAGCATTCGTGCGGTTTCAAGAAGATCCGCGGCGCCGGATGGAACGCAGAGGGTTGCGGCGCGCCCGCCAGCCGCTATGGCCATCGGCGATGACCCAGGCCGCGATCTCGATCAGCAATCTCACCAAGGTCTATGCCGGCGGCAAGCAGGCGTTGGGCGGGATCAGCTTCGATGTGCCGCGCGGCCAGATCTTCGGCCTGCTCGGCCCCAACGGCGCGGGCAAGTCGACCTTGATCAACATCCTGGCGGGGCTGGTCAACAAGACGTCGGGCACCGCCTCGATCTGGGGCTTCGACATCGATCGCGATACCCGCAACGCCAAGGCGTCCATCGGCATCGTGCCCCAGGAAATCCTGTTCGATCCTTATTTCACGCCGTTCGAGACGCTGGAGATCACCGCCGGGCTGTACGGCATCGCCAGGGGCAAGCGGCAGTCCGACGCGCTGCTCCGCGCCGTCCACCTCGCCGACAAGCGCGATGCCTATGCGCGCACGCTTTCCGGCGGCATGAAGCGGCGGCTGATGGTGGCCAAGGCGATGGTCCATTCGCCCCCCGTGCTGATCCTGGACGAGCCGACCGCGGGCGTCGACGTCGAACTGCGCCAGCAGCTGTGGCGCTACGTTCGGGAACTGAACGACAACGGCGTCACCGTCGTGCTCACGACGCACTATCTGGAAGAGGCCGAGGAGCTGTGCGATCGCATCGCGATCATCAACCACGGCCAGGTGATCGCCAACGAGCCGACGCGCACGTTGGTCGGCATGGCCCAGGAAAAGGCGGTCGAGGTGACGATCGACCGCGACCTGACCGTGCCGCCCGCCGCCCCCTGTTTCGAGAAGATCGAGCTGAAGGGCGCGCGCACCCTCGTCATCACCTACAGCAAGGACAAGGTGAATGCCGGCGAGGTGCTCGCTGCGCTGCAGAGCGCCGGGCTGGGCATCGTCGACGTCTCGACGCGGGAAGCGGACCTCGAGGACGTGTTCCTCAATCTCACCCGCGCCGCCGCCTGATCCCCGGCGGCATCGGCCCGCAAGTCGGGTTGCCCTCGCCGCGCGCACCCCGTAGCCCCGGTGGACAGATAATCGCGGAGTGGACCAGGGGTGACGGGCGAATCGCGTAGCTTCGACGTACTGGTCATCGGCTCGGGCGCCGCCGGACTTACCGCCGCGCTCAATCTGGCGGAACGGTTCAAGGTTGCCGTGCTTGCGAAGGGCGGGCTTTCCGAAGGGTCCACCGCCTGGGCGCAGGGCGGCATCGCCGCGGTGCTTGAAGACGGCGACACATTCGAAAGCCATATCGAAGATACGATGGTCGCCGGCGCCGGCCTGAACGATCGCCGCACCGTCGAGTTCGTGGTCGAGAACGCGCCCGCCGCGATCGAGCGGCTGGCCGCGCTCGGCGTCCCGTTCAATCCCGGCAGCTCCGATCGCTGGCACCTGACGCGCGAGGGCGGCCACAGCCATCGCCGCATCGTCCATGTCGACGATGCAACCGGCTGGGCGGTGCAGCAGGCGCTGGAGAAAGCGGCGGCGGCCAACCCGAACATCACGCTCATTCCCGATATGGCCGCGATCGATCTGGTCACCGGCCGCAACGGCGTCCGCTATTCGGGCGACGGGCATGTCTGGGGAGTTTATGCAGTCAACCGCGCCACCGCCCGCGTTGAGCTGATCACCGCCCGCGCCACGATCCTGGCCACCGGCGGGGCCGGGCGCACCTACCTCTATTCCACCGCCCCGCGCGGCGCGACAGGGGATGGCATCGCGATGGCGTGGCGCGCCGGGTGTCGCGTGTCGAACATGGAATTCATGCAGTTCCACCCGACCTGCCTGTACAATCTGGAGGTCAAGAACTTCCTGATCACCGAGGCGGTTCGTGGTGAGGGCGGGCATTTGAAGCTGCCGCCGGGGGTGCCGGGGGGGGGCCACCGCTTCATGCCCGATTTCGATTCCCGTGCCGAACTCGCCCCGCGCGACATCGTCGCCCGCGCGATCGATCACGAAATCAAGCGCCTCGGGCTCGACTACGTCCACCTCGACATCAGCCACCAGCCCCCGGAGTTCGTGCGCGAGCATTTCCCGAACATCCACACCAAGCTGCTCGGCCTTGGCATCGACATCACGCGCGATCCCATCCCGGTCGTGCCGGCGCAGCATTATACGTGCGGCGGCGTCGTCGTGGACCTGAAGGGCCGTACCGACGTGCCCGGCCTCTATGCTGCGGGCGAGGTCACCCAGTCCGGCCTGCACGGCGCGAACCGGCTGGCATCGAACTCGCTGCTGGAATGCTTCGTGTTCGGCGAGGCGGCCGCCGGGCATATCACGCGGCATTGGGATGAAATGCCCGCGCCGCCGCCGATCCGGCCGTGGGACGAAAGCCGCGTTTCGCATTCGGACGAGGAAGTCGTCGTCCAGCACAATTGGCGCGAGATCCGACGTTTCATGTGGGATTTCGTCGGCATCGTCCGCACCACCAAGCGGCTGGAACGCGCGCAGCACCGCGTCGCCCTGCTTCGCCAGGAGGTCGAGGAATATTACGGCAACTTCCGCGTCACGCCCGACCTTATAGAACTGCGCAACCTGGTCGAGGTGGCGGACCTGATCGTCCGCTCCGCGCTCCACCGCAAGGAAAGCCGCGGGCTGCACTACACGCTCGACTATCCGGACACGCTGCCGCAAGCGGACGACACCATCCTGGCACCCTAGGCGATCACTCCATCACCGCATGGCCCGGCCCGGGTGCGGCCTTCGGCGGGCGGCGGACGAACAGCAGCAGCGGGATCGCGGCGAGGGTCAGCAGCATCATCAGGTGGTAATCGTCCAGATAGGCGATCATCAGCGCCTGCCGGTTGATCTCCCCGTCCAGCATCGCCGCGGCCATCCCCGTCATGCCGCCCGCCGCCGCCGCGACGCCGCCCACGGGCACCGCCTGCGTGGTGATGTGCGCAGCGAGATCGGCGTGGCTCACCTGCAGATTGTGCGCCAGCACCGCCGTCACGATCGCCACCCCGATCGATCCGCCAAGGCCGCGCACCAGGCTGAACAGGCTGCTGGCATCGGTGCGATAGTGCGGCGCGAGGGTAGCGAAGCCGAGCGTCAGCAGCGGCCCCATCGCAAAGCCCATGCCCGCGCCCTGCAGGAAGCCGCTGATCACGATCAGCCGCTGCCCCATCGCCAGCGAAAAGCCGGTCATCTGGAACAGCGACGTGGCGATCAGCACGAACCCGGCAAGGATGATCAGCCGCGGATCGACCTTGCCCGAAAGCTTGCCGGTGATGATGAACGCCACCACCGTGCCCGCCCCGCGCGGCGCCATCAGCACGCCCGCCTCGATCGTCGGATAACCGAACAATTGCTGCAGCATCGGCGGCAGCAAGGCCGCCCCGGCCGTCATCACCAGGCCGGCGATGAACGCGAAGGAGCAGGCCGCGGCATAGTTGCGATCGGCGAACATCGCGGGATCGAAGATGCGGTTGCGGCTGCTCGCCAGATGCACCGCCAGCATCCACGCCGCGCCGATCGCCACGCCCAGTTCGACCCAGGTCTCCGCGGCGTCGAACCAGTCGAGCTGCGGCCCGCGATCCAGCATCAGCTGCAACGCGGCAAGCACGAGGCCGAGCAGCGCAAAGCCGAACACATCGAACCTGCGCCGCGTCGTCGGCACGTCGCGCAGCGCGATCCACGATCCGGCGAACGCCAGGATGCCCACCGGCAGATTGACGTAGAACACCCAGCGCCAGTTCCAGTTGTCGGTCAGCCAGCCGCCCAGCACCGGCCCGAGCACCGGCGACGCCATCACCGCCGCCCCCCACAGCGACATCGCCTGGCCGTGCTTCTCGCGCGGGTAGGCATCCAGCAGCACGGTCTGGCCGATCGGCACCAGGAACGCGCCGAATATGCCCTGCACGGTGCGCATCAGCACCATCATCGGCAGGCTGGTCGCCGCGCCGCACAGCATCGATGCGCCGACGAACCCGGCGATGGCGATCAGGAACAACTGCTTCTGGCCGACCCGATCGGAAAGCCAGCCGGTGATCGGCGTCGCGATCGCCGCGGCGACGATGTAGCTCGTCAACACCCAGGTGATCGTCTCGCGGTTGGCGCCGAGTGCCGCCTGCATATGCGGCAGCGCCACGTTGGCGATCGTCGTGTCGAGCACCTGCAGCACCGTCGCCAGGATCACCGACGCGGTGATCAGCGCGCGGTTCGGCGCCGCCCGCGGCGCGGCGGCGGGGGCGGAGATGCTGGCCATGGGGCGCGTAGATAGTGGCTGCGCGGCATCACGACCAGAGCCGTTGGCGGCGGGGCGGTTTACATTGGTGCAGGCGCGGCGCGGCGCTGCTATCTGCGGGCGCTATGGCTTCCAACCACCTCTACCTCGTCGATGGCTCGGGCTACATCTTCCGCGCCTATCACCGGCTGCCGCCGCTCACGAACAAGCACGGGCAGCCGGCGGGCGCGGTGTATGGCTTCACCACGATGCTGTGGCGGCTGCTGGACGACCTGAAGGCGGATGGCGGGCCGACCCACCTGGCCGTGATCTTCGATGCATCGTCGCAGACTTTCCGCAACGACATGTACGACAAGTACAAGGCGCACCGTCCGCCCCCGCCCGAGGATCTCGTCCCCCAGTTCCCGATGATCCGGGAGGCGACTCGCGCCTTCTCGGTCCCCTGCATCGAGGAGGTCGGGCTGGAGGCGGACGATATCATCGCCTGTTATGCCAAGGCCGCGCTCGCCGCCGGGTGGAAGGTGACGATCGTCTCGTCGGACAAGGATCTGATGCAGCTGATCGAACCCGGCCTCGATCTTCTCGATACGATGAACAACCGCCGCATCGGCCGCGACTATGTGATCGAGAAGTTCGGCGTGCCGCCCGAACAGCTGGGCGACGTGCTGGCGCTGATGGGCGACAGCGTGGACAACGTGCCCGGCGTCCCCGGCATCGGCCCCAAGACGGCAGCCCAGCTGATCCAGCAATATGGCGACGTCGAATCCGTGCTGGCCCATGCCGACGAGATCAAGAAGCCGAAGCTCCGCCAGTCGCTGATCGACCATGCCGACAATGCCCGGCTGTCGCGCGAACTGGTCCGGCTGGCCTGCGATCGGCCGCTGCCGGAGCCGATCGAAGGCCTGCAACTGAAGGGCATCCCGCCCGAGCCGCTGCGTGCCTTCCTCGACGCGCAGGGTTTCCGCTCGCTGATGATGAAGGTCGGCGCCGGCGATGCGGCGGCGGCCCCCGTCGCGGCGGTTGCCGAAGACCAGGTGCCGTTCGTCCACAAGGACTATGAAACCGTCGTCGACGAGGCCGCGCTCGATCGCTGGATCGGCGAGGCGCAGGCGGCGCGGGCGTTCGCGATCAATACAGAAGGCAGCGCCCCCGATTGCATCCGCGCCAGCCTGGTCGGGATCAGCCTGGCCGTCGCGCCGGGCCGCGCCTGCTATATCCCGATCGACCATCGCGGCGATGGGCTGCTCGCCGAGGCGCCGCAGCAGATTCCCGGCGAAACCGTCCTGGCGAAGCTCCGGCCGCTGCTCGAGGATCCGGCGACGCTGAAGATCGGCCACAACGTGAAGCACGATCTTATCCTGCTCCGCCGCAACGGCATCGATGTCGCGCCGTACGATTGCACGATGCTGCTCAGCTACGATCTGGATGCGGGCAAGCACCAGCACAACCTGGACGACCTCGCCGGTCGCCACCTCGGCCACGCCGCGATCGCGCTGAAGGCGGTATGCGGCACCGGCAAGGCGCAGATCCCGTTCGACAAGGTCAGCATCGACAAGGCGACCGAATATGCCGCGGAGGAGGCGGACATCGCGCTGCGGCTATGGCGCAAGCTCAAGCCCCGCCTTGCGCGGGAGGCGGCGACGCGCGTCTACGAACTCGTCGATCGCCCGCTGGTAACCGCAGTCGCCGAGATGGAGCGCGCCGGCATCAAGGTCGATCGGGAGGAGCTGGCGCGGCTCTCCGCGGGCTTCGCGCAGGAGATCGCCCGGCTGGAGGGCGAGGTGTTCGCGCTTTCCGGCGGCCCGTTCACCATCGGCAGCCCCAAGCAGCTGGGCGAGGTGTTGTTCGACAGGCTGGGCCTGCCCGGCGGCCGCAAGGGCAAGTCCGGCGTCTACTCGACCGACCTGACCGAACTGGAGCGGCTTGCCGCCGACGGGGCGGTGATCGCTTCCACCGTGCTCGAATGGCGCCAGCTGACCAAGCTGAAATCCACCTACACCGATGCGTTGCAGGAGGAGATCAACCCCGACACCGGCCGCGTCCACACCACCTTCAGCCTGGCCATCGCCCAGACCGGGCGGCTCTCGTCGACCGATCCGAACCTCCAGAACATCCCGATCCGCACCGAAGTCGGCCGGCGCATCCGCGAGGCGTTCGTGGCGGAGGAAGGCCGCGTCCTGCTCTCGGCGGATTATTCGCAGATCGAGTTGCGGCTGGCGGCGCACATGGCCGATGTGCCCCCCTTGCGCGAGGCGTTCGCCAACGGCGACGATATCCACTCGCTCACCGCGCAGGAGCTGTTCGGCACCGTCGATCGCGACACCCGATCCAAGGCCAAGACGATCAACTTCGCCATTCTCTACGGCATCTCTTCGTGGGGGCTGGCGGGGCGGCTGGGCGTCGACCGGCAGGAGGCGCAGGCGATGATCGACCGCTATTTCGATCGCTTCCCCGGCATCAACCGCTACATCGCCGATACGCTGACGCAGGCGCGTGAACAGGGCTTCGTCACCACCCTGTTCGGCCGCAAGACCCACCTGCCCGCGATCCGCAGCAAGTTGCAGGGCGAACGCCAAGGCGCCGAGCGGCAGGCGATCAACGCGCCGATCCAGGGCACCAGCGCCGACATCATCAAGCGGGCCATGGTCCGCATGGGCCCGGCTCTGGCCGAGGCGGGGTTGCCCGGCGTGCGGATGCTCCTCCAGGTCCATGACGAACTGGTATTCGAACTGGCCGAGGCCGACGCGCCCGCCGCCAGCGACGTCATCCGCCGCGTGATGGCCGGCGCCGCCGAGCCGGCGATCAGGCTCAGCGTGCCCCTCGGCGTCGAGATCGGCGTCGGGCGCAGCTGGGGCGCGGCGCATTGACCCAAGGGCTCGCCGCCACCGAACCGGGTGGCGACATCAAGGCGCTCGCCGCGGGCGGGCGCACCAACTTCTTCGGGTTCGTGATCCGGCTGGCGGCCCGGTTGCCGTTCCTGTTCGTCGCCGGGCGGATCTACGGCGCGGACGCGCTCGGCCGCTTCGCCATCGCGACGATCACCGTGGAGTTTGCCGCCCAGCTCGCCACGCTCGGCCTCAAGCGTGGTCTGGCGCAGCAGCTGTCGCGCAGCGAACGGCCGCACGTCCATGTCGTCTGGGATGCGATGCTGCTCGGGCTGGTCGGCTCGGCTGTCGCGGCGGCGGTGCTGATCGCCTTGCCCCGGATGATGTTTCCGAACAGCGCGATCCACGGGCTCGACTGGCTGCTGCCGTTGACCATCTTCGGCTGGGCGCTGAGCGACATCGCTCTCGCCGCGCTCGCTTATCGTGGCGATGTCGCGGCGACGGTGAAGGCGCGGGCCATCGTCGAGCCGTGGACGATCAGCATCGCCGCCTTCGCGCTCTCCTGGTATTCGCTGCGCGACGGGCTGATCCTGGCCTACGTGCTCTCCACGATCGGTGCATTCGTGGCTTCGCTGTGGCCGCTGCTGCGCAGTTACGGCTGGCCGTCGGGCTGGCGGCCGGAGCCCGTGCGGCTGGCCAAGATCGCCGCGCGCAACGTGCCGCTGGCCGGGGCCGACGCGATCGAGTGGGGTTCGCGGCGGCTGGACATCTACATTCTCGGCCGCTTCTTCCTGCCGGATATCGTCGGCATCTATTATGTCGCGCAGCAGGTCGCGTCGCTGCCGCAGAAGCTGAAGACCAGCTTCGATCCGATCCTCGGCCCGGTCATCACCCGCAATCTGGAGGAGGGAAACCGGGTCGCTGTGGCCAAACAGGTCCGTCAGGTCGGTTTCTGGATCATCGCCGCGCAGGTCGGCATCGCGCTGGCGCTGGGGATACCGGGCGAGGCGGTGATGGGGCTGGTCGGCCCGACCTTCGTGGGCGGCACCGCGGCGCTCGGCTTCCTGCTCGCAGCCGAGGCGATCGCGGCCACGGCGGCGGTGAGCGAGGCGGCTTTGATCTACGTCGCGCGGTGGCGCAACCTGGCCATCTCGCTGATGATGATCGCCGTTCAGGTGGTCGTGTCGATTACCCTGATCTACGCACTGCGCGAGACGCTGCCCCTGCTGCGGAGCTGGGGGCTGCCCGCGCGCCTGCCCGCCGACGCCCGGGCCGATCCGGTCTCGGCGGCCGGGGTGGCCGTCGGGCTGATGGTGGCGCTGGGGTTCGCTTCGGTGCTGAAGTCCCGCCTGCTGGCGAAGCGCCTCGGTGCGCGGGTCTCGGGCTGGCGCTGGCCGATCGTGTGGGCGGCGGCGGCGGCGAGCGCGGCGGGCGCGATCGTCGTGCTGATGCCCGAATGGTTCCAGCTCGCGTTCGGCGTGATCCTGATCCTTGCCGCTTATGGCGGGGTGATCTGGGTGCGCGGGTTCACGCACGAGGACCGCGCCCTGTTCCGGATGGGCAAGGCCGAGGATAACGGCGCGGAGGCGGCAGCACGGACGGTGCAGGCGGCCAAGGGCGCCTGAATCAGGGCGCCGCGCCCAAATTCCCGATCTGCCGCGCTTCCTCCACCAGCAGCACCGGCACGCCGTGCCGAATCGGATAGGCCAGCCCGGCCGCGGCCGACACCAGCTCCCCCGCCGCCACATCGTGGACGAGCGGGGTGCGCGTCACCGGGCAGACCAGGATCGCCAGCAGGTCCGGATCGACCGTGGGCCTCACTGCAGCGTCCCGCCGCCATCGCCGTCATCCTGCAGGCGGAAGAACTGCAGGAACTGGACGAGCAGATCGGCCCGGTCGGGCACCGTCAACGATTCGAGCAAGGCCTGCTTCGAGGCGACATCGAACGGCGCGATCTGGGCGATCCCGTTGACGAGCGATTCGTCGTCGAGCCGCGTGACCGCCTCCCAATCGACCTCATAGCCCTTGGCCTCGGCAAAGCGCCGCGACTCCCGCTCCAGATCGGCGCGCAGCGCGAAGGCGAGCGGGGGCTGTTCCTCGGCATCGTCGAACCCGTCGAAACTCGCCTCGATCTGCCGGAACGGCGTGGTCGCATCGATTTCGGAGAGAAGCCGGAACCGGGTCAGCCCCTCCAGCACGACGTTGAACCGCCCGTCGTCCAGCGCCTCGACCTGCGCGATCCGCCCGACGCAGCCGACGTCGAACAGAGGTGGCGGCCCGGCGACACCGATCGTGTCGCGCGGCTGAATCATCGCGATCCGCCGATCGCGCGCCAGGGCATCGGTGACGAGCGCGCGGTAGCGCGGCTCGAAGATGTGGAGCGGCAGGTGCGCGCGCGGAAACAGCAGCGCGCCGGCGAGCGGAAAGATCGACAGCCGCGATCCGGCGCGCGATCCGGTGGCGGCCATCAGGTGAACAGGATAGCCGAAAGCCGGCGGCGCTGCGCGCTGACCCACGGATCCTCCAGCCCCACCGCCTCGAACAGGGTGAGCAGTCGCGCGCGCGCCGCGCCCTCGTTCCAGGTGCGATCGCGCGCGATGCTCTCCAGCAGCACGGCCGCCGCGCCGTCGCGGTCGCCCGCCGCCATCAGCCCGCCCGCCAGCCGGTAGCGCGCATCGTGGTTATCCGGATCGGCGGCAACCTCCGCCCGCACCCCGGCCAGATCGTCGACCGGCTGCGCCTCCCGCGAGAGCGCAATCGCGGCGCGGGCGCGCGCCACGGCGGGATCCTTGGCCTTGTCCGCCGGCAGGCTGGCCAGCGCCGCCTCCGCTTCCTCGGGCTGACCCGCCAGGATCAGCGCCCGTGCCAGCCCGGCAACGGCCCGCGGCTCCTCCGGTGCGATTTCGACGATCTGCGAGAAAATCGAGATCGCCCGCTCCGCGTCGCCTTCTTCCAGCACGCCTTCGCCCATGTCGATCAGCGGCTCGAGATCCTCGGCGGGCTCCGCACCATCGGCGGCGATCGGCAACTGGCGCAGGATCTGCTCGATCGTCTGGGTCAGCTGGCTCTCGGTTCGCGCCGGGGTGAGATCGGCGACGAGCTGCCCCTGGAACAATGCATAGACGGTCGGGATCGACTGCACCCGGAATTGCGCGGCGACCATCTTGTTCTCGTCGACGTTGATCTTGACGAGCTTGACGCCCCGATCGGCGAACTTGGCCGCGACCTTTTCCAGCGTGGGCGTCAGCGCCTTGCACGGGCCGCACCATTCCGCCCAGAAATCGATCAGCACCAGCGCCGTCATCGACGGTTCGATCACATCACGCTTGAAGGCGTCGATCGCCTGCCGCTCCGTCGCGCTCAATCCCAGCGTCGCCACCCATGCCTCCCGATCCGTGAACCGTCCCTATGTGGGCGATTGCCGCGCGGTGCCAACCCCCCGGCGGCGGCAGACGGCACCGCGCGCGCTTCATTGCCCGCGCGAGGCAGGCTAGGATACGCCGATGAACGCGATGCTCCCCTCGCGCCGGGCGCTGTTACGCTCCGGCCTGCTCGCCGCAGCCGGGCTGGCCTGCCCGGCCCGTGCCGCCGAAGCCGCCGAGGGCGTCGCCGCCGCCGCACCGGGCATCGATCCCATATTGCGTGAGCAGGCGATGGCGGCGCTTGCCCGGCACGAATCGGCGATCTGGTCGCGCGACGTGATCGCCATCGTCGATTTCGGGCTGCCTTCGTCCGTCCCGCGCTTCCATCTCGTCGATCTGCTGCGGGGCGACACGACCACGTTGCTGGTGGCGCATGGCCGTGGATCGGATCCGGATCATACCGGCATGCTGCAGAGCTTCTCGAACGTGGAGGGATCGCAGGCGACGTCCGAGGGGGCCTATCTGATCGGTGAGGCCTATTCGGGCATCCACGGCCCGGCGCGGCGGCTGATCGGGATGGATCCGACCGACGATCAGGCCGATCCACGAGCGATCGTAATCCACGCCGCCTGGTATGTCGGGCCGGAGATCGTCGCCCGCCAGGGCCGGCTGGGGCGGAGCGACGGCTGCTTCGCCGTCAGCCAGGCCGATATCGGGCAGGTCCTGGCCCGCCTGGGCCGCGGCAGGCTGCTCTATGCCGGGCGTTCGCGCGCGGCCTGATCGAGTTCCACGGCCCGCCGCCCCCCGTGCCGCCGGTCGTGATGGCGACGGTCGTGCTGCCGCCGATCACGCGGAGGATTGTCACGCCGCCGGCGATCGGCGGGCAGCGTCGCCGCTGCTCGCCGCTGGCTGGGCACGGCGTCCAGGATCTTGGCGCCTGCCATGAACACCGTGCCCGTGCAGGCGAGGAAAAGCAGGTAGCCGCCGATGCCGGGAAACTGATCGAAATAGTGCCTGCCGCGCTCCACGCCGCCGACCGCGAGCGCGTAGATCACGAGATACGCGTCGATCCGGGTCTTGATGACGAAGAGCCTGGTGACGCGCTTGAGCATGGCCGGAGATCAGCAACTACCGTGCCAATCGCAGAATTCCGCCGCTTCCCGCCACGACGAGTTAACGGATCGTAAACCAGCCCGACGTTTGTACCTCGGAGCCGGTCGGCCGGCTACAGGCCGCCCCCCTCCCGCTCTGCGTTGGTCGCGGGTTCCGCCTGCCCTTCGTCGGTGCGGGTGGCGCGGGTGGTCAGGCCGGTCGCGTCGGCATCCTCCAGCGTCTGGTCGCTCGGGTCGATCGGCTCCTCGGCCTGCTCCTCGAAGTTCGTCTCGATCGACAGGGACGGCGGGGGCGGCGCTTCGCTGGCGGGGGGTGGCGCTGCCGGTGCGGGCGCGGGCTCCGCCACCTCCGGCTCCTGAACCGTCTCTTCGGCAGGCGGCGGTGGGGCTGGTTCGCGCGAACAGCCGGCGAGCAGGGCTGCCGCCAGCGCGGCCACGGCGGTGATTCGACGAAGGGTCATCGTGCTGCAACCTCGGTTGGCTTGCTCTTCGCAATCCTGCTGGCCAGCGTACCATCCCAGTCATAGGGATCGGCACGGAAGTTCATCTGTCCGTTCGATCCGGCGAACGCCGTCCAGTAGAGTAGATAGACTGCGATCGGCTTGCTCAGCCGTGCCCGCTTGGTTTCCCCGGCGGCGACGGCGGCGTCCACCGCATCCCCGCTCCATGCCGGATCGTCCTGCAGCAACAGCCTGGCAAGATCGCCCGGCCGTTCCAGCCGCACGCAGCCGTGGCTCGCCAGTCGGCTGTACCGTTCGAACGCGCCCCGCCCCGGCGTATCGTGGAGATATACGCTGTAGGCGTTGTCGAAATCGAACTTGAACCGCCCCAGCGAATTGGTCGGCCCGGGCTTCTGCTGCAATCGCCGGCCGCCCTCCGGGGTGGTGATAACCTTGAAGCCGGCCCGCGAGAGATAGGCCGAACCCTTGGGAAACAGTTCCTTCGTCGCGATCGACGTCGGCACGTTCCACGGCGGATTCAGGACGATGCTGTGGATCTGCGAACTCAGCATCGGCGTATTGTCGCCCGGCCGGCCGGTGACGACCTTCATCGACGTGGCCGGCGCATCGTTCCTGAACAGCGTCAGCACGGCAGCGGCGATGTTCACCTGGATGCGATCGGCCGGCAGCTCCGCGGGCAGCCAGCGCCACCGTTCCAGATTGGCGATGATCGAATCGACCCGGTCGCGCGCGGAGACATTCAGCGCCGCCAGCGTCGATTTCCCGACGCGGCCCACCGGCTCCAGCCCGAACCGCTTCTGCGCGCGCTTCACCGCCGCGACGGTTTCGGCGTCATACTTGTCGCCCTTCGCGGACAGCGCGGTATCTTCGGCGGCAAGCCGCTGGCGCAACGCCGCCACGCGCGGTCCGCTGGCCCCGGCAGCGAGCTCCGGTCCGTCCGGGATCGTCTTCCAGCCGCCATCGTCGACGATCTTGCGGTAATTGGCCAGGCCGCGGCGCAGCCCGTCATAGCCGGCATAAGGCGGGGCAAGCGATGCGATCCACGTCGCCAGCCGATCCTCGCGCACTGCTGCGGAAAAGCCCGGCCACGGATCGAACCCGGCGGGCCGCAGCCCCCAGTCCTTCAGATAGTCGCCCTCCCGCAAGCGGCCGCCGTGCACGGCGTGGGCATAATCCATCGCCGCCTGGATCAGGGCGGGATCGTCCGGCGCGTTGCCGGTCAGCGTGTCGCCATAGCCCGGCAGGCCGTGCCCGGGTGCGCCATCCAGCATCCGGCGCACCTGTTTGGCCTGCGCCTCGCTCAGCCGCGGCATCACCGTCGCCAACGCACCGCCCCCTGGGGCGGGGGCGGGGTTGGGGGAAGCGGGCTTCGCCTGGGGCTGGGTGGACGGGGTGATCGTCGGCGCCTGCGCGGGTACGCTGCCCGCGATCGACAGCATGATCGGGGCTGCCAGCAGGGACTTGGCCAGAAAACGCATTCTTACTCCTCGACGCAGGCGATACGCGGCGTGAACCGGCCCGCATGCCGTGATCGCTCAATCACAATAGCGCCGCAAAAGTAATCCCGTTCCTTAACGAAGGCGCGATGGGCGCGCCGCACGCAAAAGAATCGGCCCCCGTCAGATCACCTTGCCGGGGTTGAGGATGCCGTTCGGATCCAGCGCAGCCTTCAGCAACCGCATCAGGGCGATCTCCTGCGCCGTGCGCGAATGGTGGAGGAAGGCGCGCTTTATCGTGCCGATGCCATGTTCGGCGGAGATCGATCCGCGCCATTCGCCGATCGCCGAATAGACGACCTCGTCGATCGCATGCACCGGCATCGGATCCTCTACCGGGTGGACGGAGAGGTGGAGGTTCGAATCGGCGACATGGCCGAAGAACACCGTTCGAACGCCCGGAAAGGCACGTTCCAGCCGCGCGCGCAGTTCGGGCACGCGGAGGCCGATCTCCCCCGTGGGCAGGCTGACGTCGAAGCTGATCTGCGGCCAGAAGACCTTGGGGAATTCCCCCGGGCAGTCGCGGATCGCCCACAGCGCCTGCGTCTGCGCGTCGGACTGGGCGATCACCGCATCCTGGGCGACGCCGTCTTCCAGCGCCGCGCCCAGCACCTCCTCGAAGCGAACCTGGTCGGCCGCAGGGTCGGTGCCCATCGTTTCGATCAGCACGTAGATGCCATGCCCCTCCGCAACCGGCGGCTGACGGCCGAGCGCGCTGGTGCCGAGCGTGTAGAAATCGGGCCACATCACCTCGAAAGCGGAAAGCGTTCCGCCGAACCCGGCCCTGGCGCGGCGCAGCAGATCCAGCACCGCGGGATAATCGTCGAGCGCCAGCAAGGCGGTGGAAACGCTCTGCGGCTTCGGGAACAGCCGCAGCACCAGCCGGGTGATGATACCGAGCGTTCCCTCACTGCCGATGAAGAGCTGCTTCAGATCGTAGCCGGCATTGTTCTTGATCATCTTGTTGAGGGAGGTGAGCACCGTGCCGTCGGCCAGCACCGCCTCCACCCCCAGCACCAGATCGCGCATCATGCCGTAACGGAGTACGCGGTTACCGCCGGCATTGGTCGCGGCGTTGCCGCCGATCTGCGCCGATCCCCGCCCGCCGAGATCCAGCGGAAAGAACAATCCTGCCGCGTCCGCCGCCTTCTGCACGGTTTCCAGCACGACGCCGGCCTCCACCGTCATCGTTCCGGCGTCGGCGTCGATCTCCAGGATCGCGCGCATCCGCTCCAGCGACAGCACGAGGCAGGGCGCCTGGGGCACGCCGCCCCCCGCCAGCCCGGTCAGCCCGCCCTGCGGCTGCACCGCCACGCCCGCGGCATTGCAGGCGCGCAGGATATGGGAGACCTGTTCGGTGGTGCGGGGATAGGCGACGCCGATCAGCGCCACCCCGTCCGGTGCCGCGTTCAGGAAATCCCGGCTGTGGCGGGGGAAATCGGCCTCGTCGGGGCCATGGACGACGCCCGCCCCCAGATCCGCCCGCAGCACCGCAATGATGTCCATCTCGTCTCCTCGACCCTCCGGCGCCTCTACGCTCGACAGCCATGCAGATGCCATGGAATGGCGCAGGCGGCGAACGATAAGGATGCGGAACCGTGGCGACGGGCGATGCGATCGAGGAAACGGGCATGCTGCTGCGCGAGGGCGGCGGCTTCGTCCTGCAACGCGATCTCGGCGGGCGCTGGCCGCTCGATCTCAGCCGAATGCCCGTCGATCTCATCGGCAAGCGGGTGCGGATCGTCGGCGTGGAAACCGCCGCCGGCCGCATCGACGTGGATGGCGTCCGCGCCGCCTGACCCGGCTGGCGGGGCGTTTCGCGATCGGTTAGCATTCCTGCCAGACCACGGGGACAACCCAGCAGGAGGGGATCGAATGGCCGGATTGGTAAGGGGCGTTGCGCTCGGGGGCGTTGCGCTGGCTGTGCTGGCAATGGCGCCCGCCAAGGCAGAGGCGGCCGGGGCGGCGGATTGCAATGCGCTCGCCCGCACGGGCAACGGCGCGGGGGTGACCGTGTCTTCCAGCCGCTGGATCTCCGCGGCGGACGGCCTGCCCGCCTTCTGCGAGGTGCAGGCGACGCTCAACCCCGCACCGGGATCGAACATCGGCGTCGTCTACCGGCTGCCCGAGGGATGGAACGGCAAGATCCTCGGGATCGGCGGCGGCGGCTGGGCGGGCAACGTCCGCATCGACGCAGCGGCGGACGGGCTCAAGCGCCACTATGCCACCGCGCAGACCGACGGCGGCCATCCCGGCTCCAACCCGTGGGACAATGCGTGGGTGAGCAACCCGGCCTCCGTCACCGACTTCGCCTATCGTGCGATCCACCTGATGACCGTCACCGGAAAGGCCATGGTCGCCACATATTATGGCCGCCCGCACGCTTATGCTTATTATCAGGGCTGCTCCACCGGGGGCCGCATGGGGCTGATGGAGGCGCAGCGTTTTCCAGACGATTATGACGGCATCATCGCCGGCGCCCCCGTCTACAGCTTGCAGGTGCAGACCAGCTCGATCCTGCGCAATCAGGCCTTCAGCGCCCCCGGCGCGGCGTTCAGCGAGGCCCAGCTGAAGCTCGTCAACGATGCGACGGTGAAAGCCTGCGACACCGCCGACGGGCTCAAGGACGGCCTGATCGGCAATCCGCGCAGCTGCGCCTGGAAACCCGCGACCTTGCTCTGCAAGCCCGGCCAGAAGGCGGGCGCGACCTGCCTGTCCGCGCCGCAGGTTCGGGCGCTGAACACCGCTTACAACGGCATCAAGGCCCCGAACGGCAGCTGGGCCGCCTTTCCGATGAGCCGCGGCGGCGAGGCAGGGTGGAGCCGTTTCGTCCGCACCGGCACCGCTCCGGACGCCACCGGCGGCGGCGGGATCGTCGGGCTGAAGCCGCTCCTGTTCGGCAACCGCACCATCGACGTGACGAAGATGACGCCCGCCGATGTCCCCGTCGCCCGATCGAGCGCGTTCGCCAGGGAATATGAGGCGGCGGATCCCGATCTGCGCGCCTTCGTGGCTGGCGGCGGCAAGCTGATCCTGTGGCACGGCGAGAACGATCCGGGGCCGAGCCCGGTCGGCACCGCGGATTATTATCAGGCCGTGGCCAAGCGTGTGCCGCAAGCCGACGGGTCGGTGCGGCTGTTCATGGCTCCCGGGGTCGAGCATTGCGCCGGCGGCCCCGGTGCCGACCGGCTCGAAACGATCGGCGCGCTGGAACGCTGGGTCGAGCAGGGCGAGGCGCCTGAGACGATCATCGCCACCCGTGCCGATGGCACGCTCACCCGCTCGCTCTGCCCCTTCCCGCGTCAGGCATATTATTCCGGCGGCGGCGATCCCAACCAGCCCGCATCCTGGAGCTGCCGCTGAGCGACCTCGGCCGCCGGGCGCACGCACGACGGCGTGCCCCGGCCGCCGGCGTGGCGGGCAAGGAAGGTGCGGCGGCACCGGCTTTCCACACGGCGGCGCACCTTCCTGCAATTCGCTGCGCGGAAGGGCTTGCCCCCGCCCGAGCCCCACGTTATTAGCCCCGCCTCGCCGCCCTCCACCGGAGCGTCGGCAGCGCCAGAGCGGGCGTAGCTCAGGGGTAGAGCACAACCTTGCCAAGGTTGGGGTCGAGGGTTCGAATCCCTTCGCCCGCTCCAGTTTCTCGTAGGCCGTGGCCACCAGGCCCATGGTTTCGCTGCGGGAACACATATGCGCATGCGGGCCTTTTCCCCGCGCGCCCATGATCCGCACGACGACGGCAGGTGGCCTGGGAATCATCCAGCTGGCCGCCTGCGTGAACCGCTCTCGCACCTCGTGGCAGCACAAGCCTTCGTGCCGAGAAGTCCGTGTGGGGCGCTCCCCTGCATCAGTACGGCAGGCGAGTGCCTGGGCGGAGTCGCGACGCTGGCGTATCTCGATCGCCGGGTGCGGCGGCACATTCCGCCCCTGCCCGCCAAATCGTCGCTTTGATCGCCCGAAAGCGATGTCCGCTCACCGGACACGACGCGGCGGCGTTCTTTCCCGGTGACAGCCTGTTACGTCGCACGCAGACCAGACGGCCATCGTCCTGCGGCATGCTGTTACGTCGTGTTACGCACGGCGAACCGTTATTTACCTGACGGGGCGGCATAGGGTGTCCACACAGTGATGCGCTGATCACCGGGCCGCGGCGCAGACCTTCGGGACCACGCCGAGTCGCGGTGGTGCGCATCAAATCAAGGAACGACGCACGATGCCCTCGATAGGCGATCTGCTTTATGCATTTACCGAATGGCTGCGCGGCACGCAGCTGACCGAGTTGTCGCTGGGGATCGGGAACACGTCGCTGAGCGCGTGGATCGGCAGCCATTTCTGGGC
>NZ_JAQGLK010000009.1 GCF_028292925.1 Sphingomonas bacterium
ACCAAAATGGACGCATTGCAAGTCCATAATGAAAACGTTAACCACTTAGCGTCCTCTCTAAGCCAAAATCCTTACCAGAAGTGGACGGCCGACCGGTCAAGCGCCCGCCTCGAGCGGCGCACTGACCGATCGGCCCGGCGGCGGTGGATGATCGCCGGCACGGCCCGCATCACCGTCAGGCGATCGCCCGCACCGTGCGTACGTGGCTTGGCGAATGCCGCGTGTTCCGCCACATGCCGATCCGGCCCAGGGGCAACCCGTCCAGGCGGAACAGGATGATCGGAGTGCGATGACGGGCACGCGGCCGCGGCGCATTCTCGTTACCGGCGGGGCCGGGTTCATCGGATCGGCACTCGTCCGTCACCTGATCGGCGAGAGCGACCATTCCGTGCTGACCCTGGATTCGTTCACCTATGCGGGCAATGCCGAGTCGCTGGCGGCTGCGGCCGGGAGTGCACGGCATCGGCTGGCGCGCTGCGACATCGCCGATCAGCCGGAGATCGCCCGCCACATTGCGGAGTTCCAGCCCGAGGTGATCGTCCACCTCGCCGCAGAAACGCACGTCGATCGATCGATCGACGGGCCGGGCATATTCGTGCGGACCAACATCGTCGGCACGTACAGCCTGCTGGCGGCAGCGCTGGCATATTGGAACGGCCTGGAACCGAACGAGCGCCGCGGCTTCCGTTTTCACCATGTATCGACAGACGAGGTGTTCGGATCGCTCGGGACGACCGGGCATTTCGACGAGGGGAGCCGCTACGATCCACGGTCCCCCTATTCGGCATCGAAGGCGGCGGCCGATCATCTGGTCCGCGCCTGGCACCATAGCTACGGGCTGCCCGTGCTCGTCACGACCTGCTCGAACAATTACGGTCCGTTCCACCATCCCGAGAAGCTGATCCCGCTGACGATCCTGAAGTGCCTCGCGGGGGAGCCGCTGCCCGTCTACGGCACGGGCGCGAACGTGCGCGATTGGCTCCATGTCGACGACCATGTCCGCGCCCTGCGTGCGGTGTTCGAGCGCGGCCGCCCCGGTGAAACCTATGCCATCGGCGGTGACGCCGAACGAACCAACCTCGACGTCGTGACCGCGATCTGCGCCGTGCTCGACGAACTTCGGCCACGCCCGGACGGGGGCTTATACCGGGATCGCATCCGCTTTGTGGCGGATCGGCCGGGGCACGATTTCCGCTACGCAATCGATGCGGCGAAGATCCGCCGCGAACTCGGCTGGTGCCCCCGCGAGTCGTTCGAGAGCGGCATCCGCCGGACCGTGCGCTGGTATCTGGATAACGAGCCGTGGTGGCGCGGCGTGCTGGCGAACGGGCATCGCGGCGAACGGCTCGGCCTCGGCGGATCGTAACGGGGCGCGCCGACGCCTCAAATCGCCATGCTTGCGCCGGGGCGGCCAACTCGTCCATGCAACGGCACCGCCGATCATCGGCTGCAAATCGAGGTAGATACGTGCCCACCGATCCGGAAACGCCGCGCCCCACCGTCCTCGTCACCGGCGGCGCCGGCTATATCGGCAGCCATGCCGTGCTCGCCTTGCTGGATGCCGGGTGGAAGGTGGTGGTGATCGACAATCTGGTCACCGGCTTCCGCTGGGCGGTGCCGGAAGCGGCGACGTTCGCCGAGGGCGACATTGCGGATGCGGCGCTGGTCGGTCGGCTGATCGCCGAACATGGCATCGGCGCGATCATCCACTTCGCGGGTTCGGTGGTAGTGCCCGAGTCGGTCAGCGACCCGCTCAAATATTATGACAACAACACCGTACGCAGCCGATCGCTGATCGAGAGCGCCGTGAAGGGCGGAGTGCGCCACTTCATCTTTTCGTCCACGGCGGCGACCTACGGCATCCCGGCCTCTTCGCCGATTTCCGAGGATGCACCGACGCGGCCGATCAACCCCTACGGCATGTCGAAGCTGATGACCGAGGCGATGCTGGCCGACGTCGCCCGCGCCCACCCGATCAACTATTGCGCGCTGCGTTACTTCAACGTCGCCGGCGCCGATCCCCGTGGGCGCTCCGGCCAGTCGACGGCAGGCGCGACGCATCTCATCAAGGTTGCGGTGGAGGCGGCGACAGGCAAGCGCGGCCATGTTTCCGTCTACGGCACCGACTACGCAACGCCGGACGGCACGGGAGTGCGGGACTATATCCACGTCAGCGATCTGGCCGCCGCGCACGTCCATGCGCTCGAACAGTTGATCGAGGATTCCGCCGCCAGCCACATCCTGAACTGCGGTTACGGGCGGGGCTTCTCGGTTCTCGAGGTTCTCGATGCGGTCGACCGCGTGACGAACGTGACGGTCGAGCGGCGGATGGAGCCGCGCCGGGCCGGCGATCCGGATGCACTCGTGGCCGACAACCGCGCCATCCTCGCCCGGTTGCCCTGGCGGCCGGAGCGTGCCGCCCTCGACACGATCGTGCGCGACGCGCTGGCGTGGGAACGCGCGCTGTCCGAGCGGACGCGCGGCTAGGCACCCGCCGTGACGCCGCATCTCCAGGGCAAGGCGATCCTCGTTACTGCGCTGGTCGCGGCACCACGCCGAAGTTAGAACGCATCAGGAACGAGGGGCGAATCGTGGCGCGGATCAATTATGTCGAGCTTGCGGTAGGCGATGTCGCCACCGCCAAGGCATTTTACGAGGCGGCATTCGGCTGGTCACTCGCGGAATTCGGGCCGAGCTATGCGGCAACGACGACCGGGGACGTCGATCTCGGGTTGCAGGGCGATCCGGCCGAGGTGCCGCCTGCCCCTCTCGCCGTTATCGAAGTTTCCGGGCTGGACGACTGGCCGGATCGGGTGATCGCCGCCGGCGGCAGCGTGGTGCGGCCGATCTTCGCCTTTCCCGGCGGCCGTCGTTTTCATTTCCGCGATCCGGCTGGCAACGAGCTGGCAATCGTCGAGCCGTCTCACTGACCGAGCGCGATCAGCGCGCTTCCCGGTCGAAGCCGGCAGACCGGCCCTCCATGATGTCGCGAAGCCGCTGGGCCAGCAGATCCATCGGAAAGGGCTTAGTGATCATCTCCATGCCATGATCCAGGAAGCCGCTGGCAAGCGCGGCATTCTCGGCATAGCCGGTCATGAACAACACCTTCAGCCCGGGCCTCAACTCACGCCCACGATCGGCGACCTGGCGGCCGTTCAACCCGGGCAGGCCGATATCCGTGACCAGCAGATCGACGCGGGCGTCCGATTCGAGGATCCGGATGCCCGACGGGCCGTCGCCGGCCTCCAGCGCGTCATAGCCAAGCTCGGCCAGCGTCTCCAGGATGAGCCCGCGGACGACGACATCGTCCTCCACCAGCAGCACGGTTTCGCCCGCCCCCGCCGCCGGCGCCGAGCCGGCGGGGGCATCCGTTTCGACCTGCTCCTCGCCCCGATGGCGCGGCAGATAGAGCTTCACCGTCGTGCCCTTGTCGATCTCGCTGTAGATCTTGACGTAGCCTTCGGACTGGCGGGCAAAGCCGTAGATCATCGACAGGCCGAGCCCGGTGCCTTGGCCGAGTGGCTTGGTCGTGAAGAACGGATCGAAGGCGCGGCTCACAACCTCCGGCGGCATGCCCGACCCGGTATCGCTGACGCAGATGCAGACATATTGGCCCGGACGAACGTCACGCGTGCGGGCGGCGTACCTGCTGTCGAGATGCGCGTTGCACGTCTCGATGGTGAGCTGACCGCCGTTCGGCATCGCGTCCCGAGCGTTGATGCACAGGTTCAGGATCGCGTTTTCGAGCTGGTTGGGATCGCACAAGGTCAGCCACAATCCGCCCGCCAGTACCAGTTCCAGCGAAACCTGTTCGCCGAGCGTCCGGCGCAGCAGGTCTTCCATCGAGGAGACGAGCGGGTTGGCGCGCACCGGCTTCGGATCGAGCGGCTGGCGGCGTGAAAAGGCGAGCAGGCGATGGGTGAGCGCGGCGGCGCGGTTCGCCGATGTCGCCGCGCCGGTGATAAAGCGATCGATGTCGGCGGTGCGGCCCTGCGCGATCCGCCGCTGGATGATGTCGAGCGAGCCCGTGATCCCCTGCAGCAAATTGTTGAAATCGTGCGCTATGCCGCCGGTCAGCTGGCCGACCGCCTCCATCTTCTGGCTTTGGCGGAGCTGCTCCTCGATCTCGCGCTGTTCGGTCACGTCGCGGCCGATCGCGTAGAACAGCCCCCCTTCGGGCGATGCCGTGCGTGAGATATGCCGATAGTCGCCATCCCGCGCCCGCAGCCGCATCTCCGTGCGCACCACCGGCGCCCCTTCGTTCCGCGGCGACAATGTTTCGGCCGTAACGGCTGCGTCATCGGGGTGAACCAGATCGAGAAGGTTGGCCCCGACCAGCTCCTCCTCCTTCCAGCCGAGCAGTTGCGTCCATGCGCGGTTGACGGCGACGAGCTGTCCGTCCGCGGCGCAGACATCCATCAGATCCGTCGACAGGCGCCACATGCGGTCGCGCTCGCGCGTCCGCTCCTCGACGCGGGCCTCCAGCGTGGCGTTCGCCGCCTGCACCGAATCGAACAGCGTCGCATTGTCGATCGCGACGGCAGCCTGCGCCGACAGGCCCGTGACCAGCCGCTCGGAGCGATCGTCGAAGCGCGATGCCTCCGAATGGCCGAACAGCAGCCCCCCCAGCACCTTGCCGCTGCGCGAGATCACCGGCACCGCCAGGTAGCTGGTCACCTTGAGGTGGTTCCTGGGCATGCCGAAATGCGTGTCGCTGCGGCCGTAGCGCGGATCCCGCGTGATATCGTCCGAACGCACGGCACCTTCCCCGGCGAAGGTCGGCGCGAAAAGAGCGGTGTTCCGCGGCATCGGGAAGTCGGCGAACGCCTCGCGCGGGGCGCCGGCCAAAGCGTACAGCATGTACGCCTCGCCGCCATCGTCCCGGACGTTGTAGAAGAACGCACCGACCTCGGCGCCGATCAGTTCGGTTCCCGTCTCGACAACGCGCTGGACGAGCTTGTCGAGATTCAGCTCCATGCTGATGTGCATCGAGGTGCGGTTGAGCAGTTCCAGTGCCGCGCTCTCGCTTGCCAGGCGGTCGCGGCTCTCGATCAGCGCCTGCTCGTTGCGCTTTCGATCGGTGATGTCGTAGGTGACGCCGAAGAAGCGATGCGTGCCCCGCCGCGCATCCATCACCGGCTCGCCGCGCCGGGCGATCCAGCGAATCTCGCCGGTATCCGGCCGCCGGATGCGATATTCGATATAGTTCAGGGCGCCGGCCGGCAGCTCGCGGCTGTCGGTGGTGATCCGGTGGCGATCCTCGGGCAGCAGGATCTGCATGACCTCCTCGAGCGGGAAGCTTGGCCGAGCCGGAATGCCCCACAGGGCGCAGAATTCTTCCGAGACGTTGATGAGGGCTTCGTGGGGAAGCAGTTCGAACGTGCCGATCGCGCCGGCGATCTGCGCGAAGCGGAGACGTTCCTGGCCGACATGCAGTTCCTCGATCCGCCCGCGCGCTTCATATTGGCGGCGGCGCGCACGCACCGCCGATCGCGCGAGGCTCGACAGGCTGGAGGGATGGAACGGCCGCTCGACGAACGACACGTTGCCGAGCGTGTCGATAAGCCGGGCGGCGGACGGGCTATCGACGGCAGCGGTGCGAAAGGTCAGCACGATGAAGGCGAAGTCGGACCAGGGCTGCTGCCCCGCGATCCACCGCTCCAGCGCGCCCAGATCGCGGTTGCGCAGCGCCTCTTCGGAGATGATCGCAAAGCCGGCGCCCGATGCGATCTCGTCGATCAAGTCCTCCAGTCCGGAGCAGATCGTGCTCGAGACGTCGATGCGGGCGAGGATCTCCACGGCAACGGAGGCATCGCGGCCGCTCGGTGCCAGGATCAGCGCCCGCTCCGAGAACGAACCGAGCTTCACCGCTGCGAACTGACCAGCAACGCGTCGTCCCGGCCGACGAAGCGCGGCGCACCACGCAGGACGCCCTGGAAGTCGCGCAGCATCGATCCGATCGTCAATCCCTCGCCCCCGAACCGCAGCTCGCGGATCGCGCTTTCGTGATGGCCGGCACGCTTCTTGATGACCGAAATCGCGCGCCGCACCTCGCCCGCGGCTTCGAAGTAGCGGAGCAGCACAACGGTATCGGCGATGTAGGTGATATCGATCGAGCTCTTCATGTCACCGACCAGCCCGGCCTGTGCCAGCGTCGCGATCGTCGTCGCGCCGCGCCGATTGAGCGACAGGAGCAGTTCGTGGAGGTGGAGGACCAGCGAATGCTCCTCCGGCATGGCCAGCTGGTAGCCGGTGATGCTGTCGACAACCACCATCCCGATGCCCTCGCGATCGACCGCGCTCGTCACCCGGTGCGCGAACTCGCCGGGGGAAAGCTCCGCAGCATCGACCTGTTCGATCAACAGGTCGCCGCGTCGCTGCATCGCCCGAAGATCGATACCGATCGCTAGCGTGCGCTGGAACAGCAGCCCGATCTCCTCATCGAACACATAGAGCGCGACCTTTTCGCCGCGGGCGACCGCGGCGGCGATGAATTGTACCGCGATCAGCGACTTGCCGGCACCGGACGGACCAAGCAGCAAGGTGCTGGTGCCCGCCTCGATCCCGCCGCCGAGCAGCGAATCGAACGCGTCCAGCCCGCTCGACCGGACGTGCCGCTCGATTGCGGAGCGGCGCTCCACCGCAACCAGCCGGGGAAAGACCACCACGCCTTCGCGGCGGATGACGAAATCGTGGAAGCCGCCGCGGAAGGCGCGGCCGCGATATTTCAGCACCCGCAGCCGGCGCCGCTCCGCGCCATATTCCGGGGCAAGCTGCTCCAGGCGGACCACGGCGTGGGCGATGCTGTGCACCGTCTTGTCGAGCGCCTCGCTGGTGAGATCGTCGAGCATCAGCACGGTGGCGTTGCGCCGGGCGAAATAATGCTTCAGCGCCAGGATCTGCCGGCGGTAGCGCAGCGACCCCTGGGCCAGCAGGCGCAGTTCGGACAGACTGTCGAGCACCACGCGATCCGGCTGGAGTTCCTCGATCATCGCGAACAGCTTCTGCATCGTCTCGCCAAGCTCGATCTCGGACGCGTAGACGAGACTCTGCTGCTGATCGTGGTCCAGCAGGCTTTCGGGGGGAACGAGTTCGCGCACGACGATGCTCTCGTCCAGTTCCCAGCCGTGCGATGCCGCGCCGTCGCGCAGTTCCAGCTCGGTTTCGGACAGGCTGACATAGAGCGAGCGCTCGCCCGCCTCGGCACCGGCGATC
Source organism: Sphingomonas bacterium (assembly GCF_028292925.1). Classification (GTDB taxonomy): domain Bacteria; phylum Pseudomonadota; class Alphaproteobacteria; order Sphingomonadales; family Sphingomonadaceae; genus JAQGLK01. The sequence goes on from NZ_JAQGLK010000009.1 coordinate 7,216, forward strand.
AGGAATTGCAGGGCGACGGTCGTCTTGCCCGCACCCGGTTCGCCCTCGAGCAGGTAGAGCCGCCCCCGGCCCAGCCCCCCGCCCAATATCTCATCCAGCCCGGAAGCCCCGATTCTGGCATCGCCCGCCAACGAACACTTTTCCTGCACGCCCGCTTTTCCTGTCTTACAGCCACGCGCGGCCATGCTCCGCGCTCCTTCGCAAACGATGGTTGCCGGATACATACGTTCGGAGCGGCGGGTTGCTCCGCCCCGTCGGCCCCTCAGTGCGCAGGCTTGCCGCGAATTTTCTGGATGCGGTGGACGATCAGCGCGACGAACCCGCCGGCGATGAGCCCGAAGACTCCCGCGGCCGCCGCGCCGACGACCCAGGCGACGACCCCGCCGCCGAATGCCTCCCCGGATGCTGCCGACACGTCGTGGATCGCGTGCGCGATGCCGCCCACCCCGAACACCTCGAGCCCGTGGACGAGAATGCCGCCGCCCACCCAGATCATCGCCGCCGTGCCGATGATGCCGAGTGCCTTCAGCAGAACGGGCATGCCCTGCACCAAACCCCGGCCGATCGCCCGGATCACCCCGCGGCCCTCCTTGGCCATATGAAGGCCGACATCGTCCGCCTTCACGATCAGCGCCACCACCCCGTACACGCCGACCGTGATCGCCACGCCCACCGCCGCCAGCACGAGCGCCTGCATCGTCAGCGGCCTATCGGCGATATCGGACAAAGCGATCGCCATGATCTCTGCCGAAAGGATGAAGTCGGTGCGGATCGCGCCGCCAACCTTTTGATCCTCCAGCGCGCGCGGATCGATCTCGACCGGGACATCCTCGGCATGGCCGTGGCCGCCGCCGATCACCTCGATCACCTTTTCGGCGCCTTCGAAGCACAGATAGAGGCCGCCGAGCATCAGCAGCGGCGTCACCGCCCACGGCGCAAAGGCGCTGAGCGCGATCGCCGCGGGCAGCAGGAACAGCAGCTTGTTGCGTAGCGAGCCCTGCGCGATCTTCCAGATGATCGGCAATTCGCGATCGGGCATGAACCCGGTGACGTAGCGCGGCGTCACCGCCGTATCGTCGATCACCACACCCGCGGCCTTGGTGCCCGCCTTGCCGGCGGCTGCGGCCACATCGTCCAGCGATGCCGCCGCAAGCTTGGCGATTCCCGCTATGTCATCGAGCAGCGCGACGAGTCCGGACGGCATGCAACCCCCACAATCAGCCCACGGGCAACGGCCGTTCCTAGCGGGGCGTCGGCACGATGCAAGCGGCCCCAAGCGCGAGCACGTTCGATCCCGCGCTTTCGAAAGCTTGGCGGCAATTTTCGTTGACGCCGTGCGCGGCTGCCGAGAATATCCTTGGAAAACAAGGGCCGCGCTGGAATGCTATTCAAACCGAAGGGAACGGAGCCTGTCGTGGCGAGCCGCGCTCGCGATCACGCGCACTGGCTGGTCCGCGATCATGGCGACGAGGCGGAGGCAGTACTTGCGGCGAAACGGCAGCGCGCCGGGGTCAGCCGGGCCGATCTCTACCGATACAAGCTGACCGCGCGCGAGCTGAAGCGGTTGCGCAAGCGCAGTGCAGCCAGCAGCGAGGTGACGGGTCGGCAACAGCGGCTGCTGAGTGTCGATGGGCTGTTCCGCCTGCTTGGCGTTCGCCAGGCGAGCCGCCGCAAGTGATTGCGTGGCTGGTGCCTGCCGAAGCGCCCGCAGTTTCTAGTTCGCCGGCGCGCGACGACGGTAGCTGAGCGCCTCGGCGACGTGGATACGGCCAACCGTCTCCTGCCCGGCCAGATCGGCGATCGTTCGGGACACCCGGAGCACGCGGTGAAAGCCGCGGGCGGATAGCCGCATCGCCTCCGCCGCCTGCGCCAGCAGCTTGCGGCCGGGATCGTCGGGCGTCGCGACGGCATCGAGCAACGGGCCGTCCGCCTCGGCATTGGTGCGGGGCGCCTCGCCCGCATAGCGCGCGGTCTGGATGGCGCGGGCGGCGGCGATCCGCGCGGCAACCTCGGCCGATCCCTCCGCGGGGGGCGGCAGGACGAGATCGGCAGCACTGACCGCCAGCACCTCGACATGCAGGTCGATCCGATCGAGCAGCGGGCCGGAGACCTTGGCCTGATAGTCAGCGGCGCAGCGCGGCGCGCGGGCACAGGCGAGGCTCGCATCGCCGAGATGGCCGCAGCGGCACGGGTTCATCGCCGCCACAAGCTGAACCCGCGCCGGAAAGGTGACGTGGGCGTTTGCGCGCGCGACGGAGACGGTTCCGGTCTCCAGTGGCTGCCGCAGCGAATCGAGCACGTTGCGGGTGAATTCCGGCAGCTCATCCAGGAACAGCACGCCGAGATGGGCAAGGCTGACCTCACCCGGCCGCACCTTGAGGCCACCGCCGACGAGCGCCGCCATCGATGCCGAATGGTGCGGGGTACGGAACGGCCGCGCCCGCGCCAGCCGTCCGCCGCGCAATTCCCCCGCGACGGAGGCGATCATCGACACCTCCAGCGCCTCGGACGGGGTCAGATCGGGCAGGATGCCGGGCAGGCACGCGGCGAGCAGCGATTTGCCCGATCCCGGCGGCCCGCTCATCAGCAGGTTATGGCCCCCCGCCGCGGCGATCTCCAGCGCGCGCTTGGCGATCTCCTGCCCTTTCACCTGGCGCAGGTCCGGCCCGGCGACGCGCTCCGCTGTCTCACCCGGAAGCGGGGGCGGCAGGGCTGCGCCGCCCCGAAAATGGTTGAGCAGCGCCAGCAGATCGGGCGCGGCGATCACCTCGATCGAACCCGCCCACGCCGCCTCCGGTCCCTGCGCGGCAGGACAGATCAGCCCCAGCCCGCGCGAGGAGGCGTTCAGCGCCGCCAGCAGCACGCCGGGTGACGGCGCCACCCGGCCATCCAGCCCGAGTTCGCCGACGACGACATAGCCCGCCAGCGTCTCGGCATCGACGACGCCCATCGCGCCGAGCAGCCCCAGGGCGATCGGCAGATCGTAATGCGACCCCTCCTTCGGCAGATCGGCGGGGGACAGGTTCACGGTGATGCGCTTGGGCGGCAACGAGAGGCCGATCGCGGCAAGCGCGGCGCGCACCCGCTCCCGGCTCTCGCCCACCGCCTTGTCGGGCAGCCCGACGATGACGAAGGCAGGGACGCCCGCGGCGACCTGCACCTGCACCTCGACGCCGCGCGCCTCCAGCCCGAGAAACGCTACCGTCGAGACGTGCGCGACCATCCATCCCCCTGTCGAACCGCTTGAGGCGGCGTTGATCGGCCGCTTTTCGCCTCCTGTCGAGGGGCACAGGCGTGGGGCGCCAGTTCAGGCGATCAGCACCGCCAGCAGCGGGATGGTGACGGCGGCAAGAATGGTGGTGGCGAGAATAACCCGCGCGATCACCGCCGCCTCCGATTCGTACAGCTTGGCGAGCATGAACGGGCCGGTTCCCGTCGGCAGAGCGGCGATCAGGGTGGCGAGCCCGGCCCAGGGTGCGGGCACGCCCAGCAGCCAGGCGAGGGCAAAGGTGGCAAGCGGCTGCGCGACCAGCTTGGCGGCGATCAAGGGGGCGGCGCGCGCCGTCACCGGCCCTTGCGGCGCGGCTGCCAGGAACAGCCCGATCGTGACGAGTGCCACGGGCGACGCCGCCGCGCCCAGCAGGCTGGCGATTCGATCGATCGGCTCCGGCAGGACCGCGCCGGTCAGCGCCCACATTCCACCCGCCACCGGCCCGACGACGATGGGATTGCGCACCAGCGAGAGCAGCACGCCCCGCACCGCCGGGGCGGCGCCCCGCCCACGATGCCGGTCTATCTCGATCAGCAGGATCGAGAAGGCGAAAAGCAGGCAGACCGTCAGCAGCGACGCGATTACCGCCGCCGCGACGCCCGCCTGCCCGAACAGCGCCTGGCCGATGGGAATGCCCATGAAGGCGGTGTTGGCGTACGATGCGGCGAGCGACTCCACGCTGCGCTCGGTCATGCCCCGCCCGGCAGGACCGATCAGCATGGTGCCGGCAAAGACGATGGCGATGCCGCCGGCCATCGCCGCGACGAAGCCCGGATGCCACAAGGCCGGCCAGTCCGCCTGCGCGACGAACTGGAACATCAGCACCGGCAGCGCCAGCCGCACGACGAAGCCGTTGAGCACCCCCACCGCATCGGCGGGCAGGATACCGCGCCGGCCTGCCGCCCAGCCGATCAGGATCAGCGCGAACACCGGAAAGACGACACCGAGCGCGGCTAGCATCGGGATCCCGTGCTGGAACGCCGCAGCCGATGCAAGGCGGACGTGCGCCGCAGGTGCCGCACACACCTTGCGGCGGCCGCAGCCGACCGCCACATCGGCGGTGATGGACGTTCGCGCACAATGGCGTGCCCTCGGGCGCAAACCGTCGGTCCGGTCCGCGCTGTTCGTGATCGGCTGCCTGATGCTGATCGTCACGCCGGTCATCGCCGTCCTGCCCGGGCCCGGCGGCGTCTTCACGTTTGCGATCGGCGCAGGGCTGGTGCTCAAGCATTCGGCATGGGCAAAGCGGCGCTATGTGCGGCTGAAGCGGCGCTGGCCGGCGCCGGGCCGGTGGTGCGACCGGGGATTGCGGCGGGCCAGCGCGCGCCGCCGCCACGCTTCGGCGCGGGCGGCGCGCAGGTGGGCGGATTGACTTTGCCGGACGATCTGCATATCCGCATCGCCATTCAGGCCGCCGCGCGTTCGGTGGCCCTTTTCTTGTTTGATCTAGAGGCATGAGCGATGAAGCGCACTTTCCAGCCCAGCAACCTCGTCCGCGCGCGCCGGCACGGCTTCCGCTCGCGCAGCGCGACACCGGGCGGCCGCAAGGTGCTGGCGAATCGCCGGTCGCGCGGTCGCAAGAAGCTGTCGGCCTGATCACACTTGCCAGGCGCGCCGATTTTCTAGCCGCCAACGGGGGCGCACGTGCGCCCATGCCCGGCTTCGTCGTGCTGATGCGGCCGCGTGGTGACGAGTCTCCGGCCATGCGGGTCGGCTTCACGGTTACGAAGAAGATCGGCAATGCGGTGGTCCGCAACCGCATGAAACGACGTTTCCGCGCCCTGGCGCGGGAGGTCATGCCCGAATCCGGAACTCCGGGTGCAGACCATGTCGTGATCGGTCGCGGCGACGGGGTGGAACGCGATTACGCGACCCTCCGACGCGAACTGGCCAAGGCGCTCGGCAAGGTTGCCGCACGCTCGGCGGCAGGGAGCGACGGAAATGCGGGCCAGGACCGCGGGCGCGCGGGCGCGCGCGACAAGCGGCGGTGATCGCCCGGCTGCTCATCCTGATCGCACGCGGCTGGCAACTCGGCCCGTCCGCAATTCTTCCGCCGACCTGCCGCTACGCTCCCTCCTGCTCGGCCTATGCGATCACCGCTCTCAGGCGCTATGGGGCGCTGAAGGGTGGCTGGCTTGCCGCCCGCAGATTGCTGCGCTGCCACCCCTGGGGGGGATCCGGCAGCGATCCGGTACCATGACGCAAGGGACGAACCGTGGATAATTGGCGCAACATGGTCCTCGCCGGCGTACTGACGCTGGCCATTCTGATCGGCTGGCCGATCCTGACGCGCACATTCTTTCCAGTGGCGAATCCGCCTGCAACGAAGGTCGTCGACGGCAAGTCCGTCGCCCTGCCCAACCCGGCCGCCGACCCCGCTGCCGATTCGGCTGCGGCGGTACGCGACCGCGCAACCGTGCTGCGCGAAACGCCGCGGGTGCGGATCGATGCCCCGCGCGTCGCCGGATCGATCAACCTGACCGGCGCCCGGATCGACGATCTGGTGCTCAGCACCTACCGCGAGACAGTCGACCCCAAGTCTCCGCCGATCCGCCTGCTCTCCCCCAGCGGCACCGAGAAGGCCTATTTCGCCGGTTTCGGCTGGGCCGGCGATGGCGTCGCCCTGCCCGGTCCGGACACCGTCTGGCGGGCCAGCGGCCCGGTTCTGTCCCCCGCCACCCCCGTCACGCTCAGCTGGAGCAACGGCGCCGGGCAGCAGTTCGAGATCGCGCTGTCGATCGACGACGGGTTCATGATCACCGCGGTGCAGCGTGTCGCCAACGGCGGCGCTGGCGCGATCGCCGCGCGCCCCTATGCGCTGGTATCGCGCACCGGCACGTCGCCCGATCCGGATAGCTGGACGCAGCATGTCGGCCCGATCGGCACGTTCGGTGGGGCCACCAACTACGACATCGACTACAAGGATCTGACCCCCGCGAACGGGGCGCAGACCTTCGACAGCACCGGTGGCTGGATCGGATTCACCGATAAATACTGGCTCGTCGCGATCGCGCCCGATCAGCGCGTGCCGTTCAATGGGTCGCTCCGCGGCGGCAGCGGCGATCGCTACCAGGCGGATGCCACGATCGCTCCGCAGGTCGTCGAGCCCGGCAAGGTCGCGCAGTCGACCACCCGGCTGTTCGCCGGCGCCAAGGAGATCGGGACGCTCCAGCGGTACGAGAGCGATCTGGGCATCGTCAATTTCGAACGCGCGGTCGATTGGGGCTGGTTCCGCATCATCGAGAAGCCGATCTTCTTCGTGCTCGACTGGCTGTTCAAGCTGACCGGCAATTTCGGCGTGGCGATCATCCTGCTGACGGTGGTCGTTCGCGGGCTGATGTTCCCGGTGGCGCAGCGGCAGTTCGCATCGATGGCGGGCATGCGCGCCATCCAACCCAAGATGAAGGCGCTGCAGGAGCGGCACAAGGACGACAAGCCGACGCTCCAGCAGGAGATGCTGAAGCTGTACCAGCAGGAAAAGGTAAACCCCGTTGCGGGGTGCCTGCCGATCGTTCTGCAGGTGCCGATCTTCTATGCGCTCTACAAGGTGCTGATGCTGACGATCGAGATGCGCCACCAGCCGTTCGTGTTGTGGATCCGCGATCTTTCCGCACCCGATCCGCTGACCCCGCTCAACTTGTTCGGGCTGCTCGATTTCACGCCGCCGCACATCCTGGCGATCGGCGTGCTGCCGATCCTGCTCGGCATCACCATGTATCTGCAGTTCAAGCTGAACCCGCAGCCGATGGACGAGATGCAGAAGCAGATCTTCGGGCTGATGCCGTGGATTTTCATGTTCGTGATGGCCCCGTTCGCGGCCGGGCTCCAGCTATACTGGACGGTCTCGAACCTGCTGACCATCGCCCAGCAGAAGTGGCTCTACAGTCGCCATCCGGGGCTGCAGGCCGCATCGGCGCCCGCCAAGTGAGCAAGTTGCCCCCCGCCAGCGATTCGCCGGAAGCGGACCCCGTGTTGCTCGCAGAGGCCGCGCGGCGCCTCTTTTCCGGTCCGATCGGGTTCCTGAAGAGCGCGCCGGAGCTCCAGTTCCTGCCCGATCCGGATGTACCGGAAGTGGCGTTTGCCGGCCGCTCGAACGTCGGCAAATCCTCGCTGCTGAACGCGCTGACCAACCGCAACAGCCTGGCACGGACGTCGAACACGCCGGGGCGGACGCAGGAACTCAACTTCTTCGACGTGGGCGAGCCGCCTGTCATGCGGCTGGTCGACATGCCCGGATACGGCTTCGCCAAGGCGCCCAAGGACATGGTCCGCAGGTGGCGCTTCCTGGTGAACGATTATCTGCGGGGCCGGGCAGTGCTGAAGCGCGTCCTGGTGCTGGTCGACAGCCGGCACGGCCTGAAGGATGTCGATCGCGACATCATCAAGATGCTCGACGAGGCCGCGGTCTCCTACCGTCTCGTGCTGACCAAGGCCGACAAGATAAAGGCCAGCGAGCTGGAAACCGCGATGGACCAGCTCGCCGCGGAAGCGCGCACCCATGTGGCGGCACACCCCGAGATCCTCGCCACCTCCAGCGAAGGCGGGCTGGGGATCAGCGAACTGCGCGCCGCCGTACTCGAGGCGATCGGCTAGACTTCACCGGTCCGTCCTCTAAATGTCGCCGCCTGACACTACGGGAGCGGCCGGCGCCATGTTCAAGCTCATCATCGGCAACAAGGCCTATTCCTCCTGGTCGCTGCGCGGCTGGCTGGCGGTGCGCCAATCCGGATTGCCCTTCGAAGAGATCGTCGTCCCGATGTACGATCAGGATTGGGACAAGAGGCGGCAGGGAGACGAGTTCGCGCCCTCTTCCGGCAAGGTGCCGATCCTGTGGGATGGCGAGGTCGTCGTCTGGGACAGTCTGGCGATCCTCGAATATTGCGCGGAAAAGGCCGGCAGGGATCGCTTCTGGCCGGCCGACGAAGCGGCACGGGCAATGGCGCGATCGATGGCCGCGGAGATGCACTCCAGCTTCCAGCATCTGCGGCGCGAGCATTCGATGAACATCCGGCAGCAATATGCGCCAGCCCCGCTTTCGGAAGGGGCGAAGCAGGATCTGGAGCGACTGTTCCAGCTCTGGGCGCAGGCCCGTGCCCGCCACGGCAGCGGCGGCGATTTCCTGTTCGGCACGTTCGGGGCGGTGGACATCATGTTCGCGCCCGTCGTCACCCGGCTGGTGACCTACTCGATCCCCGCACCGCGCTTCGCCCTGCCCTACATGCAGGCCATGTTCGACCATCCCTTCATGCAGGACTGGATCGCCGCCGCGCAGGAAGAGCCCTGGGTCCTCGAACGGTTCGAGCAGCCGGCCGGTTGATCGCGGCGGATAGCGAAGGAGCCCGGCCGTCCGGTCCGTCCGATCCGCCGGCATCCCGCCCGCGCATTGCGGTTCCCATCTGGCCACGGCGCGCGCCGCCGGGTAGGCGACGCCCATGCCCCCCTCAATCGATCCCGTCGATCTTGCCGCTCGCCTGATCGCGTGCCGTAGCGTCACCCCCGCCGACGGCGGCGCGATGGCGGTGATCGCCGCCGCTCTGGAAGAACAGGGCTTCACCGTCCACCGCTTCGCCGCGGGCGGGCCGCCGGACGGACCGATCGAAAATCTGTTCGCCAGCCGGGGATGCGGCGGGCCACACCTTGCCTTTGCCGGCCACAGCGACGTCGTGCCGCCGGGTGAGGGATGGACGGACGATCCGTTCACCCCGACGATCCGCGGCGGGCTGCTCTACGGGCGCGGCGCAGTGGACATGAAAGGCGCCGTCGCTGCCTTCATCGCAGCCGCGTCCCGCGTGCCCGATCACCCCGGCACGGTCAGCCTGATCCTCACCGGCGATGAAGAAGGCCCCGCCACCCACGGCACGGTCGCGGTGATGGACTGGATGGCCGAACGCGGCATCCGCCCGGATCTGTGCATCGTCGGGGAGCCGACATCGTCGGCGCGGCTGGGGGACACGATCAAGATCGGCCGTCGTGGATCGGTGAATTTCCAGATCGACGTGCCCGGTACGCAGGGCCATGTCGCCTACCCACACCTGGCCGACAATCCGGTCACGCGGCTGATCCGCATCCTTGACGAACTCGGCCGCTGGCAGCTGGACGAGGGCAATGCCTGGTTCCAGCCTTCCAACCTGGAGGTGACCGACATTGAGGTCGGCAATCCCGCAAGCAACGTCATCCCGGCGCGCGCGCAGTCCCGAATCAACATCCGCTTCAACGATCTCCAGACGGGCCGGATGCTGGTCGACCGCGTCACGGCAGTCGTCGCCCGCCATGCCCCGGCAGCCACGGTGCAGGCGCGGATATCGGGCGAGGCCTTCCTGACCGAGCCGGGGGCGCTGTCCCACCTCGTCGCAGCGGCGATCCACGACGAGACCGGCGTCGATCCGGAGCTTTCGACGAGCGGTGGCACGTCCGACGCGCGTTTCCTCGTCCGGCTATGCCCGGTGGTGGAATTCGGGCTCGTCAACGCCACGATGCACAAGTTGGACGAGGCGGTTGCTGTCTCGGACCTGGAGGCGCTGACCGCGATCTATGCCGGCGTGATCCGCCGCGCCACCGCGCTCCCCCTTTAGGCGGCGGCCACCGCTCAGCCGGCGCAGGCGAACAGGGGCCGCCCCATCGCGCCATCAACCATCAGCTCCGCCTCGGGCACCGGCGGCGCGATGGCGTAGCCCTGCAGCAGATCGCAGCCGATCGCCCGCAGCAGCTCGCCCTGATAGCTGCTCTCCACACCTTCGGCGACAGCCTCGTAGCCGAGCGCGTGGACCAAGCCGACGACCGAGTGGACGAGGATCCGCGCCTCGGGCGACTCGGCGATGGCGTGGGTCAGGCTCCGGTCGAGCTTCACCCGATCGACCGGGAAGTCCTTCAGGCGAATGAGGTTGGAAAAGCCGGTGCCGAAATCGTCGATCGCGATCAGCACGCCTTCCTGACGGAGCGCACCGATACCGTGGAGCACGGCGGGACTGCACTGCATCGCGGTCGTCTCGCTCAGATCGAGCTCAAGCTGGTCCAGAGGGGCGCGATGGTGGGCGAAGGCCGCGCGCAGCCGGACGAAGAAACCGGGTTGCTCGATCTGGCGGCGGCTGACGTTCACCGCCATCCGCATCCGGCACCCGCTGCGGCGCCAGCGACCGATCGTTGCGGCGGCGGTCTCGACCACCCATTCGCCGATCTCGATCGTGAAACCGCTATCTTCCGCCGCCGCCAGGAATTCGCCGGGCAGACGGGTGCCGCGGGTCGGGTGCCGCCAGCGCAGCAGCGCCTCCACGCCTGCGACGGGCGAACCCTGCGCCCGCGCCAGCGGCTGGAAATGCAGAACGAACTCGTCGCGCTCCAGCGCGGCGCGCATCTCGCGATCGAGCAGGGCGCGATCGCCGATACGCGCGGCCAGTTCCGGCGAGAAGCGGACCTGCCGGCCGCGCCCTTCCGCCTTGGCCTGATACATCGCGACGTCGGCGGCGTGGATCAGCGCCTCCAGATCCCGCCCGTCGTCCGGAAAAAGCGCGGTGCCGACCGAGGCGCCGAGTTCGACGACATTGCAGCCGAGCACGAAGGGGGTGGCCAGTGCATCGACGACCCGGCGGCTGAGCCGCGCCGCCGCCGCCGCATCCACGCCGACCCGGAAAAAGGTGAATTCATCCCCCGCCAGCCGCGCCACCAGCCAGCCGTCTGCGCCGCTCGCCTCGTCGGCGAGCGTGCGGAGCCGGTTCGCGACCATCCGCAGGATCTCGTCCCCCATGGCGTGGCCGAGACTGTCGTTGACCGCCTTGAACCCGTCGAGGTCCAGGAACAGCAACGCCGCGTGCGCACCGGCATCGACGCTGGCCAACCTGCGTTCCGCCTCGCGCCGGAAATGCAGGCGGTTGGCCAGTGCGGTCAGCGGATCATACAAAGCAAGGGCGTGCACGCTGTCCAGGCTGGCGCGCACCTGCGAGAAGAGGCCATCGACCGCGCGTGCCAGATCGGGCAGCGCCTCGGTGACCGCGGGGGGCGTCGGCGACAGCAGATCGCCGGCCGCGGCGGCGGTGAGCCGGGCCGAAAGCCTGCGGATCGCATCGGACCCTCCCGCGACGGAGCGCCGCACCGATCCCCAGGCAAGCGCCCCGCAGATTGCCGCGACCGACACAGCGGTAGCCAGCCGCCAGCCGCTGCTGCCCTGCGCCATCCCGACCAGCACGAGCACGAGCATAACCACGAAGACGGCTGCGGCCGCGCAGAGGGCGGATGCGACCGCGCGATCCCTGAACAACCGTCCTTCCATCCGGCGGACCCACTCCTGTGCGGCAATGTCGCAGCCCAAGCACCGGGCTTGCCACATCTTGGTTAAGGAGTACTTATTAACCGCCGTTTCGGTTGCGTCGCAGCACAACATAAAGTGCGCCCGCACCGCCATGTCGGGGATGGGCATTCCGCACCGCGGCGATGCGCCCGGAATGGACCGATCCTGCCAGCCAGTCGCCGATCGAGGCGCGAATGGCGCCGCGCCGCGGCCGATCGGATTCCCGATCGTCGGCACGCGGCGGGCGCCCGGTCACAAGCAGGATCAGCCGGGTCCCATCCTGCGCCGCGCGATCCAGCGCGTGATCCAGCGCGTGATGCGCGCTGACCAGCGTATGCCCGTGCAGATCGATGGTACGGTCCGGCGGCACCAGGCCGCGGCTCAGCCGCCGATCCCAACCACCATCCAGCGTTTCCCCCGGAACAGCACGGGCGCGGGCCACCGCCCGCACTGGCGGCAAGGGTGGCTGCGAAACACGCTGGGGCGGCGGCTCGGGCACCTGCCGCGCGATCGGGGCCGGTGCCGGTGCGGCAGGCGTCAGCGGGCGGACGCCTGCCGTCACCCTGCGCCACAGCGCGACCTCCTCAGCGTCGAGCCGGCGCCCCGCCACTTTCGCCCCCATCCGATCCCGTCGTCAGGCGGCGCACGCTGCCCTTGGGCAGGAAAAGCAGCGCCTGCCCGCGTCCCGACATGCCGCCGGCGATGCGCCGGGCCTCGTCGCCCGCGCCCCAGAAGGTGTCGAACCGGTTGGCGCCCTTGATCGCACCACCCGTATCCTGCGCGACCCACAGCCCGGTCGCCTCGGCCCGGTCGAGCGTCAGGAACACCGGCGCGCCGAGCGGCACGAAGGCTGGATCCACCGCCACCGTCGTCCGACCGCTTACCGCGACGCCCAGGGCGCCCGGCGGGCCGGCGCCCTGGATCTCGCGGAAGAATACGAAGCTCTTGTTCGAATTCAGAACTTCCGGCGATTCGGCCGGATGATCGCGCAGCCACGACATGATGCCCTGCATCGATGCCTGGCCGGGCGCGAGGACGCCCCGATCGCGCAGCAGCGCGCCGATGCCGACATAGTCACGGCCATTCTGGCCATCGTAGCCGATGCGCAGGATGGTGCCGTCCGGCATCCTCAACCGGCCCGATCCCTGCACCTGCAGGAAGAAGAACTCGATCGTGTCGGCGGCCCAGGCGATCTCCAGCCCGCGCCCGGCCAGCGCCCCCGCCTCGATCGCGGCACGGTCGAAATAGGGGATGAGCTTGCCGTCGGCTACGCGGCCGCGGATCCGCTTGCCTTTCCAGCTATCCGAGAACTGCCCGAGGTCCGCCTCGATCAGGTCGGCCGGGCGGCGGTAGATCGGCACCGTATATCCAGCGCGGCGGGTCGGCGCGGCAAGGATTTCCGGCTCGTAATAGCCGGTCGCGAAGGCGGTGCCCTCGCCGATGATCGCGGTTTCGAAGTAGCGATCGAAGAAGCTGCGCGCGTTACCGTCCGGCCAGCTCATGGCGGCAGCGCAGGCCTCCGCCCAATCCGCCCCGCGGCTCAGCCCACTTGCGTCGGCGCGGCGGAGAAGGGCCGGGCAGGACAGGCGATAGGCGGCCAGCGCGCTGCGCGCATTCTCCGCGGATATCGGCAAGGACGCGATGTCCGCGCCGGCGCGGACCCCTGCTATCCGCGCGCCGCCGGCGGGATCGAGCATGGTGGAGGGCTGCCCGGCCGGGCGCGGCGCCTTGGGCGTTGCCGGAATGGGCGGGGCTGGAGCGCGCGGTGCCGGGCGCGGTGCGCGGCTCGCCGCCGGCCCGCTTGGCCTATTGGACGTTGTCTGCGGTACGCATGCCGTCAGCGCCAGCGCAGCGAACGCCGCGCCGGCCAGGCGGACGAGGTTCACGCCGCCTCGTCGGTTTCGATCAGGACCCAGTTCGGATCGTCGGCGCGCACGTTGCGGCTGAACGTCCAGACATCGTGGGTGGGCACCGCATCGGTCAACGAACCCGCCACGACGTTGCCATCGGCATCGCGGGTGATCGCCGCGATGTCGGCATCGAAGCGGACGGTAACGTTGGCCGTCTGCCCCGAAAGCCGCGCCCGCTCGATCGCCGCACGCTCGATCGTGACGAGCCGGTTGTCCAGGATGTGGCCGGATGCCTTGCGGTCGGCAATCGCCTGCAGGAAGGCATCGCGCACATCCTCGCCGGTCAGCCGGTTGAGCGCGGCCTCGTCGCCCTTCCAATAGGCTTCCAGGATCATGCGATACGCTGCCTGCGCGCCCTCCAGGAACCGCGCCGTATCGAACTGCGGGTCCGCCCCGACAATCGCGCGGATGCCGTCGTTCGCGGCCGAGTCGACGGTCGCTTCCGCCCCGCTCGCCGCGGCAGGTGCGATATCCGCGACCGGACGCGCGATGCTTGCCCCTTGCTGGGACAATTCGGCGGGTTTGGCGACAGTCTGCTCATGCCCGGTGCGGCGGCCCAGCACGCTGAACAGCCTGAGGCCGACGAACAGCGCCACTAGCGCCAACAGGATGATCTCGACCACCGGGCCTCCACTCGCCTTACAGCGTCTCTACATAGGCGTTGAGCGGCCGCGTTTCAAATGGCCGCGCACTTTACCCTTTACCGGCGGCATTGCCCTGCTTTTGCGCCCCTGCTAGTCGCGCCGCGGTCACGCCGCCGCTCATGGCGGACGCACGATCCAGCAGGGACTAGAGCAGATGGCCGAAGAAGAAGGCGTTGACGCAAACGGCGAGGATACCATGCCGCAGGTCGGCCTGATCGCCCAGTATGTGAAGGACCTGTCGTTCGAGAACCCGAACGCGCCGGCCGTATATCAGTGGCAGGGCCAGCCGCGCATCGACGTGCAGTTCAACATCGGCGCACAGGTCGTCGGCGACGGCGTGCACGAAGTGGCGCTGAAGATCGACGTTTCGGCGCAGCAGGCGGACAAGACCGCGTTCCAGGTCGAGCTCGTCTATGGCGCCTTGTTCGCCGTCCGCAATGTGCCGGAAGATCAGATGCAGCCCTTCCTCTTTGCCGAGGCACCGCGGCTGATGTTCCCGTTCGCGCGCCGCGTACTCTCCGATGCGATTCGCGACGGCAATTTCGCGCCGCTGATGCTCGAGCCGATCGACTTCGCGGCACTCTATGTCCAGCAGGCCGAAGAGGCCCAGAACCGGCTGGTCAACGCCGAGCCGGTGGGTCAGGCCTGAGGCCGTCGATCCTTCCCCGGTTCGGCATCGGGGAAGGATCCACCCGCCCATGAGTCTTCTTCGCGCCACGGCCACGATCGGCGGGCTGACGCTGGTCAGCCGCGTGCTGGGTTTCGTGCGCGACATGCTGATGGCGCGGTTCGTCGGCGCCGGCTTCGCATCCGACGCTTTCCTGATCGCCTTCCGCCTGCCCAACCTGTTCCGCGCGTTGTTTGCGGAAGGGGCGTTCGCCTCCGCCTTCGTACCGATGTTCAACCGCACGATCGGCCGCGACCGCGACGATCTCGGCGCCGGGCTGCGCTTTGCCGAGGGCGTGCTCTCGGTCCTGCTGCCGGTGCTGCTGTTGTTCACCGCGGCGATGATGCTGGCGGCTGGGCCGATCGTCTGGGCGATGACCGGCGGATTCCCGGATGGCGGGCCGGACAAGCTGGCGCTTGCCACCAACTTCACCCGCATCACCTTTCCCTACCTGCTGCTGATCTCGCTGGTTTCACTCCTCGGCGGGATCCTCAATTCGCTCGGGCGTTTCTGGGTCAACGCCGCCGCGCCGGTGCTGCTCAACCTCTGCCTGATCGGCGGGCTGCTGTTCTTCCGCGGCAGCACGGACGTGGAGACGGCACGGACGCAGGCGATCGCGGTGACCGTGTCGGGGGTGCTGCAACTGGCCTGGTTGATCTGGTCGTGCCGACAGGCCGGCGTGGTCCTGAAGCTCCGCTGGCCGCAATTGACGCCCGATGTGCGCGCGCTGCTGAAAGTGGTCTGGCCGGCGGCGCTGGGCGCCGGGGCGGTACAGTTCAACTTGCTGATTTCGACGACGCTTGCCGCGCGCTTTCTGCCCGAAGGGTCCGTCTCCTACCTCTATTATGCCGATCGGCTGAACCAGTTGCCGCTCGGGCTGATCGGGATCGGCATCGGCACGGCGATGCTGCCGACGCTTTCGCGCCAGATCGGGCGCGGCGAGGATGTGCCGGCCATGACCACCCAGAACCGGGCGATCGAACTGGCGCTGCTGCTGACCCTGCCCGCCGCGGCCGCCCTGATGGTGAGCGCGTTGCCGCTGGTTCGCGCATTGCTCCAGCACGGAGCGTTCACGGCGGGCGACACGATCGCCTCGGCAGAAGCTTTGGCAGCCTTCTCGATCGGCCTGCCGGCCTATGTGCTGATCAAGGTGCTTACCCCCGGCTTCTATGCGCGGGCCGACACGAAGACGCCGGTGCGAATCGCGCTGGTGGCGATGGGCGTCAATCTGGCGCTGAACCTTGGCCTGATCTGGTCGATGGCACATGTCGGGCTTGCCTTGTCCACCGCGGTTTCCGCCTGGGTGAATGCCGGGCTGCTCTACTGGACGCTGCACCGCCGCGCGCACCTCACGCTGGATGCGCGGCTGCGCAGCCGCGCCGTCCGCCTGATCGGGGCGACGTTCGTCATGGCGGCGGGGCTGCTGCTGCTCAACGGCTGGATCGATCCGCTCATGGGCGGCAGCATCATCGTGCGGGGTTTGGGGCTGGCGCTGCTGATCGGGGCGGGCGGCATCCTCTACTTCGGCGCCGCATTTGCGCTGGGCGCGTTCCGGCTTGCGGACCTGCGTGCGCAGCTGTCCCGCCGGCGCCCGACTTGACCGGCGGAAACGCTTCGCCGACAGCCGCCGGCATGAGCATACGTATCCTTTCCGGCATCCAGCCGACCGGCAACCTGCACCTCGGCAATTATCTCGGCGCGATCCGCAACTGGGTGCGGATGCAGGACGAGGGCGAGTGCTACTTCTTCCTGGCCGATCTGCATGCGCTGAGCAGCTATATCGATCCGCAGGCGCTGGCCGCAGGCATTCGCGAGATGGCGGCGGCGCTGATCGCGGCTGGCATCGATCCCACCCGCGCGACCCTGTTCCGCCAGAGCGCGGTGAAGGCCCATGCAGAGCTCCAGTGGCTGCTGAACGGCACCGCGCGCGTCGGCTGGCTGAACCGCATGACGCAGTTCAAGGACAAATCGGGCAAGAACCGCGAGGGCGCCTCCGTCGCGCTCTACACCTATCCGGTGCTGCAGGCGGCGGACGTATTGCTCTACCAGGCGACGCACGTGCCCGTGGGCGACGACCAGAAGCAGCATCTGGAGCTGGCGCGCGACATCGCGACCAAGTTCAACGCCGACTATGCGGTCGATCTGTTCACCATCCCCGAGGCGACCATCCCCCCGGCCGCCGCGCGAATCATGTCACTGCGCGACGGAACGGCCAAGATGTCGAAATCCGATCCGTCGGACATGAGCCGGATCAACCTGTCCGACGATGCCGACACCGTCGCGCAGAAGATCCGCAAGGCCAAGACGGATGCGGAGCCGCTGCCCGAGGACCCCGCGGACCTGAACGACCGGCCCGAGGCGCGTAACCTCGTCAGCATCTACGCCGCGCTGAGCGACGAGACGCCGGCGGCGGTGCTCGCGCGCTTTACGGGCCACGGCTTCGGCACGTTCAAGCCGGCGCTGGCGGAACTCGTCATCGAGTCTCTGCGCCCGCTGACCACGCGGCTGGGCCAGCTCGGCGCAGATACGGCCGAGCTCGACCGGCTGCTTGCGATCGGCGCCGAGCGCGCCCGGCAGACCGCGGCACCGACGCTGGCGGGGGCCTATCGTGCCGTCGGCCTGGGCTGATCGAAGGCGGCGGGAAACAGCGGCCCGCTGGATCGTTTAAGCGGCAACCGGCCTTGATAAAAGCCCGGCCGAGCTTAGCTTTACGATACCAGCTCCTCCAAGAGGGTCGCTCCCCATGTCTGCGTACAAAACACTCGTCAAGATGGCCGCGCCGCTGGCGCTGCTCGCACTAGGGGCGTGCGCCACGCCCTTCCGCGCCGAGGTAGCGCGCTTCCAGTCGCTGCCCGTGCCGGCAGGGCAGACCTTCGTCGTCCAGCCGCTCGATCCGCAGAATCAGGGCGGGCTGGAATTCTCGCAATATGCGTCGATGGTGGCGCAGCGGCTGACGGCGCAGGGCTATCGCCCGGTCGAGAACCCGCGTGACGCCACGCTGCTCGTGACGATCGGCTACGGCGTTGATCAGGGCCGCGAAAAGATTGTCACCCGGCCTGGCTTCGGCGGCTATGGCGGCCTGGGTTACGGCGGCCTGGGATATGGCCGCTTCGGTGGGCCGTTCGGATATGGTGGGCTCGGCTACGGCGGCTATGGTGGGTTCCGCTCGAACTTCCTGTGGGGCTGGAACGATCCTTTCCTCTACGGCGGCGGCACGCAGGTCGACAGCTACACCTATTACACCAGCTTCCTGGAGATGCGGATCAGCCGCACCGCCGACGGCCAGCGCCTGTTCGAAGGCCGGGCGCGGGCGCGGTCACGCGACGATAGCCTGCCGCAGCTCGTGCCGAACCTCGTGGAAGCGATGTTCACCGGCTTTCCGGGCAATTCCGGCGAAGACGTGAAGATCACGATCCCGCCGCCGCAGCGCGGCTGATCGGGAATGCCGGCCGGGTGAACGCGGCCGGCATCCCTTCGTTCGATGTAAGGATTTATTGCTCCGGTATTGCTGGCAGCCGCTGTAAAGGCCGTCCCGCATTGGAGGGTAGCTTGCAGCGATACGGATTGATCCTAGTGGCCGCGATCGGGGTAGTCGCCGCGCCGGCACGCGCCGAGCCGGCGGATGCCTCGGCGGAAAAAGGCCAGCTAACCCTCAGCGGCAGCTTCCGCGCCCGCTATGAGGCGATCGCCGGCCAGGCGCGGGCCGGGGTCGACAGCAAGGACGGGCTGATCAGCCTGCGCGCCACCCTTCTGGCGAAATACCAGGCGAGCGACGCGATTCGCGTTGCGGTCGAAGTGTATGACAGCCGGACCTATGGCGCCGACCGCGGCACGCCCCTGACGAACAACGAAGCCAATGCCCTCGAGCCGGTCCAGGCTTATATCGCGGCGTCCTTTGGCAAGAGCGGCGGCACCGCGGTTGACGTGCAGGCCGGGCGTTTCCTGCTCAACCTGGGTTCGCGCCGGCTGGTGGCGGCCGACGATTACCGTAACACCACGACGGGCCATACCGGGCTTCATGCCGAGATTGCCGGGCCGCGCGGCACGCGCGCGAGCCTGATCTACGCGCTCCCGCAGCAGCGCCGCCCCGACGATTTCGATGCCTTGTACGACAACAAGGTCGTGCTCGATCGTGAGGATCTGAACCTTGTGCTGTGGGGTGGTATTCTCGCGCAGGACAAGGCGATCGGGCCGGCGATGGCCGAACTGACCTTCTTCCATCTTGGCGAGGACGACGTGACCGGCCGGCCGAACCGCAACCGATCTCTCGACACATTCGGCGGGCGCGTCATCCGCGATCCCTCCCCGCGCACCATCGATTATGAGGTGGAGGCTTTCTATCAGTGGGGGAGCATCCGCAGCAGTGCCGCCGCGGATGCCGGCACGCTCGACGTGTCGGCATGGTTCGTCCACGCCGAGGCAGGGTACACGTTGCCCGGCGGCTGGAAGCCGCGCGTGGCGATCGAGTTCGATCAGGTAAGCGGCGACGGGCCGGGCGGGAAGTTCGGCCGGTTCGATACGCTGTTCGGGATGCGCCGCGGGGACTTCGCACCCTCCGGGATCTACAGCACCACCGGCCGCGCCAACGTCATCTCGCCGGCCATCCGGCTGGAGGCGGTGCCGAGCAAGCGGATGGACTGGCAGGTCACGTGGCGCCCCCTGTGGCTCGCCAGCCGGTACGATGCCTTCGGGACATCGGGGGTGCGCGACGCCAGCGGAAGATCGGGCGACTATGCCGGGCATGAGGTGCAAGGGCGGCTACGCTATTCGATCGTGCCTGCGCGGCTGCGATTCGAATTTGACGGGGCCTACCTTGCGAAGGGCCGCTTCCTGAGGACCGCGCCCAACATATCATCGACGAAGAACGCGAAATACGCGTCGTTCAACCTGACCGCCACGTTCTGAAGACCGGGGGACCGGGGCCCGCGGCCGCCGGTTTCGTGCGCACGATCCCGGATCTACCGGGATGCAGCGATGGTGGAGGGGGCTACGGTCGATTGCACGGGTAATTGCCCTTGTAATTGTTAGTGTTTCGCGGTGTTGGGGTCGTCGGGTGCCCCCAGGGGTGCCCCCGAAGAAAGTTGCTGGCGCGCTCAGGTCGCTGCGCGATCTTCGACCCACTTTCGAATTTCCGACTCGAGCCAGCCGACCGCCTGCACGCTGAGCGACTTGGGCTTGGGGAATTCGTGGGCAGCGATCTTGCGGTAGATCGTCGCCCGGCTGAGCCCGGTGATTCCCCGGACATCGGGTAGGCGGAGGAAGCGGTCAGTCACCGGCCAACTGCCCCAGCGCGACGTCGCGCGCTGCGTTCAGCTCCGACATGCCGGTTTCCGAGCCGCCCCTGTCGGGGTGGAGCGTCTTCGCCTTTTCCCGATGCG
>NZ_JAQGLK010000117.1 GCF_028292925.1 Sphingomonas bacterium
GCCATAGCCGCGCCGGTCCGGACCGCGCACGCCCGACGGTGGAGCGCCGCCCGGCCCACGCCAGTTGCCGGCCTGGCGCTCGCGGCCGGAGCCCTGCCAATGCTGCCGATCGCGATCGCGCATCTGAAAGCGGCGGCCACCGCGATCATATATGTAATAGCCGTTGCCCGGATAATAGAAGCCGTCGAACCAGCCATAGCCGGGATATCCGAAGCCGCCGTCATAATAGGGATCGTAGCCGCCGCCATAATAGCCGCCGCTGCCGATACCGGCCGAGACGCCGCCATAGCCATAGCCGTCATTGTAGCAGCCACCGAGCGTCAGCGCCGCTGCTGCGGCCGCGCCGATCGCCAACGTCCTGGAAAAAGTGATCATGTGCCGATCCACTTCGTGTGTCGTGATTGCACCACGAACACACGAAGCGGTTGAACGGCCACTGAACCTCGGGCGGCCTGCGCCGGGGGGTGCCCCGGCGTGCCGGTCAGGCGGCCAGCTTGCGCAGCACGTAGTGCAGGATGCCGCCGTTCAGGAAATATTCCAGCTCGTTCACGGTATCGATCCGGCACCGCGTCTCGAACGTGGTCGTGCTGCCGTCGGCACGGGTGACCGCGACGCTCACCGTCTGGCGGGGGCGCAGATCGGCGACGTTCTCGATCGTGAACGTCTCGCTGCCGTCCAGCGCCAGCGTCTTGCGATCGATGCCCTCGGCGAACTGCAGCGGGACGATGCCCATGCCGACCAGGTTCGAACGGTGGATCCGCTCGAAGCTCTCGGCGATCACCGCCCGCACGCCGAGCAGGTTGGTGCCCTTGGCCGCCCAGTCGCGCGACGATCCGGTGCCATATTCCTTGCCGGCGATCACGACGAGCGGGGTGCCGTCCTCCTTGTAGCGCATGGCGGCGTCGTAGATCGCCATCACCTCGCCCGACGGCACGTACTTGGTCATGCCGCCTTCGATGCCGGGGATCATCTCGTTGCGGATGCGGATGTTGGCGAAGGTGCCGCGCATCATCACCTCGTGATTGCCGCGCCGCGCGCCATACGAGTTGAAGTCGCCGCGGGCGACCTGATGCTCCTGCAGGTAGCGACCGGCCGGGCTGTCCGCCTTGATCGATCCGGCCGGCGAGATGTGGTCGGTCGTGATCGAATCGGCGAAGATCGCCAGCGGCCGCGCACCGCGAATGTCCTGCACCGCCTCGGGCGTCATCGACATGCCTTCGAAGTAAGGCGGGTTCTGGACGTAGGTGGAGCCTGCCGACCAGCTGTATGTGTCGCCGCCCTCGATGGCGATGCCGCGCCACTTGCGATCGCCCTCGAACACGTTGGCGTAGCGGGTGGCGTACATTTCGCGGTCGATGAAGCTGGTGATGACGTCGGCCACCTCGGTGTTGGTCGGCCAGATGTCCTTCAGATATACCGGCTTGCCGTCCGTCCCCTCGCCGATCGGCGTGGTGGTGATGTCGTCGCGCACGGTGCCCTTCAGCGCATAGGCGACCACCAGCGGCGGCGATGCCAGGAAGTTGGCGCGCACGTCGGCCGAGACGCGCCCTTCGAAGTTGCGGTTGCCGGAGAGTACCGAGACGGCGACGATGTCGTTCTCGTTGATCGCCTTGCTGATCGGGGCGGCGAGCGGCCCGGAATTGCCGATGCAGGTGGTGCAGCCATAGCCGACCAGATCGAAGCCGATCGCGTTCAGATCGTCCTGCAGCTTGGATGCGGTCAGATAGTCGGTGACGACCTGGCTGCCCGGCGCCAGGCTGGTCTTCACCCACGGCTTCGGCGTCAGCCCCAGCGCCCGCGCCTTGCGCGCGACCAGCCCGGCGGCGACCATCACCGACGGGTTGGAGGTGTTGGTGCAGCTGGTGATCGCGGCGATCACCACGTCGCCATGGCCGATATCGTGGTCGCGCCCCTCGACCGCGACGCGGCTGTCGCTCGCCCCGGACTTCTTGTAGCCGGTCGCCAGTTCGGTGTTGAAGTTATCGTCGACGTTGGTGAGCAGCACGCGATCCTGCGGTCGGCGCGGGCCGGCCAGCGACGGCTGGACCGAGCTCATGTCCAGCGCCAGCGTGTCGGTGAACAGCGGATCGGGCGCGTTGGCGTCGCGCCACATGCCCTGCACCTTGGCATAGGCCTCGACCAGTTCGATCTGCCAGGCATCGCGCCCGGTCAGCCGCAGATAGTTGAGCGTCGCCTGATCGACCGGGAAGAAGCCGCACGTCGCGCCATATTCGGGCGCCATGTTGGCGATCGTCGCCCGGTCCGCCAGGCTGAGCGAATCGAGGCCGGGGCCGTAAAACTCGACGAACCGGCCGACGACGCCCTTCTGGCGCAGCATCTGGGTGACCGTCAGCACCAGATCGGTCGCGGTGATCCCCTCGACCAGGGTGCCCGTCAGCTTGAAGCCGACCACTTCGGGGATCAGCATGCTGACCGGCTGGCCGAGCATCGCCGCCTCCGCCTCGATCCCGCCGACGCCCCAGCCGAGCACGCCCAGACCATTGACCATCGTCGTGTGGCTGTCCGTGCCGACCAGCGTATCGGGATAGGCGATCGTCGTCCCGCTCGGATCGGACGACGTCCACACCGTCTGCGCCAGGTTCTCCAGGTTGACCTGGTGGCAGATGCCGGTGCCGGGCGGCAC
Source organism: Sphingomonas bacterium (assembly GCF_028292925.1). GTDB lineage: Bacteria > Pseudomonadota > Alphaproteobacteria > Sphingomonadales > Sphingomonadaceae > JAQGLK01. The sequence continues at coordinate 2,645 of NZ_JAQGLK010000117.1, forward strand.
CACCTTGAAATTGTCGAGCGCCTTGGATCCCCACTTGAGGAACTCGTACCGCTCCATGTTGCGGGAATATTCCAGATCGACATTCTCGGCCGCGCTCGTCGGCGTGCCGAAGCTGTCGACCATCACGCTGTGATCGATCACTAGGTGGACGGGGACGAGCGGGTTGATCTTCTGCGCATCGCCGCCGAGATTGTTCATCGCATCGCGCATCGCCGCCAGATCGACGACGCAGGGCACGCCGGTGAATTCCTGCATCAGCACGCGGGCGGGGCGATACTGGATTTCGCGGTCCGAGCGCCGCTCACTCTGCCAGTCGACCATCGCGGTCAGGTCGTCACGGGTGACGGTCTTGCCGTCCTCGAACCGCAGCAGATTCTCGAGCAGCACCTTCATCGAGAAGGGCAGGCGGGAAACGTCGCCGATGGTCTCGGCGGCCTTGGGGATCGAGTAATAGTGGACGGTCTTGCCCCCCACTTCCAGCGCGGTGCGGACGTTCAGGCTATCCTGGCCGATGGCGGTCATTCGGCGTTCCTTCATGCTGCGATGCGATACTGGCGGCGGCCATAGCAAGGGGTGCGCGAAGGGGAAAGGGTGGGGTGGCACCGGCGCAGCTTCCGGCCGGCCGGCAGGCCGCCGCCCCTGCCGGTCGCCAGGGGCCGGAACCCGATCTTCGGGGCTGGTGGAAGCGAACTCCGGTTTGCCCCGAGCCGCCCCATGCGCCGGCGATTCATCTCGCAAGCCGGCGAGAGTTGCGTTACCGGCAGCCGCCGCCGCAACCGATACAACGATGGAATTCGTGATTTCAGCTGGTCCGGGCGAATTCGGTGAACTCGTGGCGGATGCCCGCTGCCACGAGGATAATGGCCGGTTGCCGGACGCCAGTGCCGCGCTGCAACGCGCGCTCGTGCTGAACCCGGATGCCACCTCTCTTGCGGTGTGGCTGGGCTGGATCGAGATCCGCCTCGGCAATTTCGCCAGGGCATCCGAATACGCCCTGACGATAGCACAGCCGGAGGAGCGCAATTACGCCGCGTCGCGAAGGCTCCTGGTATTCGCCAATGCCTATTCCGGGGATTGGGCGCAGGCCGGCAATGCGCTGGGCGACCTCGCGGCGCGCTCGACCGCCGAAGCCGCGGCGCTGGCGCGGGAGAGCGCGACTGCCTTCCTGTCGCTGCTCGACGAACGTTATCGGCAGGAAGCCTTCGGGGAAGTTGCGGAACTCTTCTCGCTGCTGCCCGGCCTCGTCCGATCGCATGGCGGCGAAAGCGCCGGCAAGATGGCTTTGATCGCGGCGCAGGCGTCTCTCAAGATGAGGAGGTGCGTCGCCGCGATCGACATTCTGCACTCGGCCTCACCCGGCCCCGGCGGCGGGCGGGCGGCTCGTTCTGCAGGCAACCCGCTGGCAGGTGTCACCCTTCTCACCTCGATCATGCCCGGCAGGAAGGATGTTCAGCGGCAAGCCATCGAATCATGGCGGCGGTGCGGGGCCAAAGTGGTCTCCCTCAACGCCGCAGACGAAATGTCTGTTCTGAAGGATGACTATCCCGACGTGGAGTTTTCGCGCGCCGGTCGCGACGCGAGGAAGGAGTTCGCAAAGCCCTACGTCTACATGAGGGACATGATGCGCACTCTTGCGGAGTTGCAGGATGATGTCGTCGGGATCATCAACTCCGATATCGCGATCGATACCGGCGCCTGCGGGGTTCTTGAGGGCGCCGTGGCGTCGGCCCGCGAATCCTTTACCTTCGGCTACCGATACGATGTGAAAACATTGTCGGAGATGGGGGTGGGCGGCGGCTCCGTTCCATTCCCTTATGGGTTCGACTGGTTCCTGTTCCCGCGGAGTGCGGCTGCCCGGATCGACGGCGGGCCGTTCGTGTTCGGATGCCCATGGTGGGATCTGTGGCTGCCGTTCGCGGCGCTGCACGCCAGAGTTAAGACCGTCCTGATCGAGGAGGCGTTCGCTTACCATCAGCTTCACCCTACCAACTGGAGTGAAGCGGCCTTCGTTCATTTCGGCGAGGCGCTGATTTCGGAGGTGCGCCGTATCGACGCGTCGGCGTCGGTTGGTTCGGCGGTGCGGCAGGTGGTGGATATGGTGAACGCCGCCGAGCGGGACATAGCGGGGAGTGTGGAGCCAGCCGTGTTCTTCGAGTGGATCGCGGAGCTGCTGCGGACTGTCTTCAGGCATGCCTCAAGTCCTCTGACCTGACTGGCCGCTGCGGGCTGTCCTACACACAGGCGGGAAGCATATCCCGCTACCATGATTCGCGCATCGTTCCTGCGGCCGCTGCTCATCCGCTGGATGAAGGCTTCGCTTCGCCGATGCACGGCCGTCCCCTCGATGGCTTCGGCAGCTTTCCGTGCGCCTGATCTTTGCCAACCCCCGTCACCGGGGCACAAGGTGGCATCCCGGTCGCCACGAACGGGGATCGGAAGCGGGCGGCGCGCCGCGCCGGCCGGGCTTTGCGTGCGGGATCGGCGGCGGCCGCCGCCGGATACGCCCGCGACGATGTTTTTCCGCAGCAAACCGCATGTCCTCCACTCGACCTTAGCGAACTTCCGCGCTTCCGAACTTGGTGAACTTCCGCCGCCGCCGCCGCCCGCGGCGACGCGCCTGCCGCTATGCCCCGTCGCCGGCAAGCGCCTCGCCAAGCCAGCCTGGCATCACCACCTCGGCAGCCGCCCCGCCCAGCGTCAGTGGGCCGCCGATATGCTCCACCCGCAGGTGGGCCACGGCCAGCCCGAGCGCGGGATAGGCGGCGCGCACCTCGCCGGTCGGCCGCCCCGCCGCGTCGGCCAGCACCGCGCCGTCCGCGGCGCCGTCGCTGCGCAGCACCACCAGCCGCCGGTTTACCTTGCTGCGATGGTGCATCCGGGCGGTATTCTCCTGCCCCACATAGCAGCCCTTGGTGTAGCTCACCCCGCCAAGCTCGCCGGCATTGGCCTCCAGCCACAGGGTCTTGTCCTGCCCCAGCTCGGCAACCCCCTCCGCCACGCCGAGCGACAGGCGATGCGCCGTCCAGCCCGCCGCCGGATCGCCGGCCGGGGCGAGCCAGCGCCCGCCGAGCGCGGCCAGTCGCGGATCGGGCACGCCGGCACCGGGATCGAGCGACCAGTGCACCGCCACGTCGGGCACCCGCGCGATCGTGATCGCCCGGCGCAGCCGGTACAGGGTCAGTCGCCGGGTGAGCGCATCGGCCTGGCCGGCCTCGCAATCTATCAGCAGGTCGCCGGTGGCCCCGTCCGCCCACAGCAGGAAATCGAACAGCGCCTTGCCCTGCGGGGTCAGCAGCCCCGCCCATACCGGAAGGCGCCCGGCGGTGTCCGCCGTCACCAGCCCCTGCAGGAAGCCGCGGACATCCTCCCCCGACACACGAAGGACGGCGCGATCGACAAGGGTGGTTCCAGCCATGTCCCGCAGGTAGGGATGGCACGCGGCCAACACAAACCCGTTTCGGCGGGCACGCGGCCGATCACGCTGCCCGCGGCCGCCTCACCGGCGCCCCGCGACTACGGAGTTGTACCGATGCCGACCTACGATCTGATCCTGACCAACGGCACCGTCTGGACGCCCGGCGGACCGGCGGAGACCTCGGTCGGCGTTCGCGACGGCCGCATCGTCGCGATCGGCGAACCCGGCGATGCCGCCGAGACGATCGATTGCACCGGGCTGACCGTGCTGCCCGGCGTGATCGACAGCCAGGTCCATTTCCGTGAGCCGGGGCTTGAGGCGAAGGAGGATCTGGAAAGCGGCAGCCGGGCCGCGGTGCTGGGCGGGGTGACCGCCGTGTTCGAGATGCCCAACACGAAACCGAACACCGATTCGGCGGCGGCCATTGCCGACAAGCTGGCCCGCGCCGAAAACCGCATGTGGTGCGATCACGCTTTCTATGTCGGCGCGACCTCCGCCAACGCCGCCTCGCTGGCGGAACTGGAGCGGCTCCCCGGCACTGCCGGCGTGAAGATCTTCATGGGCGCCTCCACCGGCGATCTGCTCGTCTCCGAGGATAGCGAACTCGCCCGCGTGCTCGCCTCCGGCACCCGCCGGGTTGCCATCCACGCCGAGGACGAGGCGCGGATGAACGCCCGCATGGGTGAGCGTATCGACGGCGATGCCGCGTCCCACCCGGTGTGGCGCGACGATGAAAGCGCGCTCCTCGCCACCCGCCGCATCCTGGCGCTGGCGCGCGCCGCCGGCCGCCGCATCCACATCCTCCACGTCACCACCCCCGCCGAGCTGGAGCTGATCGGGCAGCACAAGGACATCGCGACCTGCGAGGTGACCCCGCAGCACCTGACGCTGGCAGGGGAGGAGGCCTATCCCCGGCTCGGCAGCTATGCGCAGATGAACCCGCCGATCCGGTCCGGCGCGCACCGCGACGGGCTGTGGCACTGGCTGAACCAGGGCGTGCCCGATGTGATGGGATCGGATCACGCCCCCCACACGCGCGAGGAGAAGGCGAAACCCTATCCCGCGTCGCCGTCCGGCATGCCTGGGGTGCAGACGTTGCTGCCGCTGATGCTGGATCATGTCGCCGCCGGCCGGCTGACGCTGGCGCGGCTGATCGAGCTTACCTCCGCCGGGCCGCAGCGCGTCTTCGGCCTCGTGACCAAGGGCCGCATCGCTGCCGGTTACGATGCCGACTTCTCGATCGTCGACCTCAAGGCGCGCTGGACGATCGAGGAAAGCTGGCTCGCGTCGCGCTGCGGCTGGTCGCCCTTCACCGGCATGGCGCTGACGGGGCGCCCGATCGGCACGGTCATCCGCGGCCGGCGGGTGATGTGGGACGGCGGCCTGGCCGATCGCGCCCACGGCCGGCCGATCCGCTTCGAATCGACGTATCGGCCGTGAGGGCGGGCTACCCGATCAGAATGGCAGCCACTTCGATTCGCGGCTGAACCGCATGTAGCCGACGTTCGCCCCGAGCCGCCAGCCGACGCCCAGCCGGATCGGGATCAGCACGGTATCGCCGCGCCGCATGTAGCTGGCGGTGAAGCCGCCGACCACATAGACCCCCGCCTCGCCGGCGGGGAAGCGGTGGAACAGGTCGGCCGAATCGTAGAGGTTGTAGACGAGCACGAACGTCTTCGATCCGTTCGCGCCGACGTCCAGCCCGATCGACGGCCCGGTCCAGTACACCGGCAGTTCGCCCTCGATCTTGTGGTGCATCGTCCCCGAGCCGTAGCGGACTCCCACCGCGAACGCTCCGCCGCCCTCGCGCCCGGCGATATAGGCGCTGGGCCGGCCCTGATCCTTCAGCACCTTCTCCAGCAGCTTGGCGAGCCCCTCGGCCCCCTTGCCGAACACGTCCTCCGCCGCGGCGAACACGTCGTCGTCCTGGAACGTGTCGGACGGATCCGCCAGCTTGCCCCCGGCCTGCCGGGATGCGGCGGTTCGCGGCGGGGCGGTATTGCCCGACGCCGCCACCGCGCCGCTCCCGGCAGGCGTGAACGGCGGCGCAGGTTCGCTCTCGTCCACCGGCACCGGGTCGACATAGCCGGGATCGGCGGCACGCGGCGGATCGCGCAGCGCGGCGCTGGGATCGACGGTGCGCATCTGCGCTCCCGACGTGGTTGCCGCGAGGGCGAACGCCCCGGCGATCAGGCGGAACAGAATCGGTCGTCTGAGCATCGCGTCGGCCCCCTTGGCGGAACGCCGTGGTTAGCGCGCAACGCCCTGTCGCTGCAATGAACGCCGCGACGATCCGCATGCCGATCACGCCGGACGACATTCGTGCGCGGTCGGTTGATCGCGCCCGCGCTGCTCGCTATAGCCCCATCCGAGCCTTCCCGGAGACGTGGGTGAGTGGCTGAAACCAGCGGTTTGCTAAACCGCCGTACGGGGTTTACCCGTACCGAGGGTTCGAATCCCTCCGTCTCCGCCAGAATACCATGCGCAACGGTGCGCAGCGGCCCACCTCCCCTTGAAAAACAGCCGTTTTTCTGGTCCTGATCAGGGGCCGGCGTTCACACCTGTTCTCGCTCGTTCACCGGCCAACATGGCATAGTCCATGGCATGGCATGGTGCCTGCCATGGTATCGGAGGCAGAGGCGTGCTGACGGACCCGAAGATCAAAGCAGCCAAGCCGCGGGAGAAGGCCTACAAGCTTTCGGACACCGGCCAGCTGTTCCTGCACGTCACCCCGGCCGGCGGGCGGCACTGGCGGATGAACTACACCTTCGGGAAAAACGAGCAGGGCCGGCCGGCCCAGAAGACGCTCAGCTTCGGCTCCTATCCGAAGCTCACCCTGCTGGACGCGCGCCGCAAACGCGACGAGGCGAAAGATCTGCTCGATGACGGCCTCGACCCTGCGGTGCAGCGCCGCGTCGCGAGCAAGGCCCGATCGGAGGCGAACGAAAACACGTTCGAGGTGATCGCCCGGCGGTGGCACGATCTCCGCAAACCTACCTGGTCGGCGGTCCACGCCAGCGATGTTCTCCGCAGCCTTGCGCTGGACGTGTTCCCGGATGTCGGCGAGCTGCCGATCGCGACGATCGAATCGCCCAAGCTTCTCGCTGTGCTGAACGAGGTGGAGCAGCGCGGCGCGATCGAGACGGCGCACCGGCTGCGCCAGCGCCTCTCCGACATCTTCGTCTATGCAATCGCCACCGGCGTGGCGAAGGCGGATCCGGCGGCAAGCCTCGGCAAGGCGCTGCGGAAGAAGCCGCGCGCGAAGAAGCAGCCCTCAATCATCGACGGATGCCGCACGCAGGACGAGCGCATCGCCAAGGTGCGGCAGCTGATGATCGACTGCGAAGCGGAGCGGTGCCGCGCATCGACCAAGCTCGCCCTACGCCTGATCGCTCTTACGGCCGTCCGCCCGAACGAGATCCAGGGCGCGCGCTGGGCCGAGCTTGAGGGCTTGGACGGCACGGCGCCGCTTTGGCGCATCCCGGCCGCCCGAATGAAGGGCGACGAAGATCGCAAGGCCGAGGAGCATGGCGATCATCTGGTTCCGCTATCGAGCCACGCGGTCGCGGTGATCCGCGCGCTGCGCCCGCTCACTGGCGGTTACGAGCTGATGTTCCCGAGCGAGCGGCACGTGCATCGGCCGATCAGCGAGAACACGCTGCGCGCCCTGCTGATCCGGGCCGGCTACTACCAGCGCCACGTGCCGCACGGCTTCCGCGCGGCCTTCTCCACGATCATGAACGAGCGGCCGAAAGCGGCGGGCGGCCGGCACGAAGGCGATCGCGCGGTGATCGATCTGATGCTGGCGCACGTGCCGAAGGACAAGGTGGAGGGCGCCTACAACCGCGCCGACTACATGCCGCGGCGGCGGGAATTGGCGCAGGAGTGGGGCGACCTGTTGGTCGGCGATATGTGGCCGCCGGAGGTTCATCTCGGGCAGCCGATCCGTTGGGCCTCGACCGGGCCGGGCCGCTAAGCGGACGTGCTCCAGCTGA
>NZ_JAQGLK010000129.1 GCF_028292925.1 Sphingomonas bacterium
GGTTCGACCCGCGCGGGCATCATGGTCGCCAAGAATGCCGCCGACACGGTGAAGCGCGTCAGCCAGGAACTCGGCGGCAAATCGCCTTTCCTCGTCCTGCCGGGCACCCCGCTCGATATGGCGCTGCCGGCGGGCGCGGGCGGCATGCTGCTCAATTCCGGGCAGAGCTGCGTCGCGCCCACCCGCTTCCTGATCCACACCTCGCAATATGAGGAGGCGATCGAGAAGCTGGCCGGTATCTTCGGCGCAAAGGAAGTGGACGATCCCGCCAAGGAAGGCAGCCACATCGGCCCGGTGGTCAACAAGGCCCAGTATGACAAGATCCAGGGCCTGATCCAGAAGGGCATCGACGAGGGCGCCAAGGTTGCGGTGGGCGGCACCGGCCGCGCGGGCGACCGCGACACCGGTTATTACGTGAAGCCGACCGTGCTGCGCGACGTGACCAACGACATGACCGTCGCCCGCGAGGAAATCTTCGGTCCGGTGCTGGTCGTCATCCCGTACGACACGCTGGAAGAGGCGGTGGAGATCGCCAACGACACGCCTTACGGGCTGGGCGCATACATTGCCGGCAACCCGGCCGAGGCGAAGAAGCTGGTGCGCAAGATCCGCGCCGGCAGCGTGTTCGTCAATTCCGGCGGGCTGGACTTCAACTCGCCGTTCGGTGGCTACAAACAGTCGGGCAACGGCCGCGAGTTCGGCAAGTTCGGGCTGGAGGAGTTCATGGAGGTCAAGTCGGTGATCGGCGACCTTCCTGCCGATGAGACCGCCCCGGCCGTCGCCGCCGGCTGATCCCGGCCGCCCTTCCGGGCGGCGGAATATGCCCTGGATCGCACGCCCGGCCCCCGCTCGCGCAGGGGCCGGGCGTTGTCGTTTGCGCCGGGCTTGACCGGACGCAATGAGAGGGCGACGGTGAAGGGTTTGTCTGCTACCCTGGTCATGGCCCATTCCGGCCCGGCGCGCGGCGCGCCAGGAGAAACGACATGTCCCGAGCAATCAACCTCGACGCCACTCCGGCGGACGTGACCGCGCGCCTTGCCAAGCTCAACGCCCCGTTCACCGCCATGGAGGCGCTGCGTTCCGGCGGCACCCGCGTCGTCATGAAAAATGCCGACGATGCCGTCACCGTCGTCAAGGCGTTCGGATCGAAGGTCAACACCGGCACGGTTACCCGCCAGCCGACGCGCCTGATGCACCACACCCAGCCCGAGCCGGCCGCCGCCTCCTCGCGCGGCCGCTGGTCCGACTAGGACCGCCTGGATCGGGGGCGCCGCCAGGGCACCCCCGATCCGCCTCAATAATCCTTCGACACCCGCACGTTCATGCTGGTCCGGCCGAGCGACGATATGCTCGACAGGATCGAAAGCCAGCGCGTGATCTGGAATTCGGCGCGCGTCGCCGAATATCCCTGTCCGTCGGTGATGACCTCCACATAGGTCCGCCGGCCGATATATTTTCCCGCCGCGATCGACGTACGCTGCCCGGTCGTCAGATCGGCCGGCAGGATGCGCAGCCGATCCAGCCCCGCCGCCCGGCGAATCGCGTTGATCGGGTTGAGCCCGCCGCCACCATCCCGCAGCGATGCCACCGCCGCCGCCAACTGCAGCGCCTCCGGCGCCGACAGGTTGGTGATCGACGTGCCGAACAGCAGGCGGGACAAAAGCTCGTCCTCGGGCAGAGCGGGGATGCTGGTGAAATCGATATCGGGTTTCAGCCCCGTACCGGAGACGCGGATCGTAGCGTTGAGGCTCTGGATGTTCGCCTGCGCGACGATGTCCAGCACCGGATCGGGCGGCGATTCGCCCAGGAAGCGGATCGCACCGCGTTCCAGATCGAAGCGGCGGCCGGCAAATTCGTATCCGCCGCGAACGAGATCGGCGCGGCCGGTGATCGCCGGGCTTTCGATCGTACCCTTGATCGCCAGGTCGGCGCGCCACTCGCTGTCCAGCCCCAGCCCGGTTACCGCCAGCCGGTTGCGCGCCCGCGCGTTCAGATCGAGCCGCCAGGGCGCGGGGGCGGCGGTGAGCTCCGCATCGTCCGCGGGCCGGTTGATCTCGGTTACCGGCACCCGCGGCACGCCAGCCGCCGCCTCGGCCCGGCCAAGACGGAAGCGGCTGCGATCCAGCGTGACATCGCCGGCGATGACGCCGCCCGCCCCGTCCGATCGGATCGTCAGCGGCCCGCTTATGGTGGCGCCGATGTCGTCGCGGTCGAGCAGGGTGGCCTTGTCGGCGGTGATCGCCAGATCCATGCCGAAGCCGCGGGCGGAGGCGAGATCGAACACGCCCCGCCCCGCGATCGTCCCGCCGCCGCGCGTCACCCCGGAGATGTTTTCCACCACCAGGCGCGACCCGTCGAACCGGCCGGTGGCACGCAACTGATCGACGACTGTGCCGCTGACCGCGCTTTCCAGCCGCGCCCGATCGGTGCGCACCGATCCGCGGATCACCGGATCGGACAGGCGCCCGGTCACGTCCGCGCCGACCGCGACGGGGCCGGAAATGTCGATCGTCTCGACCCCGGTGAGCCGCCACAGCGTGTCGGCCGGGCCATTGTAGCGCAGCTGCGCGAACAGGGGTGCGTTTGCCAGCCGGTCCGGCAGGTTGCCACCCGCGGCCAGCGGCGCAAGCCGGGCCTGCGCCCGGCCGATCGTCCGCCCGCCGCTCACCGCCACCGCCCGGCCGACGGCGCCGCGCCCGTCCAGCACCGCTGCGATACCCACGTCGATCGGGCGCGAGGACAGGACAAGCCCGGAGCGGGTGAGCCCGCGAATACGCAGGTCGGTGCGGCCGACCGGCAGCGCCCCTGCGGCGAAGCGGTAGCTGAGCTTGCCGCTGGCCACGCCGCCGATGCCGAGCCCCGGATAGAAGAGATCGAGCACGGTCAGCGGCATCGCCTGCACACCCGCATCCAACTGGCTCACGCTGCCCCCGAACAGCCCGGCCACGTTGGCCGAGCCGCCGGCAAAGGCGAGCGTGGTCGGGGCGAGCCGCCAGCCATCGCCCTCCCGCGCCACGACGGCGGGGGTGGTCAGCTTGATCGGGGTGCGATCCACCGTCCCCTGGCCGACAAGCTCGATCTTCATCGGATCGATCGTCGCCGCCGTCTGCAGATCGAATGCGCGCCCCCGCGATCCGGCGATGGAGGTGCGGATCGTGCCGCGCCCGCTGGCGAGCCGGATGTTGCTTGCCACCCGCGCGATCGAGATGCCGCCGCGTCGCGCGCCCTGCGCCAGCACGGTCGCCTGGATCGAGGGACCTTCCGGCCGGACCATCAGCACACCGTCGAGCGCACCCTTGCGCAGCGTCAGCGCGGGTACGCCGGCCAGTGCCGCGCGGTCCGCAGTCAGATGCCCCTCGATTCGCTGGATCATGCCGACGGGCGCGAAATCGAGCGTGCCGGCGATCCCGCCGCCGCCGAAGCCGATCCGGCCGGTGAACCCGCCCGGATCGGAGCGCAGCGCGCCCTGCCCGCGCGTGCCCGTCACATCGAGCCGCGCGATCGACACCGTGGCCGCCTGCCCCGCGGGCAGCAGGATCGCGCCGTCGCTGGTGAACGGCCCGAGCGTCGATCCGCCGCCCGCCCGGTAGGCGAATCCCTGCGCGGTGGGATCGAGCAGCAGGCGGACCTCGGAAAGCCCCAGCGCATCCATCGGGCGGGCGAGGATCACATCGATCTTCGGGCGCGAGATATCCCCGTCGAGGATCAGGCGCAGCGGGCCATATTGCGCCTGCGTGCCGGTGCCTTCGAAGTGGAAGGTGCCGTCTCGCCGGCGCAGGCCGTTGCCGACGATGCGGATCGAAGGCCCGGTGAGAACCAGCCCGTTGAAGTGGAGCACGCCATCCGGATCGCGGACGAGCGCGGTATCGATCTGCGGCAGACCGCCGGCGAGCGACTGCAGGAAAGCATTGTCGAAGCGCCGCACCCATGCCTGCCCACGCCCGGCGACGCGGGTGCCGCGCCCGCCCTGGCCCGGCACAACCTTGAGCGTGCTGGTGACGTCGACGAGCCCGAGGCCCGGGATCAGGTATCGCATCAGGCCGCCCGACACGCCGACGTCGTAAGCGCCGGTGACGAGGTCGACACGCAGATCGAGCCGGCCGCGCAGCTTGTCCGAATCGAACGCCAGCCGTTCCCCCGTCAGCAGCTTCGAGGTTACCTTCAGCAGCCCTTCGACGCGCAGGTTGGCCAGGATGCCGCCTGCCACGTCGCCGACGCCGGTCACCCGCCGTGCAGTCAGCCGGATCGGCACGCTCTGCGCGCCCGGCGCGATCCGCCCGCGCCCTGCCGCACGCACATCCTCGAACCCCGTGGCGTCGAAGGCGAGGCGCGGGGCGGTGAGCAGATAATCGTAGGCAGCCGTCCGGAACGGGCCATCCAGCGTGGCGCGCAGCTTGATGCCGGTGCCGGTCATGTTCGGGAAGAGCGCGGGCGGGCGCAGCAGGTGGGCGTTGATCGACAGCCCGTCGAACGCGCCCTCCGCCAGATCGAGGACGCCGCCGGCATCCAGCGCCAGCGCGCGGGAGCGCAGCGACAGCGTCGAGTCCAGCCGCCGGTCGGCCAGCCGTGCCGCGCCGGTCACCAGGATGCGCGGGGCGCTCAGCCGCTGCAGCTTGCCCTGCAGGATCGAGGCCGGGGTGATGCCGCCGGACAAGGCGTAGGTGCCGCTGCGGGCGGTGAGCGCCAGATCGGCGATGCGCGTGCCCGACACGTCGAGCAGCGCCTGACCCTTCCACTGCGACCAGCGCCCATCGCCACCGATCCGCAGCGCCATCGGCCGGTTCGTGCCGGCAAGCTTGCCGATCAGCCCGCCGGCCGTGGCGGCGACCCGTGCCTCCAGATCGAACCGGTCGCGATCGGGCGCGGCATCGAGGAGCAGTTGCAGGCCGTCGCCGCCGCCGGCCATCTGCGCGCGCAGATCGATCAAGGCGCGGCCGGCGCGGAGATCGGCGCGGCCGAGGATGCGGCCCGCGCGATGCTGACCGAGGACCTGCGGCCCCAGCCGCAGCGTCCGGATATCGAGCCGGCCGAGGTGAATGTCGAAGCCCGGCAGCACCGCGCCGGGTTCGCCCGTCGAGCGCAGTTTCGGCAGGCGGTGGAGCACGGCGAGATCGGTGGCCAGCACGTCGATGTCGAGCCGGTTGACCAGCCACTTGCCCGGACGCCAGTCGAGCCGGAGTTCGGGAACTTCGAGGAACAGCCCGGCCGAATCGTAGAGCCGCAGGTCACGCAGCCGGGTGGTGCCCCAGATCGAGCCGTCGATGCGGCCGATCCGGATGCGCAGGCCGGACTTGATCTTGAGCGCGGCGATGCGATCCGCGATCAGCCGGTGGCCGGGATCGGTATCGATCGCGAACAGCGCGAAGCCGACCAGCGCC
>NZ_JAQGLK010000011.1 GCF_028292925.1 Sphingomonas bacterium
CCCCGGACGAGGGTGGGCATGACTTGGGGGGAATGTCGAATGAAGGGGAACAGTGCACGCTGCTGTGTTCGCGGCATAGAACTTTCAGGGACCGAGCTTGCCGAGCTCGCTTCTTCGGCCTCGCTGGCGCAAATATCCGATCAACCGGCGCAGGAAACCGCGGCCAGCGGCGCAAAGAATACCGACGCGTCCGGCATTGCCGACATCGTCGTGACGGCCGAGCGGCGCGCCACCAATCTTCAGGATACGCCGATCTCGATCGTCGCCGTGACGCAGGAGGCGATCGCCGCCAAGGGCATCGAGGATCTCCAGGATCTCTCTGCCTTCACGCCGAATCTCACCATTTCCGCATCGCGGGGCAACGGCAACAACCAGCCCAACTTCGGCATCCGCGGCATCGGCGGCGGCAACGGGGCGACGGGGGAGCGTGGCGTCGGCCTCTATATCGATGGCGTGTACGTACCGCGCACCAGCGGCGCGATACTGCGCGTGCTCGATATCGATCGGATCGAGGTGCTGCGCGGTCCGCAGGGCACCCTGTTCGGCCGCAACTCGACCGGGGGCGCCATCCGCATCTTCAGCAAACAGCCGACGAACGAGGCCGAAGGCTATCTGCGCGGCACCTATGGCAGCTTCGACCGGACGGATCTGACCGGGATGGTCAATCTGCCGCTGGGCGATACGTTCGCGGTCCGCGCGCAGGGTGCCTACCTCGATCAGGGCGGGTATGTCAGCCGCGGCACGGAGAAGCTGGGCGCACAGCGCGATATCGTCGGCCGCGTCCTCGCCCGCTGGGAACCGTCCAGCGCCTTCCACGCCACGCTTGGCCTGCTCTACAGCGACTCCAAGGCCAACGGCACGCCGCTCGTCTTCCGCGAGTTCGACATGCGGCCCGGCATCGAAGGCGTCATCCAGGGCAACTTTGCCGACTGGATCAACGACTCGTTCAAGCGAGCCGGTCAACCGCCGCTCGCCGCCTATAACGATCCCCGGATCGTTCGAGACAGCAGGTTCAAGGCGCCGGACCTCTGCTTCATCGACGATTTCGATCCGGACTACGATGCCGTCTGCAACCAGTATAACAACAATAAGTACCAGCAGGCCGATCTGACCGTCGCCTATGACCTGAGCGACGCCGTCACGCTGAACTCGGTTACCGGCTATGCCAAGCTGAAGCATCGCGGGTTCAGCGATTATCAGGTGCTGGGTACGGAGATCCGCAACGACGACGTGGATTCAACCGTCTTCTATCAGGAGGCGCAGATCAACTCGAAGCTGTTCGGCGACGCCGTAGACCTGATCGTGGGCGGCAACTATTTCTACGAGAAAGCGGTGGCGCCCAATTACATCATCAACCGCCGCGGCACGAGCGTCTTCCCCAGCAACCCGGGCAACCCGGCCAACGCCGATGCCGGCCTGTTCCGGCTGACCGACGTCGTCACCAAGCAGCTGTCCGACAGCTACGGGCTGTTCGCCAGCGCGACGTGGCACATCGTGGACGGGCTGAACCTTACCGGCGGGCTGCGCCAGGCATGGGACAAGAAGGACTATCGCCAGACCCGCTTCCGCGCGACGGATTTCGTGCCCGCACCGGGCACCACATCGACTTCGGTGGCGAGCGCAAAGACATTCAAGGCGCTCGATTACCGGGCGACCGTGGACTATCATTTCACCGACGACATCATGGCCTACGCTACGCTGTCCAAGGCGTATAAAGCGGGTCAGTTCAGCTACACGATCGTGGGCTACACGGCCGCCAACAACGCCACCGGCGCCAATCAGAGCGCGGCGATCCGGCCGATCCCGAACGAGAAGGTGGTGAATTACGAGATCGGCGCGCGCATGACGCTGTTCGACCGGCGCCTCAGGATCAATCCGACGCTGTTCCGCATGGATTATACCAACCGGCAGGCAGCGGTGCAGGTGACCTGCGGCACCGGCCCGCTGGCCGGCATCCAGCCGGGGCCGCCGCAATGCCCTGTCGGCTTCCTGATCCAGGTGCAAAACCAGGGCGACGTCGTGCTCGAGGGGTTCGAGGTCGACGTCCAGATAGCCGCCACCGACAACCTCGTGTTCGATGCCAGCGGTGGCGTCACCCGGCCCAAGCTCAAGAACGCACCGGCCGGCACGGTCAATCTGTACCCGGACGTGCCGTCCCCGTCGTTCAACCTCGGTACGACCTACACGCTGGAGGCGGGGTTCGGCAAAACGACCTTCAACCTCAACTACGCCTATGTCGGCAAGCAGGCGACGCATCCCACCGACGGCACCGATTCCGCCTACGATCTTCCCGCTTATGGGCTGATGAACGCCCGGATCCAGATCGTGCCGGAGGGGCTGCCCGTCACGGTCGCCTTGTTCGCCAACAACCTGCTCGACAACACCTATTCCACCTACGCGCAGCGGTTCGGCGGGGGCTATTGGGATGCCGCCTCGGGTGCCGGGCTTGCCGCGCCGCCACGCAGCGGGCTGGCCGAGGTGCGCGGCCGGCCACGTGAAGTGGGGCTGACGCTGCAATATAACTTCTGAGGCGGGGCGTCGCCGCCGCGGCGCACCAGACCAGCGGATCGATCAACCGGGTCCGCTGGTCTGGCGCTCGCTGGGCTGGCGCTCGCTGGTGGCGCGCACGCGCTCGAGAAGCAGCTGTGCCTTGCGGGTCACCTCGTCGAGAACGGTGCCGAACTGCTCGAGCGTCTCGTCGGAGAGGTCGCCGACGACGAAGCGGTTGCGGTCGATCGCGAGCGCCACCATCCGATCATGTACCACCTGCCCCTCGTCGCTGAGGGTGATCATGATCGCCGGCCCGCCCGGCCGGCGGCGGCTGATCAGCAATCCCTGCTGCGCCATCGCCTTGACCGCGCGGCTGAGCTGCCCCCGATCGAGGCCGCAAAGCTCCGCCAGATCGTTCAGCGACAGCGGTGCGTAGCCACCCACCTGCGCCATGATGCGCCATTCGATGCGGGAGAGGCCGAGTTCGCGCTGGTTGGCGATCGTGCCGCTGCGACGAAGCAGTTCCAGGAGCCCGACGATGCGGATCGTGAGCAGTTCGCGCATCGTGCCGCTGCGCGCGGCAAGCGCGTTGTGCTGGGCAAGCGAGATATCCTTCGGCGGGCGCAAACGGCCGTCTCCATCGATAATGAAGAGCAATCTGATACAGGAACGTATCAGTTGATCGCGATCAACCGGGCAAGGTTTCGAAGCGCGCTGCCGTAACCGCCCGCGCCACGCTTTTCCACTGTCTCCGCCGGGCCGCAGGGAGCGGGCGTACGTTCCTGGCGGGTAGGGGAAGGAGGCAAGCCTGATCGATCACCGGCCAGCATCGTGGCCGCTGCCGCACCGGGAATCCGCCGTGAAATTGGGGCTTCGAACTCGCTTGCGAACTGTTCGTCGACGATGCCGTGGTACGGCGGCCTCTGGCCACCCCGCCATCCCGCCGTCGGCACGTTGAGGCACTCGGCCTCCCTCCGCGGGGGATGGCGACGGCTCGCCGAGACCGGCAGCGTCCCGTCTGCATCGGGGTGGCTGGCGTGCCGGCAGGGCGGCCCCTGCAGGCGCAACGGGTTCCTGCCGGTCGATCCAGGCAGGTTTGCCGACCTTCAGTCTATTCCGGTTGGCCGGCCCGCCTCGGCGATCTCAGAGCGGCCTTCCCATCGGGCGTGGAACGGCATCCCGCTCCGCCTTCAGGCCGGCTGGCCCGCCCGCACGCCCGCGAACGTTCGTGGACATCAGCCCAAACCATGCCTCCTCGCGGCGCGCGTGGGCCAAGGCGGCGTTGGCGCGACGCCACATGTCGTCCGTGTACGATGCGCCGCTCCGGATGTCTTTCGGCATCGATCAACACTCCCCCAAGAGGTCCCGGCCGTCTTCCGCCCGAAGGCGACGCAGCCGTCATCCTGTATGGCCCGGAGTATAATCCTGTTGACCGTCGAGTAAACCGAAATTGATTCGCCGGGTTCACCCGAATAGGAGCAAATCCCGGATGCTTCCCCTTGGTAACGCGGGGACTCCTGTTCCGGATCGAGACAATATCCTATTACTCAGATCAACCGCGCGGAGCGAATGGACGTCTGGCGCGGTCGTCCACTGCCGCGTCGGCCGCCGAAATCGAGGGTTAAAGCGGCGCCCCAATTCGTTTCGGGCGCAAACCCCCATATGGCGATACGTTTCAGTCCAGATGGAACGCGTTTCCTCCCAATCATGGTTAGTAAGCCATTATCGTTAGGCGGATGACACCGTTCAGGCATCGGCGACCCGGTGCTGACGAGGCCATGCGAGTTCGACGTTGGGTCGCAAGTCGTTGGCCTTCAACCGAAAACAGGACGACCTCGATGAAAGCGACTTTCCTGGTATCATCGTCCCTCGCGGCGCTGCTGATGGCGGCTCCGGCCCATGCCCAGCTCGCCGATCCGGCCGGCGGGGCGGCGGCTGACAACGGCTCGTCGGCGACGGACAACTCCGCGTCGAACTCCGACAATTCCATGACCGACAACACGAACAACTCGACGACGGACAACACCGCGGCGAACTCCGACAACTCGATGACCGACAACACGGCCGCCAACTCCGACAATTCGGCAACCGACAACACGAACAACTCGGTGACCGACAACTCGGATGGCAGCTCGGCATCGGGTGCCCAGATCTCCGCGAACAACGGCGCCGGGGTGACGTCCGACAATTCGGACGACTCCGACAACAGCAGCGCATCCGGCGCGCAGATCTCGGCGAACAACGGCGCCGGGGTGACCTCCGACAACTCCACCAATGACGATTCGGACAATAGCAGCGCATCCGGCGCACAGATTTCGGCGAACAACGGCGCCGGAGTGACCTCGGACAATTCGGACGACTCCGACAACAGCAGCGCGTCCGGTGCGCAGATTTCGGCCAACAACGGTGCCGGCGTGACGTCCGACAATTCCGACGACTCGGACAACAGCAGCGCCTCGGGTGCCCAGATCGCGTCGAACAACGGCGCTACGGTCAACTCGGACAACTCCGACAACTCGGATAACTCGACCACCGACCATGCTGACCGCAGCAGCGCATCCGGTGCGCAGATTGCGGCGAACAACGGCGGTTCGGTTACGTCGGACAATAGCAGCGCTTCCGGTGCGCAGATCTCTGCGAACAACGGCAGCACGGTGAATTCCGACAATTCGGACAATTCCGACAACTCGGACAACAGCGCCTCGGGTGCCCAGATTGCGGCGAACAACGGATCCACCGTTAACTCCGACAATTCGGACAGCAGCGCGTCCGGTGCCCAGATCGCCGCGAACAACGGCGCGACGGTGAATTCGGACAACTCCGACAACTCCGACAACAGCAGTGTCTCGGGTGCGCAGATTGCCGCGAACAACGGCGGCACTGTGAACTCGGATAACTCCGACAACTCGGATAACTCGGACGACTCCGACAACAGCAGCGCCTCGGGTGCTCAGATCGCGGCGAACAACGGCGCCACGGTCAACTCCGACAACTCGGATAACTCCGACAATTCGGATAACAGCGACAATTCGGATAACAGCAATCGCAGCTCGACGGCCACCAACAACGGCACGGGTGCTGTGGCCAATGGCGGCGACGCCAGCTTCACCGACTCGTCGATGTCCTACTCGGGCTCGGCATCGGCAAGCGATGGGGCCGCGGCCACGAACAACCAGTTCGGCGCGGGATCGGTCGTCTCGTCTTCGACGCTGGCAAGCTACGTCACGGGCATCACCGTCCGCTACAACACGCCGGACGGCACCGCCGGCGGCGCGCCGAACAACATGCTGACCACGGGTGACGGGGCGTTCTCGAACTTCGCCGGCATCCAGGCGCTGAACATGAACACGGGGGTTGCGGCATCGCAGAACGCCTCCGTCAGCATCAGTGCCTCGGTCGGTACGCTCTCGCTCGGCCAATAAGTCTGAACTGGGTGCGGGCCGGCGACATGCCGGCCCGCACCTCGGTAACATCGGCGAAGGTATCCGGTTATGAAACTTTGGAAAGGATCCGCCGCGGTCCTGCTGGCCCTTGCAGCCCCGGCTTGGGCGGATGCGGGGCAGGGGGAGCCGGCTGCGGCCCCCGCGCTGGTTTTCGGGGACGCCGCATCGATCGCAAGCGACGAGCTCGCTGCGATTACCGGCCAGGCCGATATCAACATGCAAGTCCGGGCGCAGAATACCAGCACGGTCTCGAACAACTCGGTCAGCGGAAATTCAGTGACGGGGACGATCGGTTTTGATAGTTCGGCGTTTCAGAACTTGAGTGGCCTGTCGGTCGTCAGCGCGAACACCGGCAACAACGTCTCGATCAATTCGTCTCTGAACGTCAACGTCGCCTTGAATCCGTAGTCCGAGGGGCATGTCTCATTCACGCCGTTGCATCCAGGAAGCTGATCTTTAGCGGAGTCGCGATGTTGCTTTCCGGCTGCACGGCCATGTCGCCCCAGGAAGCCGGCAACCGCGTGGATTTTGGCGGCGCTCTCGAATTCGGGCTGCCGGTGACGAGCATGATCGGCCGCCGCTTCGAAACGGTGATCCGGCAGCAATATGACTTCAGCTGCGGATCGGCAGCGCTCGCCACTCTGCTACGGTATCATTACGGTGAGCCGCAGACCGAGCAGACCGCTTTCGTCGGCATGTTCCGCGAAGGCGATCAGGAGCAGATTCGCCGGCTCGGTTTCTCGCTGCTGGATATGAAGCGATATCTGGCCGGTCGCAGTGTCGCAGCGGACGGGTATCGGGTGACGATCGATCAGATCGCCGCCGCCCGCATTCCCGGAATCGCCCTGGTCGACTTCAACGGATACAAGCATTTCGTCGTCGTGAAGGGTGTCGAGGGGGGCAGCGTCCTCCTGGGCGACCCTTCGCTGGGCCTTCGGCGGCAACCGATCCGTGCGTTCCTGAAGCAATGGAACGGTATCTTCTTCGTGTTGAACGAGAGGAACGCCATCGGCCAGATGCACTTCAATCAGGTTGCCGATCTCGACCGCGCACCGGCGGGGCGGATGTTCGCGCCGTCCGATCCCCTTTCCACGGCCGAGCTCGCGCTGACGCGGCCGCTGTTCAACGAGTTTTGAGCATGATGACGAAGCCAGTCGACCACCGGGCGGGATTGCAAGTGCGGATCAGGCCCCGCCGGATCGGCACCGTGGCTATGGTCGCGATGATGATGGGCGTTTCGGTGGGGGCCTGCCCCCCCGCAGCGGCCGCGTCGCTGCCGCCGGGCGAGGCAATTCTGGTGATCGCGCGCAGGCCCCATGTCTTTGGCGCGCAGGTGCCGAACGAAGTCCTGGAAACACTGCGGGGCGGCGTCCAACTGCCCAACGGCATGAACATATCGATAGGGATCGATATCCAGACGCGCGTCGATGGCCTGCTCGTCCTGCACACGCTCTATGCGACGGACGGGCCCGACGCCGGGATCCGTGTGTTCACCGATGGAGCCGCTCCGTCGCCTGCGCCGACGGGCGCGATCGTCGTCCGGACGGAAGGCAGCGAGGGTGCCGCCGAAGTGACGGTCAGCCGCGCGCCCACCGGCACCACGATCGACATCTCGACCCCCAGCGCGCCAGCGAAGGTCAACATCGTCAGTGGACTGCCCTCGACATGGGAGATGGCGGCCGGCCAGACCCAGGTGCCTGTCACCGAAAACGGCCCCGCCGTGGTCACGCCGGCCGGCGCTATCCGCCTTGCGACCGATGAGCGCGGCGGCGTCGTGACGCTCGACGCGCCGGCGCTCCAACTGCGGCACATCGTGGGCGAAGCGGCGGGGATCATCGTGGCGAACGCCGGGAACGACCGAACCATCGATACGATCAGTTCGGTCAATCTGGATCTGCAGGGATTTTCCCCCGCACTGATGGCGGGTTTGTCGATGGGCGATCAACTTGCCCTTGCCGTGGCGAGCGCGCGCTGAACCCTGCGGACAGCGCCTTTAATTCAGGAAACGAACATGCGGCATGTGAGCACTTTGGCGGCGTGCGGTCTCCTCGCGATAGGATCGTCCTTGCCGGCGCGTGCGGCCACCGGCGATGATCTCGAAACGCTGCGGGCCGAGTTGATCGCCCAGAAAAGCGCGCTGGACGAGCAGCAGAAGCAGCTCAACGC
Source organism: Sphingomonas bacterium (assembly GCF_028292925.1). Classification (GTDB taxonomy): domain Bacteria; phylum Pseudomonadota; class Alphaproteobacteria; order Sphingomonadales; family Sphingomonadaceae; genus JAQGLK01. The sequence goes on from NZ_JAQGLK010000011.1 coordinate 8,100, forward strand.
GCAGCGCGTCCGGCTCCAGGCGATCGAGGACAGCCTGCTGTCCCGCATGCGGGGGACGGGCGCCGCACAGGTGGCGGGATCGGATACCGTTCCCCTGCCGCCTTCGCCGCCGCCCGCGCCTCCGGCCTCCGCACAGGCGGCCGCCAACGCCCCGGCCGGCAGCGTCCAGACAGTCGGCGAAGCCCCGACCGAGCAACGCCAGGTCCAGGTTGCCGTGCTGGCCGAACAAGGCGGCGTGATCACCCGCGCCGGCAGGCTGACGCTGGAGCCGGTGCTGGAATATGCCCGCGCGGACCGCAACCGCTTCGTGTTCCGCGGCGTCCAGGTGATCAACGCGCTCGCGATCGGGGTGTTCGACATCAACGAGGCCCGGCAGGACGTTCTCACCGCCGCCGGTGTGGCGCGCCTGGGTGTGACCAACCGGTTCGAGATCAACGCCCGCGTTCCATACGTCTATCGCTCGGACAAGGCGGTCGTGACGCCGATCGCCAACCCGACGCCGAGCAACACGCAGGATGCATCGGTGCGGGATAGCGGAATCGGCGATATCGATTTCGGTGCCCGATACCAGTTTACCGACGGCCGAAACGGCGCACCTTATCTGATCGGCGGTATCCAGGCGATCGCCCCGACGGGGACCAGCCCGTTCGCGGTCGAGCGCAACACGCTGGGCATCGCGAGGGAGGCATCGACCGGCGCCGGATTCTGGGGCATCACCCCGAACCTGACCGCTATCCTGCCGACCGACCCCGCGGTCCTGTTCGCTACGGTGGGGTACACGGTCAACATCGCGCGCAACATCGATCGTATGATCGGCACGACCCTGATCGAGCGGGTAAAGCCGGGCGATACGCCGTCGGCAAGCGTGGGCATTGCCCTGTCGCTCAATCCGCGGACGTCGCTCAGCCTGGGCTACGGGCATAGCTGGTCGATGGGGACGAAGATGCGGTTCCGTACCACGGACGCGAACGGAGTGCTGGGCGACGAGGCGACTTCGAAAACGCGCGATCTGCAACTCGGCCGGCTCCTGTTCGGCGTGAGCTATCGTACGAGCCCGCGTACGACGATAAACTGGAACCTCGAGATGGGGGCGACGGAGGATGCGACCGATCTGCGCACCACCTTGCGGATACCGCTGACATTCGAGGTGTTCTGAGGCCCGCCACTCCTACTGGGTCGCCAGGGGACGGGGGCGTAAGCCCGAACGCACGGATGGGCCAAGTCCATCGACGAGAAACGCGGTGCGGCCAAGCGCCCCTGGCGACAGGGGAGGGTGCCCCGTCGACCGCGGAACCGACCTGAAATCCCTGACTATGCACTGACCATGCACGGCATGCGTGTTGCGCGATGCCGTCCTGCCTCCTAGTCTGCTTAAGGCACGGACAAAGATGAAGAATGTTCGACTCGCCCTTGTGATTATTGGGCCGCCGGGGGGGATGGACGATGCTTTCGGCCGAGAAGGACGAGCTTCCGCTAGTCATGCGCGAAATCGCCGATGCGATGCGCGCGCATGCGGCCATCCTGACCGTACATCCTGACGATGGCGAAGCGGAAGTTCTGCATGCAGAGGAAATTGCCGGCGTGGACACGGAGCGTGTTCGGGCGCTGTTTACCAATGGTACGTTCGGCGATAACCGCCGGCGCGAAGTGCATGCATGGATCGAGTGCGATCTGGGCCCGGACATCCGCAATGTACTGCTGATACCCGTCGACAAGATTCCCGGCCAAAGCAGGCTTATAATTGCAACCTTCTTCGGTTTACTCGATGCCGAGGAAAGGCGGGGGGCGGAACAAGTATATCTCAACCGCCGGCCATTCGCGACCGGCTATTTCCGGCTGTGGCAGCTGGATCGCGTTCGCTCGCGCCGTGTCGATGCGCTGGAAACCGCGCTCGACCTGAACGACATGGGCGTGTTCCTGCTCGATCGATCAGGCGATCTGCTGTTCGCCAACGAGACAGGCCGGGCGATCCTGGACAAGGGCGAGGGTTTGCGGCGTCACCGCAATTCCTTCCGCGCGACCGATCTGTCGGACAGCCTGCGCCTTCAGGTCGTGCTCGATCACGTGATGAATTTCACGGCCACCCAGCCTGTCCGGCGGGATCGCGCGCCGTCCACGCCGCTGGTTGCCCTGCAACGCGGCGACGGTGCCCCGCTGATGCTTTCCGTGATGCCGACCAACAGGCCGCCGACGGAGCCCAGCGATGCCGCCGCGATCGTGTTCGTGCTGGATCCCGCGATCGACATCGATCGGCTGATCCTGCCCCTATGTACCTTGTATCGGCTGACAGCGGTCGAGTCCGAACTGTTGAAGTTGATGGTCAAGGGTACGACGATCACGGTCGCCTCGGAGGTGCTGCGCCTGAAGGAGCAGACGGCGCGGGGCTATCTCAAGCAGATCTTCGTCAAGACCGGCACCAACCGGCAGAGCGAACTGATGCGATTGATGCTGTCGAGCATGATCCGCACCTCGAGCAGGGTCTTCACCGAGGCTTTCTAGGCGGGACAGCCTTTCGTGGCGTGCATGCGAGTGGCAGTCGATCAGGCGTTGGCGGCAGGGGCGCCGCGCATCCGGATGGCAAGGCCGAGCTGCCGGGTATCGGCGGTGCCATAAAGTTCCCGCGGCGTCGGCGGCGGTGGCGTGACCAGCCGGATCTCGACGGGGGCGTCGCTCTCCAGTGTCGCCGTCGCCCGCAGGCTGTTGCCGCTGACCTTGATCGCAACGGCCTGGCCGCCGATCAGCAACCGGGACCGGGACAGGAAGTCCGGCGCGATCTCCATGATCGAGGTCAGGCGCAACTGGACATCGCAGTTGCCCATGGGTGGGGTCCACTGCCAGACGATCTCGCTTCTCGCCGTCCAGCGGAAGCTCGAATCCTCGATCTCGTGCCAATCGGCCAGGTCGCATGTCAGCGTGGCGGCTGATGACGCTTCATCGGGGGCCGACAGGAGCAGGTCCAGGGATGGACGCCCGATCCGGCCCAGCAAGGCGGCGGAGGCGGCCGAAGGCGCGCTGGCAAAGCCGTGAAGATAGCCCGAAGGGTAGGGCACGAGGCCGGCCGCCTTGCCGAGCGGCACCAGGGAAGCCACCGACTGCAGCGAGACATGTCCGTTGCGGGGCGCCACGTACCACCAGTTGGTGCGCACGGTTTCGATATCATCCGGCTGCACCCCGGTTCCGACCAGAATGCAGCCGCCCGGTTGCAGAAAGCTTGCCATGTCGCGCAGGGTGCCGACCGGATCCGGCGAATGCTCGATCACCTCCATGCAGGTGATGACATCGAACAGGCGTTCGGGACGACGGGGGCTCGAAAAGGGATCGTAGCATTCCGCCTCGAAACCGGCATTGCGAAGCACTCCGGCCAGTACCCCCGCGCCGCCGCCGTAATCGAGTACCGACAGGCCGGGATACGGCGCCAGCAGCTCGCCGAAAAACGCACCGTCACGGCGTGGCCGTGCGTCGGCATAGTCGCCGTCTACCTTGATATAATCTTCATTGTATATGAACCGGCTAAAATCCGCCGCCGTCCAGTCATCGACGAAGTCGGTGAACAGAAACTCACAATCCATGCATCTGTAATAATATACAGGAATGCCTGCCTGGCCGAACATATAGGGCTGATCGGTCGAGCAGATCTTCTGGAAGTCGACCACGTCGAAAGCCGGGGCGATGCCGCTGCAAACCTTGCACTTGCGGTGAACCTTCTCCTGGGATCCCAGGGGAGACAGCGCAGCCAGCTTCGTGAGCAGTGTCTCGTCCATCACAACTCCGTGCGCAGGCTGCGTGTCCCCTGTCGGGGTAGGGGAGGGCCTGGAACGGGAGTATGGCCGGGCTTATCGGCGTTAGCAAACCGTTCGACAGCATCCGGCCGGTAGCCGCCGTGGTTGCCGGCGCCTGCATTCGGTATCCCGCGGTGCCGCCCCGCTCGCTCAAGTTCGGGGGCTCTGCCCCTCCAGCAGGTCGCGCAGCCGCAGAGCGTCTCCCGTGGCGGCGCCGGAAGCCGTGTTGTCGAACATGCACCAGGCCGGTGCGTCATCGCCCCCCTGGGCCAGGAGTTCCCGGCCGAGCGGCTCGATGCGGCCGTCGTCGTAGCTCGATCTATACATGTGCGGGGAACCATGCAGGCGGCGATAGGTCAATCCGCGCCAGCCGCCGGGGATCGCGGCCGCGGGCGCCGGCGCCGGGTCCGCCGCCACCCGCGCGACTTCCATGCGGCGCATCATCTCGTCCGGCTGCTCCTCGAACCAGCTCGGGTGGCGTGGCTCGCAGACGAGGGTGGCATCCGATGCCCGCGCGATCGCCGCGAAGAACGCCTCGGCCGCCGCGGGCTCGAACGCGAACTTGGGGGGGAGCTGAAGCAGCAGCACCGCGAGCTTGTCCCCAAGGCCATCGACCTCGCCCAGAAAACGCGCGAGCGGCTCCGCGCAGTCGATCAGCCGGCGATCGTGACTGATGATCCTGGGTATCTTGACCGAGAAGCGGAAGGCTTCCGGCACGCTGTGGCGCCATCGCTCCCACGTGGTGCGGCGATGCGGGCGGTGGAAGGACGAATTGACCTCGACCGCGCCGAAGCGGCTGGCATAACGCTGCAACGCCGATCCTTCGGCCTCGAAAGCGTGGGCGACGTCCCTCGGGATCGCCCAGCCGGCAGTACCGATAAGGTGCATCATGATGGCCGCGGCCCGGGCAATCCGTCTTTCAATCTACCTGCCCCGCCTGCAATCCTCCGCGGAATTGTTCGCAGGCGGGAAGTGCTGTCAAGCGATCCTGCGCCGCACCAGCTTGCCGCCGCCCGATGGCTGTCCACGGCGCTCATCGGTGCCGCGGGCCGCCGGGGCGCCGGGGCGCCGGCGATTGTGCCGGATGGCAGGCCATCGTAGGCTCGGCGGGGTCTGTCCGGGCGAAGTCGCGGAGCAGGCGGGGAGAGAGGGCGCGTTCGATGCCCTTTCGGGGAGAGGTCGGGTATGAAGCGTGTTCTGGCGTCGGTAATGATGATGGCGTTCGCTACCTGCGGCGCCGCGGTGGCGCAGGATGCTGCGCCGGCGCCCGCAGCAGCGCCACCAGCGCCTCCAGCACCCCTGGCACAAGATGGTGCCCCGCCGCCGGCGGTGGGTGCGCCCGCCCGGCCACCCAGCCGCCCGCCGGTCATGCTCCTCGGCGACGGGCCCTGGGACGAGGCCACCGAACGGCAGAAGATCCATGTCTCGGTGGTGACGAAGGGGCTGGATCACCCGTGGGCGATCGCATTCGTCCCCGGCGGCGACATGCTGGTCACCGAGCGGGACGGCCGGTTGCGGGTGATCCGCGGCGGCGTGCTGGACCCGACGCCGATCGCCGGGCTGCCCGATATCCTGCGGGGCGGCCTTGGCGGGCTGATGGATATCGCACTGCATCCGAACTTCGCGCGCAACCGGCTCGTCTACATGACCTATTCCAAACCCGGCGCGACGGTGCGTGACGAGTCGACGCTCGCGGTGGTGCGCGCCCGCTGGGATGGCGGCGCGACGCTCACCGACGTTCGGGACATCTTCGTGGCGGATGCCTGGTACGGGGCGGCGCCGCTGCCGAAGCGATGCTGCGGGCAGGGGCCGGCCAGCGGCAGTTACGGATCGCGCATCGCCTTCGATCGCAAGGGATACCTCTACATCACCAGCGGCGACCGCAATTACGGCGAGCGGGTGCAGGATCCGTCCAATCACTTCGGCAAGATCCTGCGGCTGAAGGACGATGGCAGCGTGCCGAAGGACAATCCCTTCGTCGGCAAGCCGGGCTACAAGCCGGAAATCTGGACGATCGGGCACCGCAACCCGCTCGGCCTCTTCTTTCACCCGAAGACGGGCGAGCTTTGGGAAACCGAGTTCGGCCCGCGCGGCGGTGATGAGCTCAACCGCATAGAGCGCGGCAGGAACTACGGCTGGATCGACGTGACGCAGGGCGCCCACTATAATGGCGAGCCGGCGAAGAGCGTGAAGGGCGTCGCCGGCATGGCAGATCCGGTGCTCACCTGGGCGCCGTCGATCAATCCGGGCAATCTGATCTTCTACACGGGCAATCGCTTTCCGGGATGGAAGGGCGACATGCTGATGCCGACGATGACCCGTTCGCTGCTGCGCGTCACGTTCAACGGCAAGAGCCCGGCCGGGCAGGAGCGGATGCTGACCGGCCTGAAGCAGCGGCTGCGGGATATCCGCGTGGGCCCCGATGGCAATCTGTACGTGCTGACCGACGAAGCCGCCGGCGCGGTGCTGCGCATCCAGCCGGGCAAGTAAGGCCGCCGGCGGCGCGCGGCGCGCTTCCCCCACGCCTCGTCTCCATACGGGAAACAGGCGGTAGCGGCCGCCGTTGGTGCGACGCAGCACGAGGGAAGGCACGCCTATGATGAAGCTTCTCGACGGTTCGCCCGGCTGGATTCCGGACGCGCTGACGATCGCGGGTGCGGCCGGGGTGGCGTTGCTGCTGCACCAGACCGCTCTGACCATCGCCCGGCATGCGGCGCGGCGCACCACGACGATCACGGACGACGTGCTGGTCGCGCGGCTCGCGGCGCCGACACGGTGGCTGGTGGTCGCATTGGCGATCATCGCAACGCAGCCGGCGCTGACCCTCGGCGCAGGGGCCATGCTGATCTGGCGGCAATGCGCCGGGCTGGCGATGCCGGCGCTGCTCGGCTGGCTGGCGGTAAGCCTGCTCGGCGCCGCGAACATCGTAATCCAGGCGCGCGCCGACATCAGCGTGGAGGACAATCTGCGCGCACGGCGGCGGCGGACCCGGGCGGGCATCCTCTATCGTATCGCGCTGTGCATCGTCGTCCTGGTGACGTTCTGCCTGATGCTGATGAGCATCCCGAGCATCCGCAGCATCGGCGTGACGCTGATCGCATCGGCCGGCCTGGCGGCGCTGGCCGTCGGCGCGGCGGCTCAGCCTGCGCTGAAGAACCTGATCGGCGGGCTGCAAATGGCCTTCACCGAACCCATCCGCATTGACGACGTGGTGGTCATCGATGGCGAGTGGGGGCGGATTGAGGAAATCCGGCTGACCTTCGTGATCGTCAGGATCTGGGACGAGCGGCGGCTGGTGGTGCCGGTTTCCAAGTTCCTCGACGAGACCTTTCAGAACTGGACCCGCGAGACCAGCCAGCTGCTGGGCAGCGTGATCTGGCACCTGGATCCCGCCGCCGACATCCCCCGCCTGCGCGCGCGGATGGAGGAGGTGGTGCGCGCCAACCCGCGATGGGACGGACGCTTCTTCAACCTGCAGGTGACGGATACGAAGCCGGATTCGATCGAGGTGCGCGGGCTGATGACCGCCAAGGATGCATCGACGACGTTCGACCTGCGCTGCGACGTGCGGGAGGCGATGCTGGCCTTTATCCGCGACGAGATGCCCGAGGCGATCGTTCGCCGCCGCGAAGACGTGCGCCTTCAGGCCGCGGCCGTGGAGCCTGCGTCCTCCGGCTGATCGATCTCCATCAGCGTATCGGTGAACCGTCGCCGCCACCAGACGACGTCTTCGCGTTGCACGTTGTCCATCATCGATCGCCAGCGATCGATCCGCTCTGCACGCGGCATGCGCAGCGCGGTCACGATCGCGTCGGCAATCTCTTCCGGGCTGTACGGGTTGACGAGCAGCGCTTCCGGAAGCTGCGCGGAGGCCCCGGCGAAACGCGACAGGATCAGCACACCGGGATCTTCCGGATCCTGCGCGGCCACATATTCCTTGGCGACGAGGTTCATTCCGTCACGCAAGGGGGTGACGAGCCCGATGCGGGCGGCGCGGTACACCCCCGCCAGCTCGTCCCTCGCATAGCCCTGGTTGACGTAGCGGATCGGCACCCAATCGAGATCGGCGAAGGCGCCATTGATGCGGCCCGCAAGCCCCTCCAGCGTGGTGCGGATCTTCTTGTAGGTATCCACCGACCCGCGGGACGGCGGCGCGATCTGGAGCAGGAACACCTCCTTGCGCTCTTCCGGGTGCTCGTTGAGGAAGCGTTCGTAGCCGAGGAACCGTTCCTCCAGGCCCTTGGAATAATCGAGCCGATCGACCCCGACGATCAGGTCGCGCCCGACCGAGCTGTCGCGCATCCGCCGGTACGTCAGTCGCGCGCGGGGGGTGCAGGCGAGCGCGGCGAACTCCTCTGCGTCGATGCCGATCGGGCAGGCGATGGCGCGGATCGTCCGATCGCCGAAGCGGATATGATCGCCATCGCAGACCGCGCCCATTTCGTGGACCACGAAGTCGCGAAAGGATTCCAGCCACTCCTCCGTATGGAAGCCCACCACATCGTAGGCGAACATCGTGGTCACCAGATCCACCGCCTCGGGCAGGGTGGATAGCAGGCGCCGCGGCGGCCAGGGGATGTGGAGAAAGAACCCGATGCGGTTGATGCAGCGGCGCTTGCGCAGCTCGTCCCCCAGCGGCAGCAGGTGGTAATCCTGGATCCACACGATATCGTCCGGTTCCAGCAGGGGCCGCACCGTATCGGCGAAACGTTCGTTCACCCGCTGGTAGCCGCCGGCGAACCCGCGCTCATATTCCGCCAGATCGATCCGGTAATGGAAAAGCGGCCACAAGGTCCGGTTGGCGTAGCCGTTATAATATTCGTCGACGTCCTGTTCCTCGAGGTCCATCGTCGCCGTCGTCACGCCGTGCGCGCGCTGAAAGTTGATGTGGCCGCTGAACTGATCGGTGACCTCTCCCGACCAGCCGAACCACAGCCCGCGATGTTCCCGCAACGCCGCGGACAATGCGACGGCCAGGCCACCCTGCGCCCCGGACTGCGACCCCTGCGGTGCCGACACGCGATTGGAGATGACGATCAGGCGGCTCAACGATGGCTCCAAGGCAATTCATCCGGAAACGAACAGAACGCGCGGACGATGCCCAGCGCAGCAAGGCAGATCAACATCATCCCCGGTTGCGGCGATATTGCCGCTGGGGTTTGCCGCGGCAACCCCGACGCTGTGCACGGTTAATCCCTGAGCTGCAGCAGCGTGCCTGCGCTGGCGGGCCGGGGTGCGCCGGCATTTGCGGTGCCGCAAATATTGTGCGCTGCGGCACTGGCGCCAGCGACGGATTGACCCGTATCGATGCAGCTTGCCTCTCGATGATTCGAGGTCGCATCGGCGGAACTCTCCGATCCGCCGATCCGGCCGAGATCCTCCTGGCGGCCCGTTCAACAGCAGGAGGTGCCCGATGCGCATTCGTGCCGGCTACGAGATCAGTTTCGCTGCTGATATCGACACGCCGATGATCGCGATGATGAGCGTGCACCCCAGCCGCAAGCGCGATCTGCTGACGCCGCACCGGATCGTGGCGAGCAACGGCCTGGCGATCTACGATTATGTCGACGCGTACGGCAATATCTGCACCCGGCTGATGGTGCCGCAGGGCGGGGTCACGCTATCGTGCGACTTCATCATCGAAGACAGCGGCGAGCCCGACCGGCAATCGCCCGATGCGGTGCAGCACATGGTGAGCGACCTGCCGAGCGACGTGCTCGTCTATCTGCTGGGCAGCCGCTATTGCGACACGGATCGGCTGTCGAGCACCGCGTGGAACCTGTTCGGATCGATCCCCCCAGGGTGGGGCCGGGTGCAGGCGATCGTCGACTATGCGCACAAGCACATGACCTATGGCTACGAACATGCCCGCAACACCCGCACCGCGTGGGAAGGGCATCAGGAGCAGGTCGGCGTATGCCGCGATTTTGCCCATCTCGCCGTAACCTTGTGCCGGTGCATGAACATTCCCGCCCGGTATTGCAGCGGCTATCTGGGCGATATCGGCGTGCCGCCGAGCCGGGTGGCGATGGATTTTCACGCCTGGTTCGAGGTGTATCTGGGCGACGGCTGGCATACCTTCGATGCCCGGCACAACCAGCCGCGGATCGGCCGTATCCTGATGGCCTGCGGGCGCGATGCCACCGATACCGCGCTCACCACGGCGTTCGGCCCGGCATGGCTGACAGGGTTCAAGGTGCACACCGAGGAGACTGCCGACGCGTGACGGCGGCGGCAGGGAACCGGGACGGGGGCGCGCGGTTGATCCCGGCAACTAGCCTGGGAGACTGTTCATGAAGCGCGTTTTATTCGCCACGTCGATCATGGCGCTTGCCCTTTCCGCCTGCGGCCAGAGCGCCACCGACACGCCTGCCGGCAACAGCGCGGCCACCGACGCGGGGACGATCGAGACGACCGGATCACCGGCAACCATCGGCGCGAATGGCCCCGGGCTGGTGCCGACGCCGAAGTTCGTCGAGAACGCAGCGATCAGCGACATGTTCGAGATCGCATCGTCCAAGCTGGCGCTGACCCGTGCCACCGCGCCGGAGATCAAGAGCTTCGCGCAGGCGATGATCGCCGCGCATGAGGGCACCACAGCCGCGCTCAAGAAGACGCTGGCGACAGCCGGCGTCGCCGTGACCCCGCCGACCGCAATGGACGAGCGCCATGCCGGGATGCTGGACGAGCTGCAGAAGGCCGCGCCGGACAAGTTCGACGCAAAGTATCTGGACGAACAGACGCAGGCGCATCGCGAAGCATTGGGCCTGATGGACTCCTATGCCACCAACGGCGAGAATGCGGCGCTGAAGGCATTTGCGGCAGAGACCAAGCCGAAGATCCAGATGCACCTCGACATGGTCTCCAAGCTGGATCACGGCGGCGCAGACGAGACGGCGAAGGACGGCGCGCAGAACGGGATGTGACGGACGGGCGCGGGCGCCCGCAATCGGGCACCCGACGCGGCCCACTGCGTGGCCCGCGCCATCCCCCCTCGCTTGCCTGGGGCGAACCCCGGTTGGCTCCAGTTCGGAGCAGGCACGGTGATCCGGCCCCGCGGATAGTATCGTAATCGATGATTATCCGCCTGTCCTACAGGGGGGTATCCCGATCATTAAGAACTCCCGACGGGCCGACGACAATTCCTGAGTTGCCCGTCCAAGTCGGCACGGGAGTCCGCTCAATGATATCCACCCGGCAGATACAGCAGGCACTGAAGGCTGCGGGATATGATCCCGGCCCTGTCGACGGTGTCCGCGGGCGCAGGACTATCCTGGCGATCATTGCGTTTCAGACAGCCTGCAAGCTTGCGCCCGACGGTCTGGTGGGGCCCAGGACTGCGGCTATTCTGTTGGCGGGCGATCCGGCCCTCGTCGGGACGAGCGAAGCCGATCCGGCCTCGGCGAAAGAGTTGCGGGCGGCGACGACGCCGTGGTTCATCGAGGCGCAGCGGCTGATCGGGGTGACCGAGGACGTTTCGGACCGAAGCAATCCGCTGCTGATCGGCTGGGGAAAGGATCTCCACTGCCACTATGCCGATGACGAGACGCCGTGGTGCGGGTTGTTCGTCGGCCACTGCATCGCATCGCAGCTGCCTGGCGAACCGTTGCCCACCAATCCACTCGGCGCGCGGCAATGGCAAAAGTTCGGGCAGCGCTGCGATCCCCAGCCGGGTGCGGTGATGGTCTTCTGGCGGGTGTCGAAGACGGATGGGCGCGGCCATGTCGGCTTCTACGTCGCGCAAGACGATGCGGGTTCCTATCACGTTCTCGGCGGCAACCAATCCGATGCGGTAAACGTGCGCCGTGTGCCGGGCGATCGCTTCATCGAGGCGCGTTGGCCGGTCACCGCGATGCCGCCGGCCGGGCGGATGGTGATGGCCGATGCGACGGGCAAGGTCTCCGACCGCGAGGCCTGAGCGCCGTCCGGCCGTGGCGCGAACACTTCGCCGCGCCGATCGCGAGGGTGGCGGGGAGGCAGCCATGGCGACGATACCGTTCACCGGAACGGCCCGCCCGTTCACCGCCGATGCGATCGCCCGCGCCGCCTCTGCCATCGGCTGCGACATCGCGGCGGTGGAAGCGGTGATCGAGGTGGAGAGCAAGGGCGGGTTCCTGCCGGACAAGCGCCCGAAGATCTTGTTCGAGCGGCACGTCTTCAGCCGACTGACCAAGGGAGCCCACGACGCCGCGCACCCCGATATTTCCTCCAGACAGCGCGGCGGATATCGGGGCGGCGCCAAGGAATATGACCGGCTCGCCCGCGCCTGCGCACTGAACCGGGCGGCGGCCATCCAGTCGGCGAGCTGGGGCGCGTTTCAGATCATGGGAGGCAACTTCGCGGCGGCGGGCTTTGCCGATCCGGAAAAATTCTGTTCGGCGATGTGCCAGGCGGAGGACGATCAGCTCGCCGCGTTCGTGTCCTTCGTGAAGGCGAGCCGGCTGGACGACGAACTCTGCCGGCGCGACTGGGTGGGCTTCGCACGCGGATATAACGGACCGGATTATCGTGCGAACCGCTATGACGAGAAACTGGCAGCGCAGTATCTGGTCCGTTCGCTCCCCAGGCCGCGGACGGATCCCACGCGGGAGGGCCCGATCGCCCGGACGCTGAAGATGGGCGACGTTGGCGAAGACGTGGCGCGGCTGCAGGCGGCGCTTGGCCTTCGGCCGGATGGCGATTTCGGGCTGGCGACCAAGGCGGCGCTGATCGGCTTTCAGACCAAGCAGAAGCTTGCCGCCGACGGGATCGCCGGCAGCCGGACGGTGGCTGCTTTGCAAGCCCGGCGATAAGCAACCGGCAACGGTTCGCCCGCGCGGCGATTGCCGCCGCCGGGGGGTGGGATCCACCACGCTCGCGGCATGGCTGAGGAAGGCGGGCGCTGTCGTCGCCACTCGGATCCACACCGGATTGGCAGGACGGGCCGGCCCGCTTGTGAAGGCGCTTGGCTGGACGGGTGCTTCGTGGTCAACAGGCGGCGGCGCCAGAGAAGTCGATCGTATCGATGCCGCGCCGGACAAGGGAGATACCGAATGATGGGCCTGATCCCGATCCTCGCCGCCGCTTTGCTCCTGCCGGGCACTGCCGCCGGCGCGCAGGCGCTGAACGCGCCGGTGATCGCCAACCCCGATCCGGAGGCGCTGTTCACAAGCCGCGATCCCAAGCTGCACGCCAACAAGCAGGTCGCGCTGAAGATCGTCAAGGAACTGCTGGAGGCCGGCCACTGGGATCGCGCGCCGCAATATCTGACGAAAGCCTATATCCAGCATAATCCGCTGGCGGCATCCGGGCTGGATGCGGTGATGACCTACTTCGTCGATGTCGCCAAGGTGAAGCCCAAGCCGATCCCGGCGAAAATGCAAACGAAGGTCGTCGCCGTGCAGGCGGAAGGCGATTACGTCACCGTGAGCTTCGTGCGCGAGATGAAGGATCCGCAGGATCCGGCGCGCAGCTATACGACCACCTGGTTCGACATGTGGCGCTTCAAGGACGGCAAGGCCGACGAACATTGGGACCCCGCCACTCTGCCGCCGGCGATGTGAGACGTAGAGCGATGGCGCACCTCGCCACGACGGCCCCCGTCGCTCCGGTCGCAGGATTGAGCGTCGATGGCGGTTCGGGCCTGGCGTTCGGGTGGCGCCTGCCGCGGGTGCAGCCGGATTGCCGCATCCCGGCGCAGGCGGCATAACCCGGCCAGATAGTTTTACGGCATGAAGGAGGATCCGCGATGAGCGTAACTGTGGGCCAGCCGATCGACGTGACGGAAGCCGACCGCAAGGCGGCGGAGAGCGGCCAATCCGGGCCTGCCTTCGATGCCAAGCTGCACGAGGGCGGCCAGGGCGACGTCGTGGCGCCGCTGGTTATCGGCGGCGAGGAGATCTATTCGGGCGAAAGCTTTGCCGTGCAGGACCCCGGTCGCCCGGCCGACACGGTTGGCCGCGCGGTATCCGCCACGCGCGAACAGGCCGTGGCCGCGGTGGACGCTGCCGACAAAGCGTGGCGCGAATGGGCGAAGATCGTGCCGGAACGCCGCGCCGAGATGCTGCTCGCCGCGCTCGACGGCCTGGAGGCGGACGCCGAGGCGCGCGCGCGGCTGCTGACCCGCGAAAACGGCAAGCTGCTGTTCGAATCGACCATCGAGATGCACGTCTTCGCCGGCCGCTGCCGCCTTGCCGCGGAGTTCGCGCCGCATCTCTCCAGGGTTCGTGAGCTGGCGCCGGAGACGACGGCATCCGCGTTGCGGCGGCCGATCGCGCTGCGGTCCGAAGTCGCGCATCTGCCGATGGGGGTGATCACGATCATCGTGCCGTTCAACTGGCCGATCGCGATCCTGGCGGCGAGCCTGCCTTACGCGCTGATCGCGGGCAACACCGTGATCGTGAAGGTGCCGCCGACCACGCCTCTGGCGATCACCCAGATGCTGCAGCATGTCGCGCGCGGGCTGCCCGCCGGGGTGCTGAACGTCGTCAGCGGCAGCAACGATGCGGTTGCCCCGCTGATCGTCGATCCCCGCATCCGCCGCCTTGTCTTCACCGGCAGCACCGCCGCCGGCAAGAAGATGATGGAGATGTGTGCAGGCAATCTCGCCCGCGTGACGCTGGAGCTCGGCGGCAACGATCCGGCGATCATCCTGGACGATGCGGTGCTGGACGATGCCGCGATCCAGCGGCTGGTGACCAGTTCGTTCCTGACGTCCGGCCAGGTGTGCATGGGGATCAAGCGGATCCATGTCCACCGCTCCCGCTATGACGAAGTGGTCGAGGGCATGTCCGCACTGCTCGCCAAGTTCAACGTCGCGCACGGGCTCGATCCGAAGTCGAACATGGGGCCGCTCAACATGGAGCGCCAGCGCGAGATCGTCCGCACGATGGTGGCCGAGGCGCGCGCGGCCGGGCACGAGATCCGCGAACTGGGCGAGATCGCCGAGGATGCGGTGTCGAGCGGCGGGTGGTTCCTGAAGCCGACCCTGGTGCTGGATCCGTCTCCCGAACTGGCCATCGTCGATCAGGAACAGTTCGGGCCGGCGCTGCCGATCCTGGCGTTCGACGAACTCGATCCGCTGGTCGACGCCGTCAACGATCATTGGTCCGGGCTGACATCATCGGTGTGGAGCGGCGACATGGACCGGGCAGCGGACGTGGCGCGGCGGCTGCGCACCGGCACGACGTGGATCAACAACGCGAACGCCGTGGCGCAGGACGATCGGGCGCCGTTCGGCGGCTTCCGGATGAGCGGCGTCGGCCGCGAGCTCGGGCTGGAGGGCGTATTCGAGTTTACCGAGGCGCACACCGTGACGTGGCCTGCGGAGGGCGGCGACCACCATTGAGGCAAGGATGGCAGGCCGGCGGATCGACGATCCTGCCGGCCTGCCGTGCCAGCGCCGGGAAAGCGGTCAGCGCCAGAAGGGTTTCGCGTCGGCGAACGCCTCATGCGCTTCCGCGGCTGCGGCGATGAGCTTCTTGCGGCGTCCGGCAGGCTGCGGCGGTACGATGTTATCCAGCCCCAGCCGGGCAAGGACGACATCGCCGTGCGAAATATCGTTCAACTCGCCAAGCTGTTCCTGCAGATCGGCCAGCGCGGCAAGGAAGCGGCGGGCGCGGCGCTCCCGCTTCTCACCGGGGAACAGCCCGGCGAAGAAATCCGCGGCGTAGCGCGTCTTCTTGGCGAGGATGCGGATCTCGTGCCGTTCCTCGTCGCTCAGCTTGGCAAGCCGGCGGCCGCGCCGCCGCAGCCGCCGCCGCAACCGATCGAGCGTCTCGGTGGCGAACAGAGCGGCGGGCTGGGCGGGCAGGGCGGGATCCGCCGGATCCTTCCGCCAGGTGCCGATCGCTATCCACTCCGACAGATCGATCATCAGTTCGCGCACACGGCCTGAGGCGAGTGCGGCATGCACCGCGGCATAGGCATCGCTGCGCGCCGCCCGCAACCTGTGGATGTCGTAGTCGCCACCGCGGCCGAGCAGCACATCGATATCGCGCGCGTCGCCCAACGTCGCTGCCAGCCAGCGGAGCTCTCCCCGGACGTGATCGAAGTGCATGTCTCCAACGACCGGCCGGAAGATCGACAATGCGGAGCGCAGCCGGCGAAGCCCGACCCGCGCCTGGTGCAGCGCCTCGGCCCCCGCATCGTTCCGGGCGAGGATCGCTTCGTTGAGCCGGAACTGCCGCAAACAGGCGCCGGCTATGCGCTGGAACGCCTCGGCGGTCGTGAGATCCCCGGAGAGCGACGTATCGCGCGCTTTGGCCGCGTTCTTCGTGCGGCCATCCGCCAGACGGTAGCCGCGTTCCGACTTGGCGAGGACGCCGAGACGCAGGGGCACGACCGCGTTCATTGCCCGGGCCAGCGAGAACAAAGCCTCGGCCGGCCCACTTTTCAACTCGAGTTCGAGTTCGGCGACAGGATCGGTGCGGCCGCCGGCCGAGACTTCGCCAACGTCTAACACCAATTCGATCGATGCACCGTGGTACTGCAACAGCCCGGTGCGGCGCGTGACGGTGACGACGAACGCCGGGGCCAGCGCCTGGAGCGTCGTTGCGGGGAGCAAAGTCGTCAGCGGGCCAGCGGCTTCGTCCACCACCGGCTGCTCCCCGCCGATCTCGCATTCCCACTCCGGCCGGGCGAACAGGCCCGCGGTGGCGGCGCCCTCCGCCTTGACCGTCTGGACGAAACTTCCCCCGGCCTGCCGTACCCGAAGCGACAGCCCGGCGGCGCGAAGCGGCAGGCCGGGCGCGTCGAAGTAGGTCGACACCTGTTGCTTCCTGCTCAGCGTGACGCCGGCCAGCAACGGCGAGGCGGCGAGCTGATCGAGATCGGCCGGCGACGCTTCCAGCTTGAACTCGACTTCCATATCGAGGGGGGCAGGCATGGCAGTGGCCTCCTCCGCGGGGTTCTTCCGATCAACCATCGGCGGGCGCTCCGGCCGCGACGTGGGGGAGAGGCGCATCCCAGGCGAAGAGCGGCCGGTTCGTGGTTGCCGTTGCGCGGGATGCCGCCGCTGCCGACAGCAACGTCAACAGCCCGTGGAGCCAGCGCGCGTCTTCGGCGGCGCGGTGACGACGGAATGGCCGGGCCGCGAGGGCAGAACAGGCGGCTTCGATCTCCGCGTCCGTCGTTCCGAGGCCGGCCATCACATCGCCAACATGCGCGATCGGCGGCAAACCGGTTCCCGCAGGCGGCGCCATGAGAAGGGCGAACCAGGGTTCGTCGAGTGCGCTGTCCGCCACCAGCCGCCGGCCGCGGACGGCCTCGGCCAGTTCCACGGCCACCTGGGTTGCGGGCAAGCCGCTCCGTTCCAGCGCGGCGCGGTCGATTCCGTGAAGCCGCTCGGCCTGCGTGGTCCATCCCCAGCCGTGCCATTCGGGCCGCGGCCGGATCAGCCATGCGCGCGCACCCCGCTCGTCCGCTATGCCGACCTCGATGGGGAAGGAGCGGCCGTGCCCGGGAAGGCAGGAAGCTTCGAAATCGATCGCAGTCAGGTTCATCGGATCACGTTCTGGTTTCTGGACGCATCGAACGCGTCAGCCGGGCGATCGGGTGCGTCGCGCCGTCACGGTGAAGCCCGATCGCGCCGGGCTGGACGGGGGCGCGCGAAACCGCCAGCACGTCGGGGCGATTACAGACGAACCAGGTGCCGAGGTGACGGCGCAGGAGATCGGCGATGCAATGGCTTTTCAGGCTGCTTGCCCAGGTCGGTTGTGGCCTCGACGACCGGAACGCCGGACCCGGCGGCGCCGCCTTGCAGGTCGGCGCGCTGCCCTATGCGATCGACACGGACGGCGCGGTGCGGGTGCTGCTTATCACATCGCGGCGATCGGCGCGGTGGATCGCCCCGAAGGGCTGGCCGGTGCGCGGGCTGACGCTGGCGGAGGGGGCGGCGAAGGAGGCGTTCGAGGAGGCGGGGGTGCGCGGGAAGGCGGGGGAGCCGATCGGCCTGATCCCGCCGGCGCGGGATGGGCGCGGGGCGATGTCCCCCGCGATCCTGATCCATCCGCTGCGCGTGGAGACGGAGCTGGCGACGTGGCCGGAGCGCGGCCAGCGGCAACGGCGCTGGCTGCCGCCGGAGGAAGCGGCAGAGCTGGCGGCGTCGCCCCTGCTCGCGGCGATGATCCGCAGCCTGATCCAGTTGCTCCAGCCCCCGGCGGGGGCAGCCGGATACAATGACGGCCACGATCCCGCCGGGGGACCATGGCCGCAATCGTGACGTAGCCGGTAGTCCCCGGCCGCGCCGGGATCAGAAAACGCGGATCGGCACCTCGGCAGGGGCAGCGAGCAGCGTCTCGATCTCGTCATCGAGCTTGATGAGGGTCAGCGATGCGCCCGCCATCTCGAGCGAGGTGCAATATTCGCCGATATAGTTGCGGCCAACGGTGATGCCGCGCTTCTCCAGCTCGTCATGGGCCAGGCCGTAGAGCAGGTACAGCTCGCTGACCGGCGTGCCGCCCAGCCCGTTGATCATCACACCGACACGATCGCCGCTGGCGAAAGGCAGGTCGGAAGCAACCGCCTCGACGAGCATGGACACGATCTCGCTCGCGGTGCGGACCGCCTCGCGGCTGCGGCCGGGTTCACCGTGGATGCCGATGCCGACTTCCATCTCGCCATCGGCCATGTCGAACAACGGCACGCCCTTGGACGGCGGAGTGCACGAGCTGAGCGCGATGCCCATCGTGCGGGTGACGCTGTTCACCCGCTGGCCCAGTGCGACCAGAGAATCGAGATCGTCGCCACGCTCGGCAGCGGCGCCCAGCGCCTTGATGACGAAGAAGTTGCCGGCCACGCCGCGGCGCCCGATCGTGTAGAGCGAGTCCTTCACCGCAACGTCATCGTCGACCATCACCGTCGCGACGCGGATGCCTTCGGCCTCGGCCAGTTCCTTGGCCATGTCGAACGCCAGGCGATCGCCGGTATAGTTGTTGACGATGTAGAGCACGCCCTTGTCGGTGGCGAGCAGCTTGGTCGCTTCGTAGATGTAATCGACCGGCGGCGCGGCGAACACGTCGCCCGGGCACGAGCCGTCGAGCATGCCGCGGCCGACCGCCATGACGTGCGCAGGCTCATGGCCCGAACCCGAGCCCTGGATGATCGAAACCTTGTTCTGGCTCGGCGCATCCTTGCGCATGATCAGGTTGTACGCGGGCACGTAGGCCAGCGTGTCCGGGTTGGCGAGTGCCAGGCCGCGGAGCATTTCCGGCACGAAATTCTTCGGATCGTTGACGAATTTCTTCATGGGCACCGTTCCTCTCAAAGACTTGTTATGACGGCTTCAGGCCGCGTGCGCCTGGCGGACGGCATCCGCGATCACCGCGACGGCAAGCGCGCCGGCATCGGCGGAGCCGACGCTGCGCTCACCCGAATAGCTTGCGCGGCCGCGCTTCGCCTGCAGGTTGACAGTCGCCTCGGCGGCGGTGCGTGCGGTTTCCGCGGCGCGGGCAAACGCGACCCCGGGCGTCTCGGTCTTGAGTTCCTCCTCGAGACGATCGGCCATCGGCCCCAGCGCATCGAGCAGGGTCTTGTCGCCGAGGCCTGCGCCCCCGCGCTGCGCGATGCCATCGAATGCAGCGCGCAGAACCTTGACCGCATCCTCCGGCTCGACCGCATCCTTGCCGGCGAGAACACCGGCGGCACGGATGAACGCCGTGCCCCAGAGCGGGCCGGAGGTGCCGCCGCAGCGGCTCATCACGATCATGCCGGTCTTGCGCAGGAAGGTGGCGGAGTCGGTACGGTCGATCGTATCGAATTCCTCGATAACCTTCTCGAACCCGCGGGCGAGCGAATAGCCGAAATCGCCGTCGCCGACGACCGAGTCGAGCTCTCCGAAATAGTCTTCGTTCTTGACGATGGTTTCCGAGATCGTGCGGACGATCGATGCAACAGTCTCAACGGACATGGCTGGTGGTCTCTCCGTTTGCTTCGGAGCCGAGGTTCCGATTGGGAAGGCAGGCGAGCAGATCGTCCAGGGTGATCATGTCACCCGGCGTCGCGTTCGAACGGTTGGCGAGGACCTGCGTCTTCTCGCCGGGATCGCCCAGGCTGGAAACGACGAGGCGGGCCTCCGAAAAGTCCTCCTCCTCGGTGTAGCCGTTGACGGTGACGACGGTGTTCAGCCCGGCGGCGGTGGCGGCGCGCAGGCCGTTGCGCGAATCCTCGATCACGATGGTGTCGGCCGGATCGGCGCCGAGCGTCTCCATCGCCAGCAGGTAGATGTCCGGCGCCGGCTTTTTCTTGGGGACGATGTCGCCCGCGAAGATCTCGGCGAAGCGATCCGCATCGTCCTTGCCGATCGCGGCATGGAGAACGGCGAGCACGGCCGGGTGCGCGGAGGTCGATGCGACGGCCAGCTGCCACCCGCCATCGAGCGCGGCGCGCATGATCCGGGCGATGCCGGTGCGCGGCGGCAGCAGCCCTTCGTTCACCATCTTCGCGTAGATCTCGGTCTTGCGCTTGTGCCAGCGGGCAACCTCGGCCTTTTGCTCTTCCGGATCGGAAGGCAGGCCGGTCTGCGCAACGAACTCGGGGGTGAACAGCTTGAGCATCCGCTCCTTGCCGCCCGCAATCTGCAGCATGATCGCATAATCGTCTTCCGACCATTCGACCGGAACGCCGAATTCCTTGAAGGTGGCGTTATAGGCAGGAAGGTGGCCGTAGCGTTCGGTATCCGAGATTACACCGTCGCAATCGAAGATGAGTGTCGTCACGCGGCCTTCCCCTCGCCGTGGAACATGCGGATGTGATCCGTTGCCATATCCTTCACCTTGCCGCGGACGAATGCCAGCAGCTTCGGCGGATCCTGCGTCTTGGTGTTGGCGGCGAAGAACTCGCGGTGCCCGTCCATGTACGCGATCTTCAGCGCGGTGGAGATGTTCACCTTGGCGCAGCCACGGGCGATCAGATCGTCGAAGGTCTCCTTCGACAGCCCGGTGCCGCCGTGCAGACAGATCGGCACCGGCACCTGGGCGACGATGTCCGACACGCGCTGCGCATCGATCACGGGAGCGGCGGTGTAGACGCCGTGGGCGTTGCCGATCGCCGGAGCGAAGATGTCGATCCCGGTCGAGCGCACGAAATCGACCGCGGTCTCCAGCGAGAAGATGTCGGCGACATCGTCAGACCCGATGCCGTCCTCGACGCCGGTGATCCCCTCGATCTCGCCTTCGACCTGCGCGCCGTATTTCTTGGCTTCGGCGACGACCTCGATCGTCTGGCGCTGGTTCTCGGCGACGCTCGGCAGGTGCGATCCGTCGAACAGGACGGAGTTCCAGCCGTTTTCCAGGCAGGTCGAAAGCACGGCGCGATCGGGGCAATGATCGAGGTGCAGCGCGACCGGGACGGGCGCCCGATCGGCATAGGCACGGAACATGGCCGCAAAGGTGCCGGCGCCGATCTGCTTGACCGTCTTGACCGAGGTCTGGACGATGAGCGGGGCCTGCAGTTCGGACGCAGCAGCGATCACCGCCTCGAGCGTCAGATCATTGACGACGTTGAACGCGGCCACGCCGTAGCGCCGCGAGAAGGCGTCCTGGATGATCTCTCCGGTGGATACGATGGTCACTTCGCTGTTCCTCGCAGGGAGTTTGCTTCGGAACGCGTCGGGCGACCCGAAGGCTGAATGTTGGCGGGGCGCTGTTGCGCGATTATCCCGCCCGCGGCAAGTAGGATCGCGCTGGGTTCCCTCGGCAGAACGACTATGTGCGCGACGTGAACGGAGCAGCCGCGCCGGAGCACGATCCGGTCAGTGGCCGCCCATGGTAGCGCCGCCACCCGGCTTTGCCTTGGGGATGATCCAGGCCAGCTGCGCGACGACGATGCACAGCACCCCGATCACCATGAACAGGTGACTTGCCGATATCGCGGCGCTTTGCCGCTCCACCATCTGCTCGATCATCGCGCGGCCCTGTTGCGCGGTGAAGCCGCCGCGGGTCAGGCTGTCGAGGAAGGCCGGGCCACCGTTCAGCACGCCCGACAATTGCGCGCGGGCGACCTGCGTGCCGTCCGCCCACATCGACGTGGCGACGGAGGTGGCAAGCGCGGTGCCCAATGTCCGCATGAACGCCATCAGCCCGGCGGCGGAGGCCACCTCCCGCTGCGGGACCGCGCCCAGCGCCAGCGTCATCAACCCGATCATGAAGAAAGGCGTGCCAAGTCCTTGAAGCAGCTGGGGCATGGCATAGGACCAGAAATCCAGATCGATCGACCAGCGCGAGCGCAGGAAGGAGACGATGCCCAGCCACGTCAATCCCAGGCAGACCGGCCAGCGCATGTCGACCCACTGGCCCATGCGGCCCGCGATCGGCGCGAGCAGGATGGCGAACAGCCCCATCGTCGACATCGCATAGCCCGACCATGTCGAGGTGTAGCCGACGATCGACTGGAGAAAGAGCGGCACCAGAACCACCGACGAGTAGATCGTCCCGAACCCGACCGACAGCGCGACCGCACCGGCCGTGAAGCCGCGGTGGCGCAGCACGCGCAGATCGACGATCGGGTTCTCGTCCGTCATCTCCCAGATCACGAAGGCGATGAACCCGACCAGGCTCGCCCCGGCCAGCCCGACGATCAGGGTGGACCCGAACCAATCCCGCTCCCGCCCGAGATCGAGCATCAGCTGAAAGGCGCCGACCCAGAAGATCAGCAGCAGGAGCCCGGTGATATCGATGGGGCGCGTCGTCCGTCCCGTCTCGTAGGGGCGGAGCAGGCGCACCACGCCGAACATGCAGAGCGCGGCCGGCGGCAGATTGATGAAGAAGATCCACGGCCACGACCATTCATCGCTGATCGTGCCGCCGAGGATGGGGCCGAGGATCGGCGCGACGATCGTCGTCATCGCCGCGACGGACATCGCGACGCCAGCCTTGGCGCGCGGGAAGATCCGCAGCAGCAACGTCTGGGACAGCGGCATCAGCGGCCCGCCGCAGATACCCTGCGCGACCCGGCACGCGATCAGCGTGGCGAGCGTGGGGGAGACGCCGCAGAGCGTTGAGAACAAGGTGAAGCCGCCAAGCGCCCAGGTGAAGGTGCGCACGGTGCCGAACCGCGCCGCAAGCCAGCCGGTCAGCGGCACGCAGATCGCCTCCGCCACCGCATAGGAGGTGATGATCCACGTTCCCTGGGTGGTCGATACGCCGAGGCTGCCGGAGATGTGCGCGAGGCTGACGTTGGCGATCGTTGAATCGAGCAGGACGAGGAAGTTGGCGAGCCCGAGGACGAGCGCCGCCATCGCCAGCTTCGCGCCGGCGAGCGGGGGCGGGCCTGCATCCCCGGCTGATCGCGCGCGCGCCGTGTCGCTCAAGGGCGGGACACGTCGATGGTGGCATCCATCGACAGCCCGACGCGCAGCGGATGCGCGGCCAGCTCGCGCGGGTCGATAGCAACGCGGACCGGCAGGCGCTGCACCACCTTGATCCAGTTGCCGGTGGCGTTTTGCGCGGGGATCAGCGCGAAGGCCGCGCCGGTGCCGCCGGAGAGACCGATCACCCGGCCGTGGAAGACGACGTCGCTGCCATAGAGATCGGATGTCAGCTCGACCGGCTGCCCGGGGCGGACGCGCTTCAGCTGGCCCTCCTTGAAATTGGCATCGACATAGAGCCGATCGACGGGAACGATCGTCATCAGCGGCGCCCCCGCGGCGATACGCTGCCCGACCTGAACCTGCCTGCGGGTGACGACACCTGCGATCGGCGAGCGGATCACCGTCCGGTCAAGTTCCAGCTGCGCCTGATCGCGTGCGGCGCGCGCGGACAGCACCTCGGGGCTGTGGGCTTCGTCGGTTCCGGCAGTAAGGGCCTGGTTGGCGGCGGCCTCGCGCAGCGCGGCCTGGCGGGTCGACTGTGCCTGGACGACCTCCGCGCGGGCGAGCTGAAGGTTCGCGCGCGCGCTCTCGAAGGCGTTGGTTGCGGCGGTGAGTTCGTCGCCCGAGACAGCGCCGGTGGCGGCGAGCTTGCGGCGGCGATCATAGTCCACCGTCGCGCGCGCGGCATTGGCCTGTGCGACCTGCAGCCGCGCCTGCGCGCCGGCAATATCCGACTGGCGCGCCATCGCCTGCGCCGTCAGCGACTGGCCTGTGGCGGATACCTGGCGGAAGCGCCGCTCGGCCTGCGCCAGTTCGGCCCCGGCGCGGGCCAGCGCCATCCGCGCATCGGCATCGTCGATCCGCACGAGAATGTCGCCGGCACGGACCTGCGCGGTATCGGCCACCGTCACCCGCGTGACCTGCCCGGAGACGAGCGGGGTGACGATCGCCACGTCCGCGCCGACATAGGCGTTGTCCGTCGACACCGAACGCCACGCGAAGGCGAACTGCCACACCGCGATCGCAATGCCGGCGATGACCAGCGCGACGGCAAAGATCGCGAACAGCCGCTTGCGCTTGCCACGCCTGACTGCGGGTGCCGGGTCCGGCAGTGGGGGGGCGACCGGCGGCCGATCCGCCGCTGCCTGGGTGGAGAGTTGCGGATCCTGATCAGCCATGGGTCGTTCCTCGCGCCGCGGCGCTGGTGGATGTCTCTGTCGGGCCAAAGCCGCCGCCCAGCGCGCGGGCCAGCGCCACGTCCAGGCTGAAGGCGCGTGCGGCCAGATCGGCGGAGGCGCGCCGCCGATCCAGCAGGGCATCCTCGGCGGTCAGCACGTCGAGGAAGGTGGAAAGCCCGCCCTCGTACCGCTGGCGCGCGATCGAGTAGGCGCCCTCCGCGGCGGCGAGCGCCGCCGCTGCCTCGTGCTGGCGAACCTCGAGCGCGCGGATCGATGCCGCGGCGTCGGCCACTTCGCGCACCGCGCCGAGCAGGGCGCTGTCGTAGCTGGCGACGGCTTCGTCATAGCGTGCCTCGGCACCGCGTAACTCGCCCCGCAGCCGGCCGCGGCCGAAGATCGGCAGGCTGATCGCAGGCCCGACCGACCCGATAGTCGATCCCCCGTCGACCAGCCGGTCCAGCCCGAGCGATTGTACCCCGATCAGGGCATTCAGGTTGATGTTCGGGTAGAAAGTGGCGCGGGCGCTGCGGATCCGGCTGGAGGCTGCTTCGCTGCGCAGGCGCGCCGCGACGATGTCCGGCCGGCGCCCGACGAGATCGAGGGAAAGCCGTTCCGGCAGCCCCTGTGGGTGCAGAGCAGCGATGCGCGGCTCCGTCACCGCCAGGCCGCGATCGGGGCCCGCGCCGACAAGCGCGGCGATGCGGTTGCGGGTCAGCTGGATCGCTTCCTCGGCGGCGGCAAGATCGGCGCGGGCGGCGGCGGCGCGCGTCGCCGACAATTGCTGCGTGCCGAGATTATCCAGCCCTGCGGCATAGCGCCCGCGATTGAGCGTCAGGCTCTCTTCCCGGATGGCGACGGCGCGGGCCAGCACGGCACGCTCCGCGAACAACCGCGCCAGATCGGCATAGGACGACGCGATCGATGTCGCGAGGAGGAGGGTTGCGTGCGCGGCATCGACCTGTGCCGCTTGCGCATCCGACGTCGCCGCGGCGAGGGCGGCGCGGTTACGGCCCCAGAGATCGAGATCGAAGTTGCCACCCAGGGTGAAGCGGCCCGCATCGTTCCACCCCTTGGGGATGAACTGGGCGGGAATGCCGTTATTGTAGCTCTGCTTGTCGAGCGTGGCCTGGCCGTTCAGCTCCAGGTACGGGCTCCGCGCCGCGCCGGCCTGTTCCACAATTGCCGCCGCCGCGCGCACCCGCGCCGCTGCGGATGCAACATCGGGCGAGTTTGCCAGCGCCTCTGCAACCAGTGCGTCGAGCTGCGGGTCGCGATAAGCACGCCACCACTGCGTCTCCGGCCATGGCGTGACCGGAGCGGCGAAGCTGCGCGACGTATCCAGCGCGCTGGCCGATCGCGGGGATGCGACGATCGCCGCCCGCGGCGCACAGCCGGCAAGCAGCAGCAGGGGAAGGAAAAGTAAGCCGCGCCGCATGCCGAACCGTACTCCCTAGTACGGTTGCCGCTTGCTCTCCTGCCGCCAGCGAGTCAAGAGAAGCATACTGGAGAGTATGACGTGACCGAGCCTACAACCAACACGGCCGCGACCAAGCGGTCGGTGCAGCGCGAAGAGCGCCGTGCCGCGATCCTGGCGATCGCCCGCCGCCATTTCCACGATCATGGCTATGGCGGCACGAGCATGTCCTCGATCGCCACCGAACTCGGCGGATCGAAGGGGACGCTCTGGGCCTACTTTCCCTCGAAGGAAGAGTTGTTCGCCGCGACGATCGAAGGGCTGATCGCGGAATATGCCCCTTTCCTCGACCTCGATCCCGACGTGGCGATCGAGCCCGCCCTGCACCGCTATGCCGTGCACTTCCTGACGTTCACGCTTTCACCCAAGGTGATCGCGCTGAACCGTATCATCATCGCCGAAGCGCCGCGGGTTCCGGAAGTCGGGCGGATCTTCTTCGATCGCGGCCCGCGCCGGCGACACCGCGCGCTGGCCGAGTTCCTCGTCGAGAAGATGCGCCGGGGCGAGATGCGGACCG
>NZ_JAQGLK010000142.1 GCF_028292925.1 Sphingomonas bacterium
CGAGGTTTGATTGAAGAGCCTGCGGGAGGCTTACTTGGCCTCGCGGGCCGGTCGAGGATCGCGGCGCTCCGCAATACGCGCCGATTTGCCGGTGCGGCCGCGCAGGTAATAGAGCTTGGCGCGACGCACGACACCGCGGCGAACGACCTCGATCGAATCGATGTTCGGCGAATAGAGCGGGAAGACGCGCTCGACGCCCTCGCCGAAGCTGATCTTGCGCACGGTGAACGACGAACCCATGCCGCGGTTGGTGCGCGCGATGCACACACCCTCATAGGCCTGGACGCGGGTACGCTCACCCTCGACCACGCGCACGCCGACCTTCAGCGTATCGCCGGGGCGGAATTCTGGAATCGACTTCTCGGAATTGAACTTCTCGATGGCCTCGGCCTCGAGTGTCTGGATGAGGTTCATCTCATCGATCCTTCTTTTCGTGCCGCGCGCCAGAGGGCGGATGGATCCGAGCGCCGCCGTGGCGCTCCCAAAGATCCGGCCGCCTTGACCGTGTATCAGCCTCCGCCCTGGCATGACGCCAGGCATTGACCGCCGCATGATCCCCCGATCGCAGCACTTCGGGGATCGTGCGTCCCTCCCATTCGACAGGTCGGGTATATTGCGGATATTCCAGAAGCCCCGTTTCGAAGCTCTCGTCATCCCCGCTGGAAGCCGCGCCCATTACGCCGGGAAGCAGCCGGATGCAAGCATCCAGCACCACCATCGCCGCCATCTCGCCGCCGGAGAGCACATAGTCGCCGACGGATACCTGCTCGATCGCCCGGCCCTCGAACAAACGTTCGTCGATGCCCTCGAATCGGCCGCAAAGGATCGTGACCCCAGGCCCGGCGGCGAGCGTGCGGACCCGTTCCTGCGATAGCGGGCGGCCCCGGGGGGTCATCGCGAGCAGCGGTACGTCCGGCCGCCGATCCAGCGCGGCATCAACCGCGCGGGCCAGCACATCCGCCCGCATCACCATCCCCGCGCCGCCACCGGCCGGCGTGTCATCGACGGATCGATGCCGGTCCGTCGCATAGTCGCGGATCTGCACCGGCTCGATCGACCAGCGCCCTTCCGCGAGCGCCCTGCCCGCCAGGCTGATGCCGAGCGGGCCCGGAAACATCTCGGGATACAGGGTGAGGATCGTCGCTGCGAACATCAGCGCACGCCCGGCGCGGGCATCACTCCACGAAATCCGGATCGATCAGCAGCCGATCGCTCTCGACCGTCACCGCCAGCGCGACCGGCACCATGAACAAGGTGCCGTCCGGCCGCTCGATCTCCACGATGTCACCGGCGCCGAAATTCTCGACCGACACGGCGATGCCGATCGGCTCCCCACCCGACAGGCAAGGCAGGCCGACCAGATCGGCGTGGTAATATTCGCCCTCGGGCAACGGCGGCAGGACCGAACGGGCGACGCTGAGCACCGCCCCGCGGAGCGCCTCCGCGGCATTGCGATCGCCCACTTCGGCGAAGCGCGCGACTGCGCCGTTCGGGCCCGGCCGAAGCGATTTCAGCGTCAGCGTACGGCCGCCCACGTCGAAGCTGCCGTAACGCTCAAGCTCTTCGCTGAAGAGCTTGAGCCGGACCTCGCCCGTCACGCCATGCGCGCCGACCACCGCCGCCAGCGTGACGGCACGCTCGGCCGGCGGCAGCGCCTGCGATGCAGGATCAGCCGCGGGGGGAGCCGCGATCGGCGCCGGGGGCGTCATCGGCCCCTTCGGCGGGGTCCTCGGCCGATTGGCTCGGCTGGGGCCCCTTGGTGGTCTTCGCGGAGGCGTCATCCTCGCGGGCTCCCTCGGCGGGTTCGGTCTGGATCGGGACGGACATCGGAGCCTCCATGCAGGTTTTCGTCCCGCATCAACGCCCCTTGCCCGCCCCGGTGCCCGGTTCAGTCCGGTCGCTTGCGCGATCAGGCGTCGGCAGCAGCCGGCTCGGCGGCAACCGGCTCGGCAGCCGCAGCAACCTTGGCGGCCCGCTCCTCGGCGCGCTCGGTGGCCTTCTCGCCCGGCTTGCCCTTGTTCGGGTTGCTGCGCGCGGGCCGCTCCTTGACGCCCGCCGCGTCGAGGAAGCGGAGGACACGGTCGGTAGGCTGCGCGCCGACGGCCAGCCAATGCTTGGCGCGCTCGACATCCAGCACGACGCGATTGGCGTCGTCCTTGGCGAGAAGCGGGTTGTAGCTGCCGATCTTCTCGATGAACGAGCCATCGCGCGGGCTGCGCGAGTTGGCGACGACGATGCGATAATAAGGACGCTTCTTGGCGCCACCGCGCGACAGGCGGATCGAAACGGACATGGGACTTCCTTCCTTACTGGATTAACGGGATATTCTAGAGATCTGTCACTTCTTCTTCAGGAACTTGTCGAACCCGGCCGGCAGGTTGAACGGCGCGCCGCCACCTCCCGGCAGGCCGGGCAGGCCCGGGCCGCCCGACGGGGGCATCGCGCCACCGCCACCGCCAAGCAGGCCGCCAAGCCCACCGGCGCCGCCGGCGCCACCGCCACCACCGCCGAGCATTCCGGCCAGGCCCTTGAGACCGCCCATCTTGCGGATCTTTTTCATCGCGCCGGCCATCTCCTGGTGCATCTTGAGGAGCTTGTTCAGCTCCTGCACCGTCGTGCCGCTGCCCTTGGCGATGCGGATCTTGCGCTTGGCGTTGAGCAGTTCGGGCTTTGCCCGCTCCTTCGGCGTCATGGACCCGATCATCGCCTCCATCCGCACGAGGATCTTGTCGTCCACCGCGCCGGAGGACATCGCCTGCTTGACCTGCTTCACCCCCGGCAACATGCCGGCCAATGCGCCCAGCCCGCCCATGCGCTTCATCTGGTTCAGCTGCGATCGCAGGTCGTTCATGTCGAACTGACCCTTGGCCAGCCGCTGCGCCAGCTTGTCCGCCTCGTCCGCCTGGATGGTCTCGGTCGCCCGCTCGACCAGGCTGACGACGTCACCCATGCCGAGGATCCGCCCGGCGACGCGGCCGGGGTGGAACAGCTCCAGCCCATCCAGCTTCTCGCCGGTGCCGACGAACTTGATCGGCTTGCCCGTCACGGCACGCATCGACAGCGCCGCGCCGCCGCGGGCATCGCCGTCCATCCGCGTCAGCACCACGCCGGTCAGCGCAACCTGATCGGAGAAGTTGCGCGCGACGTTTACCGCGTCCTGACCGGTCAGCGCATCGACGACGAGCAGGATTTCATGCGGCCGCGACGTCTCCGCCACCGCCTTCATCTCATCCATCAGCGCCTGATCGACATGGAGCCGCCCGGCCGTATCGAGCAGGACGACGTCATAGCCCTGGAGCTTGGCGGCCTGCAGCGCGCGGCGGCCGATATCCACCGGCTGCTGCCCCGGCACGATCGGCAGCGTCGCCACGTTTGCCTGGAGCCCCAGCGTCGCCAGCTGCTCCTGCGCGGCAGGGCGCTGGACGTCGAGCGATGCCATCAGCACCTTCTTGCGCCCGCGCTCGGTCAGCCGCTTGGCGATCTTGGCGGTCGTCGTGGTCTTGCCCGAGCCCTGCAGGCCGACCATCATCACCACCGCAGGCGGCGTGACCTCCAGCTCCAGCTCGGACGTATCCGCGCCCAGCATCTCGACCAGCGCGTCGTTGACGATCTTGACGACCTGCTGCCCCGGCGTGACCGAACGCAGCAC
>NZ_JAQGLK010000148.1 GCF_028292925.1 Sphingomonas bacterium
TGGCGGAATTGTCGGGCACGTCGCCGCGCCAGCTTGCCCGGCTGGCGAACCGCATCTACGGCGCGCCGCCCAAGCTGCTGGCCCGCAAATATCGCGCACTGCGCGCGGCGCACCTGCTGTGCGACTCAGGAGACGACGGCTTCAGCGCCGCGCGCGACGCCTTCTACGATCAGTCGCACCTGATCCGGGAGGTGCGGCGTTTCACTGGCCTCACCCCCACCCAGTACAGGGAAAATCCGCCCCCCGTGACGCGGCTGATGCTGCAACGGCGCTGGTTCGCGGCACAGCTGCCGCGGATCGCAGTGGCGCGCTGACCCCCGAAATCCACCCGGCGCCACCCTTGACCAGGGCACGCGCCGCATCCACATGCAAATCGGAACGAATTGATCCGGTTGAACGATGCGCCTGTCCAGTCTCACTGATTATGCCGTGGTCATGCTGTCCGCCGCGGCGCGCCATTCCAGTGCGGCGCGGCTGACCGCCGGCATGCTGGCCGAAGAGACCGGCGTGCCGTTGGCCACCGCGCAGAAGCTGATGGGCCGGCTTGCCGGAGCGGGGCTGCTGAGTTCGGCGCGGGGCACGGGGGGCGGTTTCCGTCTGGCCCGCGGGGCAGCGTCGATCAGCCTGGCGGACATCGTCGAGGCGGTGGAGGGCCCGATCGCGATGGCAGCCTGCGGCGAGGATGGCAGGCACGATTGCGCTCTCGAGGGCAGTTGCCGGGTCCAGCCGCACTGGCCGGCAGTGAACATAGCGGTGAAGGGCGCGCTGAACGGCGTCAGCCTGGCAAGCCTTGCTGGAGTAGCGGCATGAACGACCTTTCGACCCACGACATGCGCCCGGAGGATCGCGACGTGCGCAACGCCGAGGCGCTGGCTGCCGCCGAGGAGCTTTCCACCTACAAGTGGGGCTTCAATTCGGACATCGAGCAGGAGTTTGCGCCAAAGGGGCTGAGCGAGGAGATCGTTCGCTTCATCTCGGCCAAGAAGAACGAGCCGGAATGGATGCTCGACTGGCGGCTGAAGGCATATCGCCGCTGGCTGGAGATGCCGAGCCCCGATTGGGCCAAGCTCGATATCGCGCCGATCGACTATCAGGACGCTTATTATTACGCCGCGCCCAAGGCCAGGCCGACGGTCGGCTCGCTCGACGAGATCGATCCCGAAATCCTGCGCGTCTACGAAAAGCTCGGCATCCCGGTCGAGGAGCAGAAGGTGCTCGCCGGGGTCGAAGGTGCGCGCAAGGTGGCGGTGGATGCGGTGTTCGACAGCGTTTCCGTCGCCACGACGTTTCGCGCCGAGCTGGAGCGGGCGGGCGTCATCTTCCGCTCGATATCGGAGGCGGTGCGCGAATATCCCGATCTCGTCCGCAAGTGGCTGGGCAAGGTGGTGCCGCCGCACGACAATTACTTCGCCTGCCTGAACGCGGCGGTCTTCTCGGACGGGACGTTCGTCTACATTCCCGAGGGCGTGCGCTGCCCGATGGAGCTGTCGACCTATTTCCGCATCAACGCCGCCAACACCGGCCAGTTCGAACGCACCCTGATCGTCGCCGACAAGGGCAGCTACGTCAGCTACCTGGAGGGCTGCACCGCGCCGATGCGCGACGAGAACCAGCTTCACGCCGCGGTGGTCGAGCTGGTTGCGATGGACGATGCCGAGATCAAATATTCGACCGTGCAGAACTGGTATCCGGGCGATGCCAACGGGCTGGGCGGCATCTACAATTTCGTCACCAAGCGCGCGCTGTGCCAGGGCCGCAACAGCAAGGTCAGCTGGACGCAGGTCGAAACCGGCAGCGCCGTGACGTGGAAATACCCGTCGTGCGTGCTGGCGGGGGAGAATAGCGTCGGCGAGTTCTACTCGGTCGCGGTGACGAACAACCGCCAGCAGGCGGATACCGGCACCAAGATGATCCATCTCGGCAAAGGCAGCCGATCGACGATCGTGTCCAAGGGGATCTCGGCGGGGCGATCGAACAACACCTATCGCGGCCTCGTCCGCGTCGGGCCGACCGCGGAGAACGTGCGCAACCACACCCAGTGCGATTCGCTGCTGCTGGGCGACCAGTGCGGCGCGCATACCGTGCCGTACATCGAGGTTCGCAACCCTTCGGCCACGATCGAGCATGAGGCGACCACATCGAAGATCAGCGATGATCAGATGTTCTACGCGATGCAGCGCGGGCTGAACGCCGAGGACGCCGTCGGCCTGATCGTCAACGGTTTCGCCAAGGACGTGCTGCAACAGCTGCCGATGGAATTCGCCGTCGAGGCGCAGAAGCTGCTCGGCATCAGCCTCGAGGGGAGCGTGGGGTGATCGCGTTCGTCCTGCTGGCGGCGATGACCCCCGCGGCCGCGCCCGCTGGCCCAAGCGACATCGTCGTGACGGCAGCGAAGCTCCGCAAGATCCGGCTGAGCGCGGACAGCGACGATTCCGGCCGGATCACCGCCTGCCGCGTGACGGTTTCCAGCGGCGACAAGATGCTGGACGATCATGCGTGCGACGCGACGAAGGCCTGCGCGGCGGGCGGGATCGGATCTCCCGACGCGATTTCCGATTGCGTGGACGGGCGGCTGATCGCCTTCGCCACCGGCCGGGCGACGAACACACCAGAGAAGCGGAACTGATGCTCGAAATTGACAACCTCCACGCCGAAACTGCCGGCAAGCAGATCCTGCAAGGGCTGTCGCTCCGCATCAATGCGGGCGAGATCCATGCGATCATGGGGCCGAACGGGGCCGGCAAATCGACGCTCGCCTACACGCTCGGCGGGCGGCCGGGATATGACGTCACGGCGGGCAGCGCGACATTGCTCGGCCAGGATCTGCTGGAGATGGCGCCGCACGAGCGCGCCGCCGCCGGGCTGTTCCTCGGCTTCCAGTATCCGGTCGAGATACCCGGCGTCTCCAACCTTCAGTTCCTGCGCACCGCGCTCAACGCCCAGCGGCGGCTGCGCGGCGAGAAGGAACTGTCCGGCGGCGAGTTCCTCAAGGTCGCGCGGGCGCAGGCAGATGCGCTGGGCCTCAGCATGGACATGCTCAAGCGGCCGGTGAACGTCGGCTTTTCGGGCGGCGAGAAGAAGCGCAACGAGATGGTGCAGATGGGTATCATCGATCCCAGGCTCGCCATCCTGGACGAGACGGACAGCGGGCTGGATATCGACGCGCTCAGGGTGATCGGCGCCGGGATCAACACGATCATGCGTCGGCCGGACCGGGCGGTGCTGCTCATCACCCATTATCAGCGGCTGCTCGACTACGTGAAGCCGGACTTCGTCCACGTGCTGGCTGCCGGACGCATCGTCCGCTCGGGCGGGGCGGAACTGGCGCTCGAGCTGGAGCGCGAAGGCTATGGGGCGATCGCGGCGTGAGCCTGACGCTGCCCTCGACGCGGGAAGAGGCCTGGCGCTGGTCCGATCTGGCCGGGCTGCCGGCGCTTGCCGATGGTGCACCGACGGGTGAACTGGATGCGCCTGCCGTGCCGTGGATCGGCTGCGGGGGCGCGCGGCTGCTGTTTCTGGACGGGCGGCTGGACATGGTGGCGAGCGAGCCGGGTGCGCTTCGCATCGGCCCCGTCGATGCGACCACCTCACACCCGCTCGGCCAGCTCGCGTCCGGAGAGGGCTGGACGCTCACGCTGGATGCGGGCCATGCCGCGCCCGCGACGATCGAGATCGTCCACGTCGCCACCGGCGGTGCGAACCATCTGCCGGCGCGGATCGTGCTGGGCGAGGATGCGCAGGCGAGCATCGTCGAGACGTTCGTCGGCGATGGCTGGGCCAATCGGCTGACCCGGATCGATCTCGCCCGGTCGGCGCGGCTCATGCGATCGGTACGGCTGCTTCAGGCCAGCGGCTTCACCTCGCTGCGCGACGAGGCGGTGCTCGGCGACGGCGCGAGCCTGGTCAGCGTGGTGCTGGGCGCGGGGCGTGCGGGGACGCGGATCGATGCCGCGGTGACGCTCGCGGGCACCGGCGCGTTCGCCGAATATGGCGGCGCGTTGCTGTGCCGGGACGACCAGCGCCACGAGGCGGCAATCGTCGTCCACCACGCCGCCGAACAGGGCACCAGCCGCCAGCTGTGGCGCGCCGTAGCCGACGATCGCGCCACGGCGAGCATGGCCGCGCGGGTCGAGGTGGCGCGGCATGCGCAGAAGACTGACGGCGAGCAGTCGCTGCGCGGGCTGCTGCTCAAGCGCACCGCGACGGTGAATTTGAAGCCGGAGCTGGAGATCTTCGCCGACGACGTGAAGTGCGCGCACGGCGCCACGGTCGGCGAGCTGTCGGCACAGGCGCTGTTCTACATGGAGAGCCGCGGCATCCCGACAGCGCAGGCGAAGGCGCTGCTCACCCGCGCCTTCGTGGCCGACGCGATCGACCGGATCGGCGAGGAGCCGGTGCGCGAGGCGTTCCTGGCGGAAGCGGAACGTTGGCTGGAGCAGCAGGCGTGACCGCGATCCTGGATACCCGCCCGCTCGATCGGGTGGCCGACTTTCCGGCGATACCGGCGGGCTGGGCGTATCTGGATACGGCCGCGACGGCGCAGAAGCCGCGGCAGGTGATCGATGCGATCACCCGTGCCTACGGCGAAACCTACGCGACGGTGCATCGCGGCGTTTACCAGCGATCTGCCGACATGACGATCGCCTACGAGGCCGCACGCCGCCGCGTGGCGACGTTCGTGAACGCCGCGTCGCCCGACGAAATCGTGTTCGTGCGGGGCGCAACCGAGGCGATCAACCTGGTCGCGCAGACCTGGGGCCTTTCGCTGCAAGCCGGCGATCGCATCCTGCTTTCCGCGCTGGAGCATCATTCGAACATCGTGCCGTGGCAGTTGCTGCGCATCAGGACGGGGATCGAGATCGACGTCTGCCCGCTCACTGCGGACGGCCGGATCGACCTCGACGCCGCCGAGGCGATGCTGACGGAACGGCACAAGCTGGTCGCGTTCGGCCATGTCTCCAACGTACTCGGATCGATAGTCGATGGCGCGCGCGCGGCCCGCATCGCCCACCGCGTCGGCGCGAAGCTGCTGCTCGACGGGTGCCAGGCGGTGCCGCGGATCGCGGTGGTCGTCGCCGCGCTCGATTGCGAATTCTACGTCTTTTCCGGTCACAAGCTCTACGGCCCGACCGGGATCGGCGTGCTCTGGGCGCGCGGCGAGATCCTGGACACGATGCCGCCATGGCAGGGCGGCGGCGCGATGATCGACCGGGTCAGCTTCGAGCGCACGACCTATGCCCCGCCGCCCGCGCGGTTCGAGGCGGGGACCCCGCACATAACCGGCGCACTCGGCCTGCACGCCGCGATCGACTATGTTCAGGGCATCGGGCTGGAGGCGATCCACGCCCACGAGACCGCGCTGGTGCGGGCGACGCGGGATGCCCTGTCGGAACTCAACAGCGTCACCCTGTTCGGGCCGGAGGATAGCGCCGGCATCGTCAGCTTCGCGGTGCAGGGGGTGCATCCCCACGATGTCGGCACCATATTGGACGAGGAACGGGTAGCGATCCGCGCGGGGCACCACTGCGCGCAGCCGTTGATGGAAAGGCTCGGCGTGCCGGCGACGGCGCGGGCAAGCTTCGGGGTGTATAACAATGCGGCCGACGTGCAGGCGCTGGTCCGCGGGATCGAACGGGTGACGAGGATTTTCGGATGAGCGAACCTGACCGCATCGAGATCGAGGAGATCGACGCCGCCCCGCCCGCGCCCGAGCGGCCGCGGCTGGACCGTGCCCCCGATTACCTGGAAGGTTTCCTCAGCCAGAAGCCGGCGCCGGTTCCCGCGGGCGAGCCGGGGGGCGAGATATACGACAATGTGATCGCCGCGCTGAAGGAGATCTACGATCCCGAAATCCCGGTGAACATCTACGATCTGGGGCTGATCTACGGCGTGGACGTAACCGGGGACGGCCATGTCGTCGTCACCATGACGCTGACGACGCCGCACTGCCCGGTCGCCGAGTCGATGCCCGGCGAGATCGAGATGCAGGTCGGCGCGGTGCCGGGCGTTGGCGTTGCCGAGGTGAACCTCGTTTGGGATCCACCGTGGGATCCGCAGAAGATGTCGGACGAAGCGAAGCTCGAGCTGGGGATGCTGTGATGGCGACGAAGTTTAGGGCACGTCCAGCCGCGCTGATGCTGACGCCTTCGGCCGAAGCACGAATCGCCGGGTTGATGGCGCAGGCGCCCGAAGGCGCGATCGGTGTCAAGCTGTCGACGCCGCGGCGGGGCTGTTCGGGGCTGGCTTATTCGGTCGATTACGTCACGACGGCCGATCCCATGGACGAGAAGATCCAGACGGCGGCCGGCGACTTCTACGTCGATGCCGGATCGATCCTGTACCTGATCGGATCGACGATGAACTGGGTGGAGGACGATTTTACCGCCGGCTTCGTGTTCGATAATCCCAACGCAAAGGGCGCGTGCGGCTGCGGCGAGAGCTTCACCGTCTGAACGGAATCGCGATAACGGCCGCTGCCCGATACTAGGGGCCGCCGGATGCCGGGTGACCGGCAGGTTGCCCCGGCCGGCCGACGCGGCTAGGCGCGCATCCCATGATCCCCGCCCTCGCCCACGTCGATACCTGGATCTTCGATCTCGATAACACGCTCTATCCGGCGTCGGCGGATCTGTTCGGGCTGATCGACCACCGGATGACCGCGTTCATCGAACGCCTGCTCGGTATCGACCCGGTCGCCGCGCGGGCGGTCCAGAAGAACTATTTCCGCGAACATGGCACGACCCTGTCGGGCCTAATGCGATCCCACGGCGTCGATCCGCACGAATTCCTGGAATATGTCCACGACATCGAGATGGAGGCGATCGCCGAGGATCGGCGGCTGGTGCGTGCGGTGGCGGGATTGCCGGGGCGCAAGCTGATCTTCACCAACGGCGATGCGCCCTATGCCCGCCGCGTGCTGGCCCGCCTGGGGCTGAGCGACGCTTTCGAGACCATTCACGACATCCACGCCTGCGCCTATCAGCCCAAGCCGCACCCGGCGAGCTATGCCGCGATGTGCGAGACGCTGGAGATCGATCCGGCGCACGCTCTGTTCGTGGAGGACATGGCGCGCAACCTGGTGCCGGCCAAGGCGCTCGGCATGACGACCGTGTGGGTCAATAACGGGTCCGAGGACGGGGATCGCGGGATCGATCGCACCGCGATCGATTACGAGATCGCCGAGGTCGGCGCATGGCTGGACGAAATACTGGAAGGGGAAGCGCGATGAGCGAAGGTTTGGCGGCGGTGATCGATGCCGCGTGGGAAGCGCGCGCGACGATCGATACCGGCACGATGGGCGAGGTTCGCGACGCGGTCGAGACGGCGCTGCACATGCTGGATGCGGGTACGGCGCGGGTGGCCGAGCCGGGGGCGAACGGATGGCAGGTCAATCAGTGGCTGAAGAAGGCCGTGCTGCTGTCGTTCCGCCTCAACGACAATGAGCGGGTGATCGGCGGATCGGCCGGCGCGCCGGCGTTCGACAAGGTGCCCTCCAAATTCGCCCACTGGGACGATGCGACGTTCCGCGAGGCCGGTTTCCGCGTCGTGCCGGGCGCGGTGGCGCGGCGCGGGGCGTTCATCGGGCGAAACGTCGTGCTGATGCCGAGCTTCGTCAACATCGGCGCCTATGTCGGCGCGGGCACGATGGTCGATACCTGGGCGACGGTCGGCAGTTGCGCGCAGATCGGCGCCAACGTCCACCTGTCGGGCGGCGTCGGCATCGGCGGCGTGCTGGAACCGCTGCAGGCGGGCCCGGTGGTGATCGAGGACGATTGCTTCATCGGCGCACGCTCCGAAGTCGTCGAGGGCGTGATCGTGGAGCGTGGCGCCGTGCTGGCGATGGGCGTGTTCCTGTCCTCCACCACCAAGATCGTCGATCGTGCCACGGGCGAGACCTTCGTCGGGCGCGTGCCGGCCTATTCGGTCGTCGTGCCCGGGGCTTTGCCGGGGAAGCCGCTGCCGGATGGCAGCCCCGGGCCGAGCCTGGCCTGCGCCGTGATCGTCAAGCGGGTCGATGCACAGACCCGTGCCAAGACCGCGATCAACGAACTGCTGCGCGACTGAGGCCCCTCCCCCGGCCTCGAGGGGCCGGGGTATCGCGGCGGCGGCGCCGGGCCCCGTCCCGCTTATGCCTGCGTCGATATGCGGACCGCGCCCCGGTAGCGTGCCCCCGGCCGCTACCCTGACGGCGATCAGCTCGGCTTGGGGA
>NZ_JAQGLK010000204.1 GCF_028292925.1 Sphingomonas bacterium
AGTTCCAGACCGGCAAGGGCGGCGATGGCTATCGGTGGGACGGTGAGGCCTGGTTTGGCGGCGACATCAACCGGATCTTCGTGAAGAGCGAGGGTGAGGCGGCATTCCGCAACGGCGTCGAAACCGCCGAGGTGCAGGCGCTCTACAGCCGCGCGATCGGGCCTTATTTCAATCTCCAGGCGGGCGTCCGCCACGACTTCGGCCCGTCGCCCAACCGTGCCTATGCGACCGTCGGCTTCGAAGGTCTGGCACCCTATTGGTTCGAGGTCGAAGGTGCCGCCTTCCTGTCCGACAAGGGGGACGTACTCGGCCGCCTCGAGGGCTATTACGATCAGCGGGTCACGCAGCGGCTGGTGGTGCAGCCCCGCGCCGAGTTCAATCTATCCGCGCAGGACGTGCCCGAAGATCGCCTCGGCGCCGGCCTGACCAGTGCCGAACTGGGATTACGGCTTCGCTATGAGATCCGCCGCCAGTTCGCGCCCTATGTCGGTGTGTCGTACGAGGCAAAAGCCGGGCGAACGGCAGATTTCGCACGCGCCGACGGCGACGACCCGACGCGGACGAGCTTCGTCACCGGCGTCAGGATTTGGTTCTGATCACGCGCGAACGCACCGGCCCCCAGCGGAATGCCCGAAGACGCCGGCGCCGTTCAGGTGCGCGATCGTGGCGATCCGCTCACTCTGCCGCCTGCTGGATATGCTCCGAATCCTTCAGCGAGTAGCTGGACAGCAGATCGTCGACCAATGCGGTCGACCCCGCCCAGTCGTAGCTGCGGAAGGAGTGCGCCCTGGTGACGAAGCCCGCGCCGGCGTAGAACATCTCATACTGGCTATGGCGACTGGCGAACTCGCTTCCGATCGCATCCCATGCAAGCTTGAAGAACTTGACCCGGTCCTCCGATCCCACGACCGGCGACTGCTGCGTCTTGGCGATGATCGCGGCGATTTCGGGATTGGCAAAGTCCGCGACGTTCGACGGCAGCATGATCAGTCCGCCGCCGGCAAGATCTCGCAACGAATTGATGATTTTCGCGTAAAGCTGCTGCGTGAGTACCTGGGCGGCGTAGAGCAGGTGCGAGTCCGGTACGAAATAGGGACCGTGCTGATGGCCCTTCGCCTCCATGCCGTGCACCATGCCATCGACTAGCGCCGCCTCGGCCGCGAGCTGGCCGAGCATGTCGCGCACCGGCGGAAGCCCGATGATACCGTTCGTCTCCGCGATCCGGCGCGCTATCCCCATCAGGAAGCGCATCTTCACCATCAGCCGCACCTGGCACTGATAATTCTGCAGCACATGCGCCGGGGTGGCGTGGAACTGCTTCATCATCATCGCGGTGTCGCGCGCGACGAATATCCGGTCCCAGGGCACCTTCACGTCGTCGAAATAGATCACCGCATCATTCTCGTCGAAGCGGCTGGCAAGCGGGTTGTCGAACTGGCTCGGGGCGGCCGCCTCGTAGGATTTTCGCGACAGCAGCTTCAGGCCCGGCGCGTTCATCGGCAGCGCCAGCGAGATCGCATAATTCTCGTCACCCGCGCCGAGCGGCTGGATGCAGCTGACGAATACCTCGTTGGCCATGATTCCGCTCGTCGCCAGCATCTTGGCGCCCCGCAGCGTTATCCCCTGCGAATCCTCGTCTACGATGCCGGCGGTGAGGAAGGGATCGGCCTGGCCGCTGGCCGCCTTGGATCGATCGGCCTGCGGATTGATGATCACGTAGGTGAGGAACAGATCGTTGTCGCGGGCATAGGCGAAATAGTCGGCCAGCGCCGCCGCACGCGCCGGATCATAGGCGTCGAACACCTCGCGCCCCATCATCATGCCGGCGAAGCACGAGGCGACATGATCGGGCGATCGGCCCATGAAGCCGTAATGGGTGCCGGCCCACGCCTCCATCGCGCGGCGGCGCTCGACGAGATCGGCATAGCTCGTCGGCAATGCCCAGGTCCGGTTGACCCGCCCCCCGCTTGTCGGACTTTCGATGGTCATCAGTTCGGCGTGCGCCGGATCGGCCTGGAAATCGTAGAGCGACGCGGCCGAGCGCACGGCATTGCGGAAGGCCGGGTGGACGGTGACGTCGCCCGCCTCCGCGCCGTCGATGAACACTTTGCGTCCGTCCTGCAGCGAACGAATGTGACTCGATCCCGTTTTCATGTTCTTTTCCTTGTTTCGTAAGGATCGTCAGGCGGCGCGTTCGGCGATCGCGTGATAGCCGCCGCGGAAGAAGACGAGTGGCGCACCTTCCGGGGCTATCTCGAACCGCGCGACGCGCCCGACGATGATGAGATGGTCACCGCCATCGTGTGTGGCGTGTGGCGTACATTCGAAGACGGCGAGGCACGGGCCGACAAGCGGGCAGCCGGTCTCCCCCAAGCAAGGCTCCAGGCCGGACCATTTGGCGCCCCGGGCATTGGCGAAGCGGCCCGAAAGATCGCTCTGGTCGTGTCGCAGCACGCTGATCCCGAAGCTGTCCGCCTGGAGAAGAGCGGCGAGGCTGGGCGCGGTACGCCCGACGCTGAACAGCACGAGCGGCGGATCGAGCGAGACCGCGTTGAACGAGCTTACCGTCATCGCGATCGGATCGCCCTCGGCGCGCGCGGCGGTGACGACCACCACCCCTGTCGGGAAGTGGCCGAGCGCGTTGCGAAACGCGCGCTGATCGAATGTCATCACCAGTCTCCGTCGGATGATCGGGAGGGGTCAGGCTCGGCGGCGGCGCTGTTCAGCCTGAAGATGCAGGAGGGCGAGCGCCTCTTCGGTGCCGCCAACCAACGAAGCCATGATCTCGGCGAACTGCCGGAACTGCTTGGCGGTCAACCGATCGAAGATCGCATCGTTGATCGGCCGCTGCGTGGGGGCGAGTTCCTCCAGCAGCAGCAGCGCCTTGCGGGTGACGGTCAGCACCACGCGCCGCCCGTCCTCCGGGTGCGGCGCCTTGCCGACCAGTCCCTCCTTGACCAGCTTGTTGACCTCGATGGTCACGAACGCGCCCGAAAGATGAAGGTGCTCGCCCAGCCGGCTGATCCCGACCTCCCCTCCCCCCGCAGAAAGGTGCTCGATCGCGATCAGGATCGAATAAGCCGGGCCGGTCAGCCCGATCGTCTCGCCCAGGCGATTGCGGATTTCCTGCAGCCGGGCGCTGAAGCTGAGGGCGTCGTGTATCGCCTGCCGGAAATGTTCGTCGTCGCCATCGACGAGAAGCTCGGCCTTGCTGACGGTAAGTGGCATCATCAATCTCCTATGTGCCAGCTAGCTTTATAACAAAGCTATGTCAAGCACGATCATGCAGGATCGTAATAATGCGTCTCGAGCAGGATGCAGCCGCCGATGGACTTGAACGGCCCGTGGTACACGCCCGGTGGGCGGCAGGCATAGGTAAAGGCGGTGAAATTTTCCCCGCCCTCGCCGTTCTCGTCGTTGCCGACGGTCAGGTCGCCCTGGACGAGGAAGACCTCCTCCCAATAATCGTGAATGAACGGCGCGGTCGTGAACACGCCCGGCTGGAAGCGAAGCAGCCGGGTCCGGCTGCCACGCTTGTTTGCCGGGTCGAGTGCGCCGGAGAGTATCTTCTCGTCGACGCCGCCACCTGGCGCATAGCCATCGGGCAGCTGCCAGCCCGCCGGATCCATGTCGAGCAGGTGGAATTCGCGATGTTCCTTGGTAACGGCCATGGTTCGGCTTCCGATCAGGGGTGAAAAGAGGAGAAGATCGCTTCGACCTGGAGAGCGGTGGCGAGCAGTGCGTCATCCCGCCCGTGGGCAGCCGCCAGCGTGATGCCGGTGGGCGCTCCGTCCGTGGGCAAGGGCAGCGAGATCGCGCAGCCGTCGGCGAGGTTGATGACGGTCGAGTTGCGCAGCACGAGCGCGTTCAGCCGGTGATAGGCGTCGTCTTCGGCGAAGACGTCGATCGCCGGGGCGGTGATCGGCACCGTCGGCCACGCAAGCGCATCGAAGCCTTGAGCCGCCGCGGCGAACGCGGCGATCATCTCGCGACGCCGCGCGAGGAGCGCGAGATAGCTTGCGGAGGTGATCGTGCCGCCCGGCTTGATCCGCGAGATCACGCGCGGGTCATAGTCGGCCTCGCTCGCACCGGGGAGATGCTGGCGATGCCAGGCGAAAGCCTCGGCCGCAGGAATGGTGCCGTCGCGCATCATCTCGGGAATGGTGTCGAGGATGGGAATTTCGATCCGCTCGATCCGCGCGCCCGCGGCGGCCAACCGCGCGACTCCGGCTTCGAAGGCATCGTGCACGGCGGG
This sequence comes from Sphingomonas bacterium, assembly GCF_028292925.1. Classification (GTDB taxonomy): domain Bacteria; phylum Pseudomonadota; class Alphaproteobacteria; order Sphingomonadales; family Sphingomonadaceae; genus JAQGLK01. The sequence continues at coordinate 4,256 of NZ_JAQGLK010000204.1, forward strand.
ATCGAGGCCCTGCATCACGTAGTTGGATACAACGCCGATCCGGGGCAGGCCACCGTCCGCACGGGCGGGTTGAGGCTCGTCCTGCCGGATCACGTCGAACAACATCCGGCAATCGGCGACGCCGGACGCGATCACGCCAACCGCGTCCAGCGTGCCGGACAGCGGCAGCACTCCTTCTGACGACACCGCAGAAGCGGTGGGCTTGAAGCCGACCAGCCCGCAGAAGGCCGCGGGGATACGGAGCGAGCCCCCGGTATCGGTGCCGATCGTCGCCGGCACGATCCCCAGCGCCACCGAAACGGCGCCGCCCGATGTCGATCCGCCGGGAATGTGCACCGCATCCGTGAAGGCGGGGTTCGCGGGCGTGCCGTAGTGCGGGTTGAGCCCCAGCCCGGAAAAGGCGAACTCGGTCATGTTGGTGCGGCCAAGCACGATGAACCCGGCTTGCCGCAACCGCGTGACGACCAGGGCGTCCTCGGCCGCCACCATCGTGCCCGCGAGCACCCGCGAGCCGGCGGTGGTAGGATATCCACGGAGCGCGATATTGTCCTTGATCGTGATCGGAACGCCGAGGAACGGGGCCTCGCCCCCGCTGGAGCGGGCCCGATCGGCAGCCACCGCCGCGCGGCGCGCTTCCCCGTCGAGGCGCAGCGTGAAGACCCCGGCGGCGGCCGGCAGGTCCGCACATTCGATCGCATGGGCGACAAGCCCCGCCGCGGTCTCCATGCCATCGTGGAGCGCGCTCGCCAAAGCGGACAGACCTGTCGACCGGGCCACGATCAGTCCTCTGCGATCGGCAGGACATCGACCACATAGCTGTGGGCGATGGTGCGGCCAAGCACCGGATCGTGCAGTTCCAGGAGCATCGCCGGGGCGAAGCGGATACCGCCTTCGGCCGGCAGCGTGCCGCAGAACATGGCGGTGCCGTCCGGCACCGGGCCGTGGCGCTCCTCATAGATAGCCAACAGTTCATCGGGGCGGCGCAACGCCGTGGTCGGCCCCTGCTGATAGGGCTCATCGGAAGCCGGCAGATGCGAGCGCAGCATGATGCTGTCCCAATGGCCGGCCACGTCTGCCCAGCGCCACACCTGATCGGCAATCGGCTTGGCGCACAGCTGCTTGGAGAGCGTGATGCCGACGGTCTCGAGCTTGCGATCGGTGTGATCCGATCCGACGCCGACGAACAACTCGCCGTCCTGCTTGATCAGCACGCTTTCGACTTCGCCGGAGGCTTCACGGCCGACCATCTGCACCGTTCCCGCGGTGGTGAGCAGCCCGGCGTCGACGCGGTAGAACATCGGCACCGCGTTCGGACGGGTGACACCCAGTTCTTCGAGTTCCACGATATGCGCCTCGAGCGAGGCGGCGTCGCGCCCGGTCCAGCCCGCGATGATGAGCGTACCGATCGTAAAGTCCCGAGCTGTCGGGCGATCGTCACCATGCACCACAAGTTTGATCGACTGGTCCGACATGCCCTGCTCCCCGGCTTTCACTCGCCGGGAAAGTTATGGGCGCGAAGCCAGGTCTGCAAGCAACTTTTGTATATGGACAATCTTTTTGAGATAGATAACATGCAAAGCGAGTTTGATCACATCGGGGTTATTTTCGGGGAAGGCACAGGATGGATTTCGCAGTTGAGGTGTGGGGTGAGAGCGGCGCGCGCGTCGTTCTCGTGCATGGCAGCCTGGGTGTCGGCACGGCTGCATTCGCCGAACAGAAGTCACTAGCAGACGTCCTGCGCTTCGATGTCGTCACCCGGCGTGGCTATGGCCAGACGGCGCCGATCGATGCCGTCGACGTCCTGGCCGATGCCCGCGATGTTGTCGCCGTGCTTGGCGACGGTGCGCATCTTGTCGGCACGTCGATGGGCGGGATCGTGGCGATGAACGCCGCCGGCCTGCGGCCCGATCTGGTGCACTCGCTAACCGTGATCGAGCCGCCCGCGTTCGCGCTTTGCTATGATGTGCCGGCGGTGGCGCGGGTATCCGACGCGATGAAGGCGCATTGGGCGAAGGCCGATCCCGACGATCTGCACGGCTTCGTCACCGGCTTCATCGCCGCCCTGGAAATGGACATGGCGCTTCCCCCGGAACTGCCGGCACCGCTGGCCGCTGCCGCCGTGAACCTTGTCACCGAACGGCCGTGGCGGGTCGATGTGCCGGTTGGCGCAATCGCCGATGCGGCATTCCCCAAGCTCGTCGTGACAGGTGGCTGGAGCGATGCGTTCGATGCGATCGCCCGGCGGCTCGCCGATCTGTTCGCCACCGATCTCCACACCCTCACCGGTGCCGGGCACGCCGTGCAGCGTGTCGGCGCTCCGTTCAACGACCTGCTCAAGGCCCATATCGGAAGCACCTCCAGAACCGCCTGATCACCGCTTTCCTCTCAAGGAGCTCGACAATGACCATCGGAACGGAAGACAAGATCGAGATTCACGAACTGGCGGCGCGGACGTATATCGCGCTGGACGGGGAAGATGCGGCAGGTTTCGCGGCCACTTTCGCGCAGGACGGCGTTTTCGTGGCGCCTTACGGCGAATTCCAGGGGCCGGAGGCGGTCCAGACCTTCATCACCAGCCATATCGCCGCAGGCAAGGAAGATGGTGTCCGCCACATCCTGAGCAACCATGTCGTCGACGCGCATGAAGATGGCGCCCGCTATCGCTTCTACATCGTCAAGATGAACATCCAGACCGGCCCGGTCGCGATCGCGACGGCAGGGGGCGACTGCATCGTCAGCAGGACCGCCGATGGCTGGCGGTTCAAGCGGTTCCAGCTGAACATCGATCCGGCAATGTTCGGGGATCAGAAGCCCGTGGTGGCCGCCAAGGCTGCCTGACACCGACCTTGGCGGCGACGGGCCCATCAGCGGCCCGCGCCTCCACTGCGCGCTCGGCCGAGGCGGGTCGGAGAGGATGCTCGGCAAGCATCGGGCAAAAGGGGGCCACATCATGTCCATTCAACGCACTTCGTTTCTCGCATCGACTGCATTGCTCGCGGCGCTGACCGCGTCGCCAGGTGCATCCCAGACAGCCGCCTCCGCCGGGTCGGCAGTGCCACAGGACAGCGCGGCCAACGCGGGCGACAGTGGCGATAATGGCGAGCTGGAAGATATCGTCGTCACCGCGCGCAAACGCGAGGAATCGTTGAACAGCGTGCCGCTCGCCGTAACCGCGATCACCTCCGGGTTGATCGAGCGCGCCGGCATCACGTCGATCCAGGGGCTCAACGCCATCGTACCCAGCTTCAGCCAGGTGCCAGCGCAGGACCCCGGCACCAACATCATCACCGTGCGCGGCATCACGCAGGTCCGCTTCGGGGAACCTCCGGTGGCACTGGTGATCGACGGGGTACAGGCATCCTCCCCGGACCAGGGCACGCAGGAACTGACCGATATCGAGCGCATCGAAGTGCTCAGAGGGCCGCAAGGATCGACCTATGGCCGCAACGCCATCGGCGGAGCGATCAACATCACGACACGCCTGCCGACCAACGAACTGGAAAACCAGCTTTCGGCCGAAATCGGCCAGGGGCTATATTATCGCCTGTTCGGCGCCTCCTCCGGCGCGATCGTGGACGATACGCTTCTCTACCGGATGTCCGCATCCTACACCAACAACGAGGGCCGGATCCGCAACGAGACGCTGGATCGCAAGGTCGACAATTACGAATCGATCTCGCTTCGTGGACGGTTGATCTACAAGCCCACCGCCGCGCTGAGCCTCGATCTGCGCGGCAGCTATGAGAACCTGAATGGCGGATCCGCTTATTATTACCCGCTCTTCCCCGGCCAGGACATCAATGCGGTATATCCGGTGGTGTCGAACCGCGGCGGCAAGGGTGAGCGACGGCTGCGTGATTCGTCGCTGAAAGCGGACTACAACTTTGCCAACGGGATGACGCTGACCTCGATCAGCGCCTATGCATACGCCCGCGCGGCGACACTGGGGCAGGATCTGGACTTCCTGTCATACCCGCTGGCACCCGGCTTCGGCGGGCTGATCCTCGATCAGAACCGGCGGACCGAATCCTGGAGCGAGGAGGTCCGCCTGACGTCGCCCTCCGACGGTCGGTTGCGGTGGCTGCTCGGCGCTTATTACCTCAATACCCACCGCGACGTGGTCTCGTCGGCCTATCTCGACCTGGGGCCGGGCAGCGACATCCGCACCGTTCGGCTAAGCAATCTGCCGGAGCGCAACCGCAACAATGCCTATGCCGTATTCGGCACGCTGGATTACGACTTCAGCGAGAGCCTGAAGCTTTCGCTGGGCTTGCGGCAGGATTGGGACGACCGCAAACAGGCAAACCCCGCCACAGGATCCAGGGTTGGCCGGACATTCGAATCGCTGCAGCCCAAGGCATCGCTCAGTTACTTCTTCACGCCCGACCAGATGGTCTATGCGTCGGCTGCGCGAGGCTTCCGCAGCGGCGGATTCAATGCGGAATCGCTGATCTTCCCCCGCCAATATGACGCTGAGATCGCCGATACCTACGAAATCGGCAGCAAGCTGTCGCTGGTGGACCGCAGATTGCAGCTCAACGTCGCGGGCTTCTACACCGACCAGAAGAACGTGCAATTCTATCGGTGGGACTCCGCGTCGGCGGCACAGGGAATCCTGACCATCAACGACGGATACCATTACGGCATCGAGGGCGATCTGACCGCCCGCCTCACCCGCGAGTTGCGCGTATCGCTTGGCGGATCGCTGATCGATTCGAAGATCCAGGATTATAACGGCGCCGCGCTCTATCGCGGTAACAAGCTTCCCCACGTAAATGGCTGGAAGTACAATGTGGGCGTCCAGTATGATCGCGATCTGGGCGGCGGTATCGATGGCGGGCTGCGCATCGACTATCAGGCATTCGGCGATCTCTACTGGTTCATCGACAACCTCGAGAAGCAGAAACAGGTGGATCTGGTCAGCGCCCGCATCCTGATCAACAGAGCGCCCTGGAGCCTGACGCTCTCGGCCGAGAACGTGTTCAATCGCCGGTACAACACCGACTATTTCTCATCCTTCTTCGCTGGCAGCCCCACCGATGTCGGGTTCCCCAACCCGCCACGCCAGCTGAACGCGAAGCTCGCGGTGCGCTTCTAAAGACTGTTGAAGAAGCCGACGGCGCGACGTTGCGCGAGCCGGTTCATGCGATGTCTACGGTCGGCGCGAAGGCGGCCGTAGACATTGCGTGCGCCGGCCTCGTCCAGCAGGCGCCGGCGGTTCTCCACGGGGGCGGTGCGCGATGCGGCCGAGCTTCAGAAGCGCATGGCGAGCGAGGCCCCGCCGCCTCGGCTATCCGCAAAAGGAACAAGCC
>NZ_JAQGLK010000001.1 GCF_028292925.1 Sphingomonas bacterium
CGCCGAACCGAACGGCGCGAAGGCCAGCGCCCGATTGCGGGTGAGAAACCGCCGCAGATCGTTGGCGACGAGCACCGCGACCAGACCCTGCGCGTCCGCCACATGCGCGCGGATATCGAACATGCCCTGCGCCATGTAGCGATGCGCCAGCGTGCCGAGCAGATCGGCAAGCGCCTGGATCGCGGCCGGATCCGCCGGATCGCGCAGGAGCGTGCAAAGCCGCGCGCAGGTTCCGCCGATGTCCTCCAGCGTGGGCGGCACCGCCGCCGTCGTATCGACCGGGCTGATGCTGTCGTCCAGATCGGCGACGAGAGCGCCGCGATCCTGGGGCAGCGCGGGAAGATCGTCGAACGCCTCGATCAGCCCGCCAATCTCCGCGATGGCGCGGCTGATGGAAAAAACCGCCGCTGTCGCCGGCGCGGCCGCGGCAGGGAGTGCCAGGTCGTTCGGCCAAAGCCCGGTACGGCCGGCGATCTGCCCCTGCCAGGCAAGCCGGGCAGGCGAGAAGCCCATCTGCACGAAGACGATATCGTAGATCGCGCGGGCGGCGTCGTGCATCCCGAGCACGATGGCGAGTTCGGCACAGTCGATCCGATCCTGGATCGTGCCATCGTCTCGTGCCGCCTGAAGCAGACTGCGCCGGAACTGCGCCGCAAGATCGAAGCCGATCCCCCCGACAGGCAGGCTGGACGCATCGTGGATCGGCGACATGCTGCTGGTCCTGCTAACTTGCGGGCTTGTCATCGGGCGGTCTGGAGGAGCTTCTCGGCGGCGCCGAACACCTCGTCGACCGAAATGTTGGTCATGCAGACGAAGTCCTTGCCGCACTCCTCCGCATCGTAGTGGATCAGGCAGCCGGTGCAGGGAACCTTGCGGCTGATGATGTAGCCGCCATTCTCCTGGCCCCACTCGTTCCAGTTGTTGCGGGCCATGTGAAGGCTGACGACCGGCGCACCACGCAGCGAGGCAAGGTGCTTGGGCCCGGAATCGTTGCCCACGAACACTGCACAAAAGGACAGCAAAGCATCGAAGTCGTCGAACGGCATCAGGCCGGTGACGAGCCGGAAACGGGGGTTGCCGGCGAATTCCTCGCGCGCTGCGGCAGTCGCTTCGGCATCGTCCGTCATCAGGACGATCTTGAGATCGGTATCGCGCAACATCCGCGCCGCCAGCGCCGCATAATGCGGCCAGCGGCTGAACCGCAGCCGGGCGCCATCGTGCAGAACGGCAAAGCGTTCATCCGGGCCGATGCCGAAAGCTGCCAGACGCCCGCGATCGAGATCCTCGCGACGCGCCACGTTGGTGTCGCTGCGCAGCATCGCGCCGATCCACTCGACCAGGCCGAGCAGCTTGTTGGTGTGGGGCACGACCTCGTGATTATCCATCGGATCGTGGGTGTTGCCCACGATGTCGATCGTCAGTGGCGTCTTGCCGTCGCGGAAGCCGCAGGTGATCGGCGCACCGGAGAGCAGCAGCAGCGGCCGGGTGCTCGGGCCTTCGGTCAGATCGATCGCCATGTCGAAAGTGTAGGGCGCCAGGGCACGCACGAGCTGTTCCTGCGCCTCGGCCGTCATGATCCGCCGCCGCTCGACGCGATCGTCCGGCAGATCGGCGATGATGATGGCATCGAACAGCCCGAGCGTCTCGGCGAGCCCGGCATTGGCGGCCGAGAGCATGCCGACCAGCTTCGCATCGGGCAGGATTTCGCGCAGGCGGCGGATCGCGGGCACGGAAACCACCATGTCGCCAAGCTGATCCGCCCGCTGGACCAGGACGGTGCGGACCGGGCGATCGATCATCGCCCGCCGTCCGGGGCGGATCATGCTCGGCCGGCTGTTGATCTGCTCCTCGATCGAACCTCCGTCTGCCGCGGGCGCGGGCACGAACCCGTCGGACCTGGGCGCGTCCTCCTCCCGAAGCGGGGGCGCAATCACCACATCGAGGTCGCGGGTGTGCACGCGGTGGCCCGCATCCGTGGCGCGCAGCCGGATCTGGTAGCGGCCAGGCAGAAAACCCGAGAAATCGTGCCAGACGTTGAAGACGTATTTGCGCCGGTTCCGATCCTCGCCCTCATAAGGCAGGACGTAGCCGCCACGCGGCGGCCCGCGATGGAGCAGCTGATCGTTGCAGCTGATCTGTATCTCCGCGATCGGCGTCGACGAGATATAGAAGCCCCGGATCGCTTCGACCCCGCGCAACGTGTCCATCGCCCCCCAATGGGTACGCTCCAGCCGGCCCAGCCGCCGGATCGAGAATTCCTCGGCATGCCCGTGCATCAGTTCCCGATGGGGGCGGGGAAGCAGATCCCGGATCAGCCTGTCGGGTGCCGCGGCCTGAAGCAGCTCACCCGCAAGGTCGCGGTGCGGCGCGCTGGTATCGAGCGCCGCAATCGCCGCGATCTCGGCTTCCTCCGCGCCGCTCGGCTGCGCGCTGCTGCCCATCCGGCCAAGTTCGATGCGCGGCTCGTCCCAACTGGGGGCGAGCCTTGCCGCCCGCTGATAGGCTTCCCGCGCCTCCGCCAATCGGCCGAACGTCTTGTGGAAATGGCCTAATTGCAGCGCCAGTTCAGGGTCGTCGGGCGTGAGCGCCAAGGCAGCCTCGTAATGCTCCTCCGCTCGCTCGCGATCGCCGGCTTCCTTGAACATGTGGCCGCTTTGCACGTGAATCGCGCTGTTGCCGGGACGCAGCCGCAGCGATTCGGCGTAGAGCAACGCGGCCTCGGCAAAGCGGCCGCCGTCCCGCGCAGTGTTGGCGCGCCGGATCATATCCCGCGCGATGCGAAATTTCGGCGCGAGCCGGGTGAGCTGTTTCAGCGCGTTGAACTTCGTCATGCCCGGTATCCCGCATTCGCCGATCCCGCCGTATCGACGTAGGGCAGCAGCGCCTCGAACACTTCGTCCGGCGTGATGTCGCGGATGCAGCTGAAATCCTTGCCGCACTCCTCGGCATCGTGGAAGATCGCGCACCCCGCACAGGGCACCTTGCGGCTGATGATCTTGCCGACCCGCTCCTGCCCCCACTCGCTCCAGTTGATCCGTGCGGTATGGAGCGTCACGACGTTGGTGCCGCGCAGCGAGGCCAGGTGCTTGGGCCCGGAATCGTTGCCGACCAGCACCGTCGCGAAGGACACGAAAGCGTCGAACGTGTCGAACGAAAGCCGCTTGTCGAGGAATATGATCCTGTTCGACGCGGTGAAGCCCGCCGGAAGGCCGGCGCGGATGGCAGGATCCTCCGTCATCATCACGATCTTCAGATCGGTGTCGCGCAGCAAACGCTCCGCAAGCGCGACGTAATGCGGCCAGCGGGAGAACGCGACGCGGGCGCCCATGTGCAGCAGCACATAGCGATCATCGGGGGCGATGCCGTGTTCCAGCAGCAGATCGCGCGACAGATCGTCCCGCCGGATAATCCGGTGCCCCGGATCGACCAGCGCGCCGAGCGTCTCGACCAAAGCGAGGGTCTTCGCCGAATGCGGGATCATATCCAGGCCGTTCGGCCGATCGTGGGTGTTGAGCCCGAACTCTGCGGTCAGCCACGGCCAGTCGCCGCCGCCGACACCGTACAGGAACGGTGCGCCGGAAAGCAGCAACAGCTCGCGCGAGACGCTGGCCTGGGCCAGATCGATCGCCACGTCGAAACGATAGGGCTCCAGCTGCCGGCGGAGCGCCTCCTGCACATCGAGCGGCATGAGCCGCCGGCGCTCCAGCGGGTCATCCGGAAAGTCGATGACGATGACTTCCTCGAACAGCCCGAGCGTTCGGGCAAGATCGGCGTTGGCGGCGGTCAGCAGGCCGACGAAGCGCGCTTCGGGAAAGATTTCGCGCAGCCGCCGCATCGGTGCGACCGAAGCGACCATGTCGCCAAGCTGATCGGTACGCTGGACGAGGATGCTGCGGGGCGGCCGGCGGAAGAGCTGGCGGGACGCGGCGCGCACCATGCTCGGCGCATGGCGGATCTTTTCCTCCAGCGCCGCGACGTTCGGCTCGCTTATCGTGATCAGCGCATCGGATTCCGGCAGAAAGCCGTCATCCGCAAGCGGCTCGGCGATCAGAACGGTATCGTGGAAGGAGCGGATGCCGCTCTCCGCGTCGCGGAAACGCAATTCCAGAGCGTAGCGGCCAGGGGCGAACTGCCCGAAATCGTACCAGGCATTGAAGACGTACTTGCGGATGCGGGGCTTGTTGATCTCGAACGCCAGCTCGAAGCCGCCGCTGAGCGACGCCCGGTGGATCGTCATCCCGTTCAGCAGAACCTGCATCTCGAGAACCGGCACCTTGGCGACGCAGAAGCCGCGGATCGCTTCCACACCGCGAAGCGTGCGCGCATTCCCCCAGAAACCATGCTCGCGTCGGCCGAGCCGGCGCACGTCGATTTCCTCGTGGTGCTCGTGAAAGAGGTTTTCGGGGTCACGCGGCGCCAGGCCCGGTACGAGCGACGCGGAACCCGCCGCATCACGCAGCCGCGCCGCAGCAGTGTCGATCGGGTCCCCGGCGGGCGCCGCGGCCTCCACCGCGGGTGCCGCATCCGCCCCGGCCCCGTCCCGCCAGCCGGCCTCGTGCAGCCGCGCCAGTTCTCCGGCGGGCACATCCCAGCCGGGCTTCAGATCCAGCGCGCGGCGGTAGGAGCGCGCCGCCTCGTCGATCCGCCCGGCGGTCTTGTGGAAATGGCCGAGTTGCAGCGCCAGATCGCCGTCGTCCGGCAGCGCCTGCTGCGCGGCATGGTAGTGATCGCTGGCCTGCGCCAGATGGCCGGCCTCCTTGCGCATGTGGCCGCACTGGATCCGCAGGCGCGCATCGTCCGGGCGAAGCCGCAGCACCTCTTCATAGAGCAAGGCGGCCTCGGGATAGCGCCCCGCCTCCCGCTCGGCGCGGGCACGGGCCAGCAGGTGCGTCGCGATACCTGCTTCCCGAAGTCGGTTTATCATCAAGGAACCCAATGCATTGCCCCCGGCCGGCACGGTCGGTTCCGCTCCAGGCTTCCTATCGCGCGGTCCTTGCGAAGCCAAGCCGACTCGCAGGTTTCCCGGTCCGCCCTACGGGCGCCAGCCGCCGCAGCTATCTCGACGGGACACCGACCCTTTGATAAGCGCGGATCATAACCAGGCGGGGGGAGGCGTGTTGCAGGAAGAGTTGGGGGCCGCACCGGGCGTCGAGCCGCATCCGGCGAGCCCTGCCCGGCCCCTCCGGTTCTACCAGTCGCAGGCGCCCCGTCACGACGTGGCGATCGGCGGCGCCGGCACTGCCGATGTCGCGCCGGCAAGCCAGCAGGTGGTGGTCGTCGAGAACGTCCTGCAAAGCGTGGTGGAATATCGCGGCGCCATCCGGGAATGGTTCGGGCTGGTCCGCGAGGGCGGCTTCCTTGTCCTCACCGTGCCCAGCAGCTTCCTGTTCGAGCGCAAGCTGATGCTGCCGGCGACATGGACGGCCGATCAGCGGCGGCTCTACACGCCCGGATCGCTCCTCGCCGAGGTCGAGGAGGCACTCGTTCCGAACACGTACCGCGTTCGCCATCTGGCCGAAGACGATACCGGCTATGACTATGCCCGCGATACAGAGGAGCGACCGGTCGGCAAGTCCGACCTGACGCTGGTGATCGAGCGGATCGCGCCGCCCGCCTGGACGCTTGCCGGCCGGCCCGCGCCGCCGCCGACCGCCCCGATGCCGCTGTTCGAGCCCGTGCGCGACCGCGTCGAGCGGACGCGGTCTGGCGCCTCGCACCGCATCCTCGTCCTCAAGCTCGACCATCTCGGCGATTTCATCATGGGGATCGCCGCGCTGGAGCGGCTGCGGGAGACGTTCCCCGCTGCCGCGATCACCCTGGTCGTCGGCAGCTGGAACCGCGATCTGGCCGCGGGGCTGGGCATCGCCGATACGATCCTGAGCTTCGACATCTATCCGCGCAACTCGTCCGAGGAAAAGGTCGACGTAGTCGGCAAGACTTCCGCGTTTCAGGGGCTCGTCACCGGAAAGTACGACATCGCGATCGATCTGCGCACGGATGGCGATACCCGCTTCCTGCTCCAGTCGGTCGATGCCGATCTGCGTTGCGGGCTGGGCACGAAGGCGCAGTTCCGGCACCTGGATATCTTCCTGCCGATCGATACCGTGCGCCACGAGCCGGAAACCGCGCGCGACGACAGTCTCGCGCCCGGTGATTTTCAGGGGCAGGGCTATACGCGCCGGACGCGCCATCGGTTCGCGGTGCCGGCCGACCGGGAGCGGCATGACGCTGCCATCATCTGGGGCCCCTACTGGAACCTGCGGCCCGGCCGCTATGTGTTCGAGCCCTATCTGGAAATCGATCCGGGGACGCCGGGATTCCTGTTCCTCGACATTGCGATCTCGCTGGATCGCGTCGCCAGCAGGGTGGTCAGCGCGGGCGACCCGTTGCGGTTCGAGTTCGATGTCGAGAAGCCCGGCAGCGTTTTCGAATTCCGGGTCTATGACGACGGCGGAGACCGGCGGCCGGCGTTCGACTTCTTCGGCGGTCGCCTGATGCGGCAGGGGGCGAGCAGCGTGCTCCACCAGTCGGAATATCTGATCCTCCTGATCGAACTCATCCGCCTGCGCGTCGAACGGTTCGGCATCCTGTATGAAGGCGACACCGTTTCGTGAGCACGTTGCTGGTATCGCCTTTTTCGAACAGCGATATTCGCGACTGGCCGGCCGAGAACTTCAGCAGGTTGATCGCCCTCATGCTCGATCGGCCGGAAGCGCCCGCTTTGATCCGCGTCATCGGCACCGCGGGGCAGCGGCAGCGCGCCAACGGCATCGTGCGGGAGCTGAGATCGGATCGGGTGCGCAACGATTGCGGCACGCTTCCGTGGCCCGATGTCGTGGCGGAGGTGCGCACGGCGACTTGCGTGATCGGCAACAATTCCGGCATTTCCCACCTGTCCGCGTATCTTGGCACGCCGACGGTGTGCATCTTCGGCGGATCCCACCAGCGGCTCGAATGGCGGCCGCAGGGGCCGGCGGTGCGATTGCTGACGCGCGCGGTCGGCTGTTCGCCGTGCCACCTCGATCATGGCCGATCGTGCGGCTATGCCAAGGCCTGCCTGCGGGAGCTGGCGCCGGAGGTTGTGGCCGATGCCGTATCGGAGCTGCTGCGCGGCGGCGGCGGGCAAGAGCATAAGCGGGCGGGGGGCATCTGAATGGCTTGGCAGTGGATCAAACGCCTGACCGGGCGGAAGGCGTTGCAGCGGCGTATCGACGGCCTGTCCGACGAGATCGCCGGGCTGCGCACGCTGATCGATACGATGCGCGCGGAGCATGACCCCGCGCCGGAGCGCGAACAGGCGGCTGCCGCCATCCAGGAAGCGAGGCAGGCGCGGCAGGAAAGTGCCCTCGCCAGAACGGAAGCCGCCACGGCGTTGGCCGAGGCGGTTCGCACCGGGGAAGATGCACGGAAAAACGCCGACGATGCCACCGCACTGCGTGACGCCCTCGCCGCGTCGCAGGACCGCCTCGAGCGGATGATCGAGGATGCCGGCAGGTCGCGGGAGGAATTGGGCATCCTGGTGGACAAGGCGGACAAACAGAATGCCATCGACCATGCCGAGTTCCGGCGCGTGGATCTCGCTCTGGCCGAGCGGCTTGAGGCAGTGAAACGATCGATCCCGCGCGGCAGCCAGCAATAGCCGGCGCTCGCCGCCAGCGCTTCGGCGGCGGTTCGCCTGCTGGGCGATCGGCGCGACAGGTGCGTGGCGCGGCACCCCTTGCGCGCGTTCGTGCGCGCGTGCATCGGGCGGCTCCGCCTGCGGATGCAGGAACAGGCGTTCGGCGATAAGGTGAAGCGGTGATCCTCCTCGATGAAAATGAAGTCGAGCTTGGCCCCTTCGAGTTCGCGCCGGACTGGTGCAGCCTTGTCGGCGGACTCGGCGGGTCGCAGCAGGGGCCGGACGATCACTATGTGTTCCACACCCCCTATGCCGATTTCGGCCAGGAGGAGGTGCTGGTCACGCTCCGCTTCGATGGGCTCGTCGCCACCCGCGGCATGATCGTGCTGCGGGTCCACGCTTATTCGTCCCGGCCGGGCGCGGCCGCGTACCAGATCGCCTATGCCGAAGCGCCGCTGCGGCTGATCGCGGCGGATGGCGGGACGACGACGTTGCGGTTCAGGCCGGCAGCGAACGTGCTGCATGCCGTCCTCGGCCATATCTATGACGGGACGGACGCGACGGCGGCCGGGCTGCGCGTCACGGCGCGGCGTCTGTCCGCGGTCGAGGCGGAGGCCGAAGCCGTCACTGACGAGCGGCGCACCAGCTTCGGCGCGTCCACGATCCGCGCCGTGCCGCAACTGATGAGCGCCGCCGCCCCCAGGCTGGCGACGCCGATCTCGCAGCCCTGTACCCGGCCCCAGCTCGCCGAGCCGGTCTATGCCGAATGGGCGGCGCGGATGCACGAGGCGCCGGCGCACGATTCCCGGCAATGGGGCCACATCTATATCCTGCAGGCCCTTCGCAGCTACGGCGTGCTGGAGGCGGGCGCGCAGGCGATCGGATTCGGCCCGGATGCCGGGGCGATCCCCGCCGTGCTGGCCGATATCGGGTGCCACGTGACGATGGCCGATCCCGATGCGCTGGGCGTGGAGGTCTGGCGCAATCCGGCCTTGTGCGACGATGCCACGTTCGATCGCAACGTCTTCCACCGGCCGCTCAACCGTGCGGATCTGCCGGACGATCTCACCGGCTTCGATCTGCTCTGGTCGCAGCGCAGCCCCAACGATCTGTCGACCGTGACGGACACGGTCGACTTCATTCATCGCTCGCTTGCCTGCCTGAAGCCCGGCGGGATGGCGGTGCACATGGTAAGCTACGATCCGCTGCCCGGTGCCGAGGCGGACGCGGCAGGCAACCCGATCCTGCGCCGCGGCGATCTCGATCGGCTGGCGCTTGGCCTGATCGGGCACGGGCACGAGATCGCCCAGTTCACCTATTCGGGCGGCGATCGCGATCCCACCGCGTTCGGGATCATCGCCAGGCGCGGCCTGCGCACCTGAGCCCGCGGCGGCGCGCGCCGCCCGGATCGATCACAGCAGCGGCCGGATCGCCGCCATCACCTCATCCACCCGGATCGATCGAACGCATACCGCCTCGCGTCCGCAGAGCTGGATGTCGTTCAGCCCGCAGCCGGTGCACGGCACCCGCTTGGACAGGATCGTGCCCGGCCCGTCCTGCCCCCATTCGCTCCAGTTGAGCCGATCGACGTGCAGGCTGACCGTCGGCACGCCGCGTACCGCCGCCAGATGCTTCGGCCCCGAGTCGTTGCCGACCAGAAGCCTGGCGCCGGAAACGATCGCGTCGAACGCATCGCCGTCGATCACGTCGAGTATGCGTACGCGGTTTCTGTCGCGGAGCGCCGGGTGCGCGGCGGCCGAGGGATCCTCGCAGAACAGCACCACCGTCAGATCGGTTTCCGCCAGCAGGCGTTCGGCAACCGACAGGAAACTGGCCAGCGGCCAGCGGTTGATCGGGTGCCGCGCGCCGGTGTGCAGCACCGCATAGTTCCCCGCGTGCAAGCGATGCGCATCCAGCGCCGGGCGCGAGGGCGCCACGCGCGGCACGCTCGGCCGGGTCGGCGTCGCCGCGACCGCCAGCGCCTCGACCAGCGTCAGGACGGCGGCGGCATGCGACATCCGCTCCAGCCGGTTGACCTTGTCCCGCGATTGCAGGCCGATGCCGTGATCGAGAAAGGTGAAGCGATCGGCGTTGAACCCGACCATGTAGGTCGCGCCGGTCAGCAGCAGCAGCGGCCGCGTCTCGTCGCCGGGGCAGAGATCGATCGCCAGATCGAACTGCGTTTCGGCGAACAGGGCGCGCAATCGCGCCTCCTCCGCATGAGAGAGGTGACGGCGTTCGGTCACCGGGCTGTAATCCAGCTTGATCGTCTCGACGCGATCGGCCAGCGCCGATGCCTCGACGATCGGCTTGATCCCCGGCTGGACGAGCACGGTGATCGCCGCGTCCGGAAAGATCGCGCGCAGCCGGGCGAGCGCGGGCAGCGAGGCGGAGACGTCACCCAGCTGGTCGGCACGCATCGCCAGGATCGATCGCACCGGCGCATCGAAGATCGATCGGGCGGCCGGGCGGGCCTGCGCGGCGGCATCGGCGATCCATGCCCCCGGATCGATCCCGTCCGGCGGCGAGGGGACGAACGCATCCGCGCTTTCCAGATCGGGCAGCAGATCGGCAGGTTCGGCGACGTTGACGAACAGCCCCGCGCTTGGCGCATGGTTGCCCGCACGGATCGACAGCCAGTGGCGGCCGGGCGGCAGGGTGGCGCTGTCGATCCAGATGTTCGCCACGTGCAGCCGGATCGGAATCCGCCCCCGCTCGACGAAGTTGACCGGGGAAACGGCGACGCGGACTGCCGCGGCCTCCTCGCCGATCCACAATTCCACCGATTCAAGCCGCGCCAGCGAGAAGATGCGCGCGCGTATCGCCACGGTGCCGGCCAGCAGCGGCTCGCGTGCGCCGTCCCGCGCCAGCGCCATCGAACCGACCTGATCGAACATGATCGAGGGGTAGTTGTTGCCGCGCACCCGCACCGCGTGATTGTCTTCCCGCCCCAGCGAGCCGAGCCAGCGCCGCGGCTCCGTCGTCTCGATCAGGATGCGATCCGGCAGGGTGCGGGCGCTTGGCGCCGCGATGGTCGATCCGCCCCCGGCGCCCGCCACCAGCTCGGATCGGTCGGCGATCGCGTAGGGCAGGATATCGGCGCGCGCGCGACGGTTGGTGTCGGCCATCTGCTTCAGCGCCTCGGGCCGCTGCACCCCCGCAGTGACCTGGCTGTAGGCCGTCACCGCGGCACGGTAATCGCCATATTCCTTCAGGCAGTTGCCGATCTGGATGTGCAGATCCTCGCGCCACGGCAGCCATTCGAGCGCGCGGCGGTAAGCGACCACCGCCTCGATCCACTCGCCCCGATCGCGGTGCGCGTTCGCGCGCTGGACGTGCGGGCGGCCGACGCGCAGCCGGGCGAGCCTGCCCGCTGTCTTGAGGAGGTTCGCCAAGGCTCTAGCGCGCCCGGCCAGGCGGGCGGTGTCGTGCGGGAAGAACGGGACTTTGCTGGAACATGACCACTTTCGACGGCGATGCAGCTCTGGAGCGATGCGGCGACCAAAGGACCCGTCGGCAACGATCCGGACGCGAGACCGCCCCGAGCCGGGCCGCCTCTAACAGAGCTTGGCGGTCCAGGCGAGTAGGTCGGCCGGCCGGAATTCACGCGGCCCGCCCGCCCGTCGGGCCTGCCTGCGGGCCAGCCGTCAGGCCGGCCCGCGGGCGCCGATCAGCGGGTGATCGCGCGGGCGGTGATGAACGGCGAGAAAAGCTGGTTGATGATGTTGACGAACTTGCTCGGCTGATTGGCGGCGGCGTTCGCGATGTAGATCACGTCCTTGTCGTGCATCACGAATCGCTGCGACAGGAAATAGCTCTGCGGGTTCATCATGTTCAGCCGGTAGATGACGGGTGCCTCCGGCGCGTCGGGCGTGCGCGGCGCATCGTAGCGGAACAGGAACACCGCCGACGGATCGGCCGCATTCTCGTTCGGGCCGCCGGCGCGCGCGATCGCTTCCGCCAGCGAAAGGCTGCTGATTTCGAACGGGATCTGCTGTGCGCGAAGGGTAGCACCGAACACGGTGAACGTGCGCGGCCGACGAAGAAGCTCGATCCGGTCGCCGGGCGCGAGCACGACGTCTTCCGGGGAGCCCGGCCGGATAAGCCCCAGCCGTTCCTCGACCGAGGTGCCGCCGCGGGTGAAGCGGATCACCATGTCGTCGGTCGGGCTGACGGTGCCGCCAGCGATCGCGACGGCATCCAGGAGGCGTTCGTGGGTGACCGTCACATCGACGCGGCCGGGCCTGCGGACTTCGCCCGAAACGAAGACGGTGTTCGAAATATTGGTCCGCACCGCGACCAGCACCTGCGGGCTCTGCGATTTGCCTGCAAGGCCGTTCTCGATCATCCGTTCCACCTCGGCGGCGGTGCGCCCGGCGACGGCGATACGGCCGACATAGGGCAGCTTGATCGTGCCGTCGGCATCGACGGGGACGTTGGCCAGCGGTTCGCCGCGCGCCGACGGATCGAAGCCGTCCCCGGCCGAGCGGAGTTGCCCGCCGCCCGAGAACAGCGAAACGCCTACCTCGTAGATGCTGACCGCCAGGATATCGCCCGCGCCGATCGTGTCGTTCCGGCTGCCGCCCTGGATCAGGCCGAGCGCCGGGGAGGGCTGCGCCTTATCCCGGCCGACGTCGCGGATGATCGCGGCATCGACATCGACGATGCGATAACCGAGCACGTTCTGCGACCCGTGGGCACTGCGGAGGACCTGGCGGGCGGTAGGGCCGCTGGAGGGCAGACTGGCGCAGCCGCCGAGCGAAATCGCCAATGCGGCCGCGGCCGAGAAACGCAGGCCGGGAACGGAAAAAGCCATCGGTACGAGCTACCTTGCGCAGGGTGACGGGTGGCAGAGGAAGGCAGTACGCCGATTCATGCCCTTCGCGGCGCCCCGGCAGATCGCGCCCCGAGCGGGCTGGTCCCACAGCGGCACAGCATGCCGCCCGGTTAGCATCGCTGCCGAGAAATTCCAGCCTGATTTGCACCGGCACGTCCCGTCCCGCGACGGTGCGGCTGCGCCATTGCCGCCGCCCCCCGCGGCGACTAGGCGCGGGACGCGGGCGAACGGAGGCGGGCGGGATGCAGCAGGGCGATGCCGGCCGGGTGTGTATCGACGGCCGAATGCTCGGGCCCGGCGGCACCGGCGTATCGACCTATGCGCGCGGGCTCCGCGCGGCGCTGCCGCTTGCCGGATACGAACCGCTGGTGCTCGCCGAAACCGCCGGGTGGCTGGAGCGGAAAGGCTGGCCGGGGCTGGCACGCGCCCGTCGGTGGATCGATGCCGCACGGCCGGGCGCGCGACGCGCGGAACGGGTTGGCGGCAATCCCGCGATCTCGGCACCCGAAATCTTTCGCATCGCGCAACTCTTCTTCGATGTGCATCGCCGGCTGCTGCCGATACGAACCTCGCAGCCGCCGGGGATCATGCACTGGACCTATCCGGTTCCGCTTCGCGTCGAGGGCTGGATCAACGTCTATACGGTGCACGATGCCATCCCGCTCACCGCGCCGGGGCTGAGCCCGATCGATCCCCGCCGCCACGCCCGCCTGCTCGATCGCATCGCCGCCAGCGCCGGGGCGATCGTCACCGTCTCGGCAGCGGCCAAGGCGGAGATCATCGCCGCGACGGGATGGAGCGACGGCTTCGTCACCGATTGTTCGCAGGCGGTGCTGCCGCTCACCCCGGCGCCGACGCTGCCGGCAGGGGTGGAACGTGGCCGTTACTTCCTGTTCTGCGGATCGATCGAGCCGCGCAAGAACGTGGAGGCGCTCGTTTCCGCATACCGGGCGAGCGGCGCCGGCATTCCGCTGCTGCTGGCGGGGCCCGATGGCTGGCGGGCGGATCGGATCGCCCGGCAGATCGGCTATGGGCCAGACGTGCGGCGGCTGGACTATCTGGACCAGGATGCGCTTGCCGGGCTGATCGCGGGGGCGCGGGCCTTGTTGTTCCCGTCGCTCGCCGAGGGGTTCGGCCTGCCCGTGGCCGAGGCGATGGCGCTCGGCACCCCGGTGATGACGAGCGGAACGGGCGCGCTGGCGGAAACGGCGGGCGGTGCCGCGCTGCTGGTCGATCCCGCGGATACCGATGGGATGGCGCGGGCGATCGCCCGACTGGCCGGGGACGATGCGCTGTGCCGGGACCTGCGGGCGAGGGGATTGGCGCGTGCGGGCGCCTTCACCGTCGATCGCTTCGCCGCGCGGCTGGCGCCGTTCTACGCCGGGCTCAGGGCAAAAGGCGGCGCCCGGTAATCGCCGCTGCGTCGTCAGCCGGCCAGGCGGGCGTTGGTGACGTGGGCATCGAGCGCGGCAAGCTCGCGGACCAGCGGCGCCAGCTGATCGAGCGGCCAGGCATTGGGCCCGTCGGAAAGCGCCTGCGCCGGATCGGGATGGGTCTCCATGAACAGCCCGGCGATGCCCACCGCGACGGCGGCGCGTGAGAGCACCGGCACGAATTCGCGCTGCCCGCCCGAGCTTCCGCCCAGGCCGCCGGGCAGCTGCACCGAATGCGTGGCATCGAAGATCACCGGGCAGCCGGTATCGCGCATGATCACCAGCCCGCGCATGTCGGACACCAGATTGTTGTACCCGAACGACGATCCGCGCTCGGCCACCATCAGCCCCGGTTCGGCGATGCCCGCGGCGGTTGCCGCGGCGCGGGCCTTGGCGATGACATGCGTCATGTCGTGCGGCGCCATGAACTGGGCCTTCTTGATGTTCGATGGCTTGCCGGATGCGGCCACCGCCTCGATCAGATCGGTCTGCCTGGCGAGGAAGGCCGGCGTCTGGAGAACGTCGACCACCTCGGCGCAGGGGCCGACCTGCGACGGTTCGTGGACATCGGTGAGGATCGGCAGCCCGGTCGCATCGCGGACCTTGGCGAGGATGCGAAGTCCCTCGTCCATCCCCGGCCCGCGGAACGAGCTTGCCGAGCTACGGTTCGCCTTGTCGAACGAGCTCTTGAAGATGACCAGCATGCCGGTCTCGTCCGCCAGCGCCCGCAGCCGCTCCGCCACCGCCAGGACGAGCGCCTCGGATTCGATGACGCATGGCCCGGCGATCAGGAAAAGCGGACGATCCAGGCCGACATCACGGCCGCACAGCTGCATTCCAATGCCCCTCAGGCCGCATGTTCGCGAACGCCGGCAACGATCAGCCAACCAACCGCATAGGTGAGCAGCAGCCCGAAGAACACGGTGGCGAGAATCCGCCACCTTTCCGGGAAGAGCGACTTTTCGGGAATGTTCGGGGCAACGACGCGGACGAGATAGAGCTGCTGCTTCTGCACCTGATCGCGCGCCTTTTCGAACGCGGCGGCCGCCGTCTCGTAGCGCTTCGCCGCGAACTGCTGCCGCAGCCGCAGTTCCTCGTAGGCGCCAAGGGACGAGGCGATGTTCTGGCGGTTGCCGCCGCCGGCAAGCCGGCCGGATTGGGCGGAGACCTGCCCCTGCAGCGCGTTCACCCGGCGGGAGAGCGCGATATATTGCGGGCTGCTCGTGCTCACCAGGCCGCTCATGGCGCTCAACTGCGCGCGCGCGGCGGCAAGCTGGGTCTCGAGGGCCGTGACCAGACCGATCTGCGCTTCGCCCGACCCCTGCGGATCGATGTCGCCGCGGGTCTGGCGGAATCCGGTGAGGCGGCCCTGAATCTGCGCGAGCTGATCCTCGGATTCGCGCAGCAGCCTTCGCGACAGCGCCAGCGCATCCGCCTGGCCGCGCGTGTTGAGCATGTTCACCCGCTGCTCGCCCATCTGCAGCATCGTGCGGATGATGTCGTAGCTGTCATGCGGCCGGAAGGTGCGGACCTTCACGGTCGTGATCCCGGTTTCGGAATTGTACCGCACCGAAACCTGCTTGCGATAATGCTTGAGCAGGGTCTCCGCGGTGGGATCGGCCTTTACCCGGCTCAGCACGTCCGCCTCCGGCCGGCGGAAGCGTTCCACCAGCCCGACCCGGCGGTTGAGCGTGTCCACCGCATCGTGCGAGGTCAGATAGTCGGCAACGCTCATCGCGTCGGTCTGCGCGGCCGTGGTGCCACCGGCCAGGCTCAGCACCTGGCCGAGGCCGGTGCCGACGGTCGGGGTCGACTCGGCGGTGCGGACCATCAGGTGCGCCTCCGACTCATACTGGTCGGCCGCGATCAGGAAGTAATAGCCGGCCACGAGCAGCGTCGGCAGCACCACCACCAGCAGGAACATGCGCCTACGCCGCAGCCATGCCATGACCCCCTGCAACGGCGTCGGCCGCTGGTGGCGGGAATCCGCCACGGGGGTGATGATGCCGTGCATGTTCATCGTGTCGTCGCCTCTACTCGGTATCGCGCGGGGTGCCGCAGCGCATACGTACCCGAAAAATCAGTGCAAGTGGACCTTGCCGCGGACAATCTTCATCGCCACGAGCCCGATGTAGGAAAGCACGAGGCAGCAGCCGATCAGATACGGAACGTGGAAATACGTATCCTTCGCGCTCTGGAAATAACCGTAGCGGCACATCTCGAAAATCTGCGGCAGCGGAAACCATTCCAGATACTGCCGGTACGTTTCCGGGATCCACTCGACCCGGTAGAACGCGCCGGACAGCGGCATCATGATGTACGAGACCGGATGGACCATGCGGCCGAGCGTGCGATTGTCGTGCGTGATGCTGACGATGATCATCGACAGGTTGAACGAAAACCAGAACATGATGAACACGCCGAACATCAGCCACAACGGCCGCGGCGGCCAATCGGCAAGGCCGATCGAGATGAGCAACGCCGTCAGCACCACCAGGCTCAGCGACGTTCCGACGAGTTCGAGCAGGGCGCGCGAGATCATGATGTCGAAGACGGTGACCATCTTGTGGTACAGGAGCGGAGCGTTGGCCTCGAGGGCCCCTTCGGCGCGGTTGAACAGGCCGCGGAACATGATGAAGATGCAATAGCCCATCACCGCGAACGGCACCGGCGCCATGTCGTTGGCATAGTGGGTCGGCTGCCCGGCATGGATCAGCGCGATCATGCTGGCCAGTGTCAGCGGTTCGCCGATCACCCACAGATAGCCGACATTCTCGCGGCCATAGCGGGTGTGCAGTTCGCGCATCAGCAGCGCGCCGATCACGTTGCACTGGAGAGCGAGGCTCTGGAAAAAGGTGGGCCGCGCGCGGGGCGCGGGGGACATCGTGGC
This sequence comes from Sphingomonas bacterium, assembly GCF_028292925.1. Classification (GTDB taxonomy): domain Bacteria; phylum Pseudomonadota; class Alphaproteobacteria; order Sphingomonadales; family Sphingomonadaceae; genus JAQGLK01. Next base: position 16,779 of record NZ_JAQGLK010000001.1, read on the forward strand.
CATCAGGCGGCAACCTCTTCGATCAGATCCAGCAGGCCATCGACATGCGCCTCCCACGTCGGCGGCTTCCACCCCGTCATCCGTTCGATCTGGCGGACGCGGCGGGGGGACGGGCTGACGGCATAGTCGCTTACCGCCCGGATCCAGGCGTGACCATCCAGCGGATCGAGGAATTCGGGCACGTCGCCTCCGGCCTCGCGCAAAGCGGGCAGATCGCTGCAGATGACCGGCACACCGGCGCCGAGCGCCTCTGTGACGGGCATGCCGAACCCTTCCGCAAAGGACGGCATCAGCAGCGCGCGCGATCCGCGCAGCAACCCGGCGACGGAGCGATCGCGCAGATCGGAATGCTCCTCCACCCGGCCGCGCAGCGCGGGGCAGCGTTCCAGCATGTCGATGACGTTCTCGTTCTCCCAGCCGCGCCGGCCGATCAGGACGAGCCGCGGGGTGCGATCGGCGCCGCGCACCTCCACCATTCGCCGCCAGATGTTGAGCAGCAGCAGGTGGTTCTTGCGCGGTTCGATCGTGCCGATGCAGACGAAATAGGGGTCGCTGCCGGCGATGCAGTCCGGCCCGGCGGGCATGTCGTGCGTGCCGAGGTGGATGACGCGAACCAGCGGCATCGGCCCGCCCCCGCGTGCATTTTCCTCGAACGAAAGGCGTGTCGCATCCGAATTGGCGACGATCGCGGTGCACATCTCCGCCATGGTGTCGATCCGGGCGCGGTGCAGCGCTGCGCCGCTCGCGCGGCCATATTCGGGATATTCGATGGGGATCAGATCGTGCAGCAGGCAGATCATCTTCGCCTGCTCGCGCTTCAGGATCGCCGCGACCCGCGCGCGCTTGTGCAGATGATGCGGCGATGCCTGGAGGTAGATGCGGGGCCCCTGCGGCCGGGGCGGGGGCAGGATGTGCGGCTGCAGGGCCATGCTGGAAAACAGGGCCTCGGCGCGGTGACGCCAGCGGCCGTGGACGGCATCGTCCCACCGCGCCTCCGTCCGATCGAGGAAGCGAAGCACCGCCGCATGATCCAGCCGGCCATAGATGCCCGAGGGATGGACGGCGGAAAAGCGCAGGCGGTGCGGGATCGCGCGGATCAGGTGCCGCGCATAGGCAAGCTCGACCCGGTCGACCCCGGTCGGCGTCGGGTGCAGCATGCGCGAGAGGAGCCGCGACAGATCAAGCACGACCTCCGCCTCGCGCACCCCGGCGCGGGCGCTGGGCGCCTGCCCGGTGCGGGGCGGCACATCGAGCGTACCGCTCAGCCGGGCGACCGCGCTCACAATGTCTCCGGTGCGAGCAGGCCGACCCGATCGCCGCTCAGCCGGTCCGCGGCGGCACTGACCAGCAGTTCCAGCCCCTCGTCGCTCAGGAAACCGCCGCGGATCAGGCAGCGGTTCAGGAGGACGCGGCAGAAGGCATCGTACAGTTCGGGCCGGGGTGGGCGCGGCGACTTCCAGAAGGTGTCGAGCGGGCCCTGATGGGTGATCCCGGCAATGTGGTACACGGCCTGGCCGAGCACCGCGACCGGAACCCCGGCGCTGAGCGCGAGCGTGCCCGTCGTGCTGTTGATGGTGACCACGCCGCGCGCGTCGGCGACGATCTTGGCGATATCGCCTTCCTCCAGCAGCAGCACCCGATCGGCGACGCCGTGCGCCTCCGCCGCGGCGGACACCAGCCGACGCCAGTTGATCAGCCCGTTATCGAGCGGATGTTCCTTCACCAGCAGCTTCACCTCCGCCGGCGCGGCGCGGGCGAAGCTTTCGATCACATATTCCACCGCCACCTTCATGCTGCCGAACGGCGAGTGGGTGCGGATCTGGTGATCGGAATTGAGCTGGAGCGGGAAAGCGAAATAAGGCGACGATGCCAGCGCCGCGAACACGGCGGCCGTGCGCCGCCGGGCTTTTGCGCGGGCCGCCAGCCGCCAGAACCAGCCATAGCTTTCCAGCAGCGCGAACTGGGGACGGTGCGACCGATAGTGCGGGAACCGCCAGAATTGCAGCAGGGTCTGCGCGTAATAGGCAAAGGCCTCCTTCGCCCGCCGTTCGAAGCTGGAGGCGACGGGCGGATAGGTGGGCAGCGGCGGCAGCCCGCGCGCTTCGGCCAGATACCAGTTCGGGTCGCGCGACAGCGTGGAATTGCCGTTCACGCCATCCAGCTCCAGCGTCATCCAGTCCGGCCGGATATAGCCTTCCTCCATGACGTGGATGCGCAGCTTGCGCAGCGTTGCCATGCCGTGCGCGGCCCGGTGCAGCGGCCGGCAATCGCCGAACAGGACGAGATCGGTGATGCGTTCGTCGGCGACATAGGAATCGAAGAAGCGCGGCCAATCGGCATCGGTGCCGCGATAATCGATGGCGGGGCCGGGCCACGATGCGCGATCGCCGCCGTTGAAGTTGATGCGATGGACGCTGTGGCCGTCCGCTTCCAGCCGCTGCGCCAGCATCCAGAAGAAGGGGCCGGGCGGCCCCTGCAGGAACAGGAACGTTCGGCGGATCGATGGTTGATGCTTCACGCCGCGCTCCTGGCCCGACGGCCCGACCGACGCAACCGCCCTTGCATATCGCGAACGCGGGTGAGCCAGGTCGATCGTGGGCGGGTCTGTTCGGATAAGCGGGCCATCAGCACCTCGGGCGGGCACGGCAAACGTGTCACGGGGTCAAGATACCGCGGATATAGGATTAAAGCGCCCGCAACCAGTTCGGTCAGGCGCAGCTGGCGGGTGCGCCGCGGCAGCGGCCCGGCCAGATCGCGGGTCAGCCCCCAGCCCGCATAGAAGGGGTGCCCATGCGTGACGACCTCGCGCCCGCGCAGCAGCGCCTCGAACCCGGCGAGCGAGGTGAGCACGTGGACGCAATCGACCGCATCGAGCAGCGCGGGCATCGCAACGTCGCGCAACACCCGATCCGCATAGGCCAGCGCATCGGCCTCGGCGACGTGGCCCGGCCGCAGCCCTGCCTCCACATCGGGATGCGGCTTGAAGACGATGAAGGCATCCGGTTCCGCGGCGCGCACCCGGCGCAGCAGATCGAGGTTGCCGGCAACGTCGCCGCCCGCCAGCCGCACCGACAGGTCGTCCTCCACCTGCCCGGTCACCAGCACCCGCCGCACCCCCGTCGGCAGATCGGCGGCGGCCCCGCGCCCCGCGGCATATTTGGAGATACCCGCGCGCACGATGAATGCCGCCAGCGCGGCGGCCCTCTCCGTCAGACCGGGTGAAAAATCCGTGGTGGCCAGGATCGTCTCAAGATCGCTCGGCCCCGTCGGGTCGTAATAGATTCCGGTGCGATCGAGCACCACCGACAGCGGCGGGTGGCAGGCGGCGCCCAGCCCGACCGAGCGGACGAAGCCGTCCTCGATCCGGTAGAGTGGAATGCCGGCCGCCGCCGCCGCCTCGGTCAGCCCGGGCGGCGCCCGGCTCGGCCAGACGGCGATGCCGCCGCCCTCCGCAACCGCCGCCTGCACCGCCCCGGCCGCGGTCTGGGCAAAGCGCAGCCGCATATTGCCACCGGGATGGAGCATCCCCTCGACCTCGCGCCGCTTCCACACTGCGATGCCGGCACCGCTGGCGACGCCGCGATTGGCCTCCAGCGCGCCGCGCCAGAAGATCAGCCGCTCGATCGCGGTTTCCGCCGAGGCATCCGTGCCGGTGAACGGATCGCGGTACTGCGCCTGATCCAGCAGCACCGTTGCCGCGAGCGATTCGACGGTCATCGCCGTCTTTTGGAATATTGCGGGATCGTCGGTCGTGAGCCCCAGGCCGGCGAACCGCCCGTCTCCGTGGCAGCGCACCGCCGCGCCGGAGATCAGCCCCAGAAATGCCAGTTCGTCGTCGCCATCGACGTGCAGCACCGCCGCTGTGGTGAGCAGCGACCATGGATCGATCTCGCCTTCCACCACGGCAATGCCCTGCTGGGTCAGCCGCCGCCGGACGGGAGCCACCCAGCTGGCGGCGGGGAGCGAGGCGAGGACTTGCTCGGCGGGGCAGGTGGCGAGTGCGGCGCGGGCCATTCGCTCCGCCTGACCGGCGTCGGCCGGGCGGAGTATCGCCTGCACATCGCCGAGGTGCGTCGGCGTGGCCCAGAACGTGCCGCCGATCCGGCCGCGCACCACCGCTGCGATCAGCGTGCGGATCCGCGCCGGATCCACCGCCACGCAGGGGGCCGCACCCGCAACCGTCGGCCGCGGGCGGCTCACCGCCGCCTGATCCCTGTGGACGCCGGGGAAGTCCGGCGATCTGAGCACGGGCAATCGCAACCCCATCGGGTGACAACCCCTTAAACGCGAACATCTTTGCTGGCGGCACTACCGGTAACGCACGCCGTTGGCCAGTTCACCGCTGTGCGCCAATTCGGGCGAGATCATGACAGCGATCGACCTGGGGCACTTGCCGCCCTGCCGTCGCGGCTCAGCCTTCGCCCGGCAGGCGGCGGCCGACATCCTGCCACGGCTGGCCGATCAGGCCGGAAAGCCGGTCGCGCGCCGCCCAGAGCCACGGGATCCGCCGCTCCGCCAGGCCGGGCCGGCTGAGCGGATCGAACCCCACCCACGGCAGGAACGGGCTGCGCCGCCCATAGGCCCAGATCTCGACACGGGTGGAGGGGCGGGTCGCCGGCACGCGGGCGTGGAAGCCGAACGTGTCGGCGACGATCAGCGTGTTCGCGGGCACGGCAAACCGCCGCGGCTTCGGCAGGCCGAGATCGGGCAGTTCCGCGGCCGAGATCCGGAACGACCCCCGCGCCGAAAGCCGATCCGCCCCCGCCGCGCGCAGGCTCATCGCCTGTTCCCAGGCGATCCGTTCCGGAGTCAGGCGGTGCGAGCCGGGGACATAGGCGAACGGCCCGTCCTCCTCCGCCACGTCGGTCAGGAACAACCAGGCCTTCACGGTCGGGTGGAAGGTATCGGCATGGAACTGGGTTTGCGGATCGGGCGGCCCATCCCGGCGGTGGGCAAGGATCGTCTGGATGTAGACCAGCGGTTCCGAATCGAAGCTGCCGACGTAGCGGTTCAGCCCGCGCCAGCGCGGATCGGCCAGCAGCCGCCGGGCATCGGGGATCGCGGTCAACGCCTCCGGGTCGAACGCGATGCGGCGGGTGATGGTATCGCCCTGCACCATCTCACGCGCCGGGCCGCGATAGGCCATCGCCGCATCGCGCAGACGGGCGAAGACGTCCGGCGCAAGGAAATCGCGTACCTCGACGAAGCCGTCGCGGTCGAACGCGGCGCGGTCCGCCGGATCGATCAGGCGGGCGAGCCGCGCCCGGCGCGACCAAGCCAGCCGGTGGGCGAGTCGCACGCGGGCGGCGTGGAGGCCACGCGCGTTCAGCGCGGGCGATCCGATCAGGGGATTATCGCGGAACGACTTGGCGCCGGTTGCCAGCTGAGCGATCCAGATCGGCGCCATGAGGTACCGGGCCGCGCTCATGCCGGTCTGCTGTTGGCGGATTGGACCATCTTTTCTCAACAGCATGGTACGCCCCATGCGGCAAGCGCCTGTTTCGCGGACATGAAAAAGCCGGGTGGGACATGTCCCACCCGGCCGTTTCTCGATCCGTCAGATCAGAAGGCGAAAACGACGCCCGCGGTCGGACGGATGCTGTGGAAGTCATACGAGGTGACTTCGAAGCGCAGGCGCGGGCCGGCCGGACCGGTCAGGCCGCCAAGGCCGATGTCCTTGGGGCCGACTTCGACGCCCAGGCCATAGGACCAGTTGTCGTCCTTGCCCTTGTCCTTCGTGTCGACCCAGGTGTAGCCGACCTTGGTGTAGAACAGGCCGCTGTCACCGGCACGGAAGCCGCTGCGGACATGCGCGCCATATTCCCAGTCGATACCCTTGAAGCCCTTGGCGACGTTACCCTCGACGCCGACGAAGACCGGCCCGAGCGGAACGTTGATGCCGGCCAGGCCTTCCAGGATCCCACCGTCCGGGCAACCCGAACCGCCGTTGCAACGGGTGGTCAGCGGGCCCTGATTGTCGCTGTCGAAATCGTGGTAACCGCCCATGATGGCGACATACGGCTCGATGCCGAACGCCGGGCTGCCGTCCGGAGCGGCTTCCTGAGCCATCGCGGTGGCGGGGAGAAAGGCTGCGGCGGCAAGCGCGGCACCGATGATCGTCTTCTTCATATCCATTTTCCCTTTTAAGCTGACCTACAATCCCGCCCGCGGCGCAGCCGACCCGACGGGATCAATCGGCTGGACGAGACAAGCGAGGGCGAAAACCACTAAGATCCAATTGTGTTGCGTAGATGGCGACAAAGAACGGATCTGTTGCATCTTGGCAACAAAGGCGGCCTTCCTGGGGCCATTCTCGGGCCCGCACCGCGCCTCGCCGCGCAGGGATGCCGGCCGGCGGCTCGCGCATGCGACTGCCGATCAGGAAATGTCGCCGCCCTTGTCGTCACCGAATCCTGCTCGGCGCATCTCGTCCCTGGCCTTTGCATCTGCCGGATCGGCCTGGCGCGGGCTGACGGAATCTTCGGGCCGTGGCGCCACCCCGCCCTTCGCCTGGCCGCCCGGGCGGGCGCTGGCGCCTTGGGAGTCGAAGTCGGCGGACGTGTCCTTGGCATCATCCTGCACGTCAATCTCCTGCTCGGTGGGTCCTTCGCTTAACCGGGCAGGCCGCGATCGAGTTCCTCCACCCATGCGTTCGCGCGCGAATCCGATGGCGCCCGCCAGTCGCCGCGCGGTGACAGCGCGCCCCCGGCCGAGACTTTCGGGCCGTTGGGCATCGCGGATCGCTTGAACTGGCTGGTCTGGAAAAAGCGAACGAGGAACGATTCCAGCCAGCGACGAATCGTTGCAAGATCATAAGCGTTGCGCGCGCCTTCCGGGAAATCGATCGGCCAGCTGCCCGCCGCCGCGTCGCGCCATGCATGCCACGCCAGGAACGCCACCTTCGACGGCGGCAGCCCGTAGCGCAGCGTGTAATACAGGAAGAAGTCGTTCAGCTCGTACGGGCCGATCTTGTCCTGCGTGCTCTGCATCTCGCCCGTTTCATCGGCGGGGACGAGCTCGGGCGAGATCTCGGTGTTCAGGATCGCGGTCAGGATCGCGCCGGTGGCCTCGTCGAACTGCCCGGTCTTCACCGTCCAGCGGATGAGATATTGCATCAGCGTCTTCGGCACGCCCGAATTGACGCCGTAATGGCTCATCTGATCGCCGACGCCGTAGGTACACCAGCCGAGCGCGAGTTCGGAAAGATCGCCCGTGCCGATCACGAAACCGCCGCGCTGGTTGGCCAGGCGGAACAGGTAATCGGTGCGCAGCCCCGCCTGCACGTTTTCGAACGCGATGTCGTACACCGGCTCGCCGCGCCCGAACGGATGGCCCATGTCGCTGAGCATCTGGCGGGCGGCGGGGCGGATGTCGATCTCCTCCGCGGTGATCCCGATGGCCCGCATCAGCGCCCAGGCATTCGATCTGGTGCCCTCGCTCGTCGCGAAGCCGGGCATGGTGAAGCCCAGGATCGTCGATCGCGGCAGGCCAAGCCGGTCGCATGCCTTGGCCGCGACGATCAGGGCGTGGGTGGAATCGAGCCCGCCGGAGACGCCGATCACCATCGTCTTCGCCCCTGTCGAGGTGAAGCGCTTGGTCAGCGCGTGGACCTGGATGTTGAACGCTTCGTAGCAATCCTGATCGAGCTGGTCGGGCCGGTTGGGCACGTAGGGGAAGCGCCGCACCGATCGCTTGAGCCCCGCATCGCGGCCGTGCGGCCGGTGATCGAAGCCGATCCGGCGGAACCGCGTCTCCGGGTGGCCGGCGATGGTTGCGGCGTCGTTGAACGTCGGCGTGCGCATCCGCTCCAGCCGGATCTTCTCGACATCGACGTCGACCGTGCAGAGCTGCGCTTCGTCCGCGAACCGTTCCGATCCGATCAGCTGGTCGCCCAGTTCGTGAACCATGCCCTGCCCGTCCCACGACAGGTCCGTCGTGCTTTCTCCCGGCCCGGCGGCGGAATAGACGTAGGCGGCGATCGCCCGCGCGGATTGCGACGCGCACAGCATCGCGCGCTCCGCCGCCTTGCCGACGACGATGTTCGATGCCGAAAGGTTGCACAGAATCAGTGCCCCGGCGAGCGCCCCTTCCGTCGATGGCGGGATCGGCGACCAGTAATCCTCGCAGATTTCGATGTGGAAGATGAAGTCGGGCAGATCCTCTGCGGCGAACAGCAGGTCGATGCCGAACGGCACCCGTTGCCCGCACAGATCGATTTCCATCCCGCGCATCTGGGCGCCGGACGCGAACCAGCGTTTCTCGTAATATTCGCGGTAGTTCGGCAGGAACAGCTTGGGCACCACGCCCAGGATGCGCCCGCGCGATATGGCGACGGCGCAATTGTACAGCCGCCCGTTGCGGCGGATCGGCGCGCCGACGAGCAGGACGGGGGCGAGAGACGCGCTGGCCTCCACCACCCGGCCAAGGGCGGCGACGACGCCATCGAGCAGCGCGTCCTGCAGGTGAAGATCGTCGATCGCGTAGGAGGAGATGCCGAGTTCGGGATAGACGATCAGGTCCACCCCGTCCGCATCGCCCTGCCGGGCCAGCGCGATCGTCGCGGCGGCATTGGTCAGCGGATCGGCGGTGGCGACGATCGGGGTTGCCGCGGCGACGCGCACGAAGCCGTGATTGTGGAAGGCGGCGAAACCGCCCCGATCGATGCTGTCCGTCATTCGTCGCCTGTCCTGCCTGTGCGCATCCACGAACGCGCCTGTTCATGGTCGGTTGCCAGCGGCCGCCTTGCCGTGGGATGCAGCGGCACGCGCCGCCGTTAATGCGGGCTAAGCCAGGAGCCGGGATGCAGCAACCGCCGGAACGCACCTTCGGCGCCTACAACATCGCCGATCTTCGGACGCGCGCGCGATCCCGGCTGCCGCGCGGCATCTACGACTATGTCGAGCGCGGCGCCGAGGATGAGATCGGGCTGGCGGCGAACCGCGCCGCCGCCTCCCTCCCCAAGCTGCTGCCGCGGATAGGGCGGGACGTTTCGCGGATCGACACGCGCACCACCCTGTTCGGGCACGAGATCGCGATGCCGATGGCGATCGCGCCGACGGGGGGCGCGGGCCTGGTCTGGCACGATGGCGACGTGGCGATCGCCCGGGCGGCCGCCGCGGCGGGAATTCCCTTTACCGCCTCCAGCGCGGCGACGATGAACATCGAGGAGATCGCCGCGGCCGGGGGGCGGCAGTGGTTCCAGCTGTATCTGTGGGCCGATCGCGCGCTTTCGCACGCGGCGATCGATCGGGCCTGGGCCGCGGGGTGCGAGGTGCTGATGGTCACCGTGGACATAGCGGTGCCACCCAACCGCGAATATAATCTGCGCAATGGCTTCGGCACGCCGTTCCGGATCGGCCGCAGGAACGCGATCGACATCCTGTCCCACCCGCGCTGGCTGGCGGGGGTGATGGGGCGCTATGCCGTGGGCGGGGGCATGCCGCGGCAGGCGAACCTGCCCGGCGGACTGCGCAGCGCCGTCACCGCGCCGGCCCCGATCGGCGCCGCGTTCAAGGGTGACAACCTGACGTGGGAGGAAATTGCGGAGCTGCGTTCCCGCTGGAAGGGCATCTTCGTCCTGAAGGGCGTGCTGCGGACAGAGGATGCCGCGCGCGCAATCGATCTGGGGGCGGACGGGGTGGTCGTATCGAATCATGGCGGGCGCAGCCTGGATGGCGCGCTGCCCTCCTTCGCCGCGCTGCCGCGCATTGCCGACGCGATCGGCCACCGCGCCACGGTGCTGGTCGATGGCGGGGTGATGCGCGGCGAGCAGGTGGTGCGTGCGCTGGCTCTCGGCGCCAAGGCGGCGCTGGTCGGCCGCGCGCCGCTCTACGGCCTCGCGATCGGCGGCGAGGCGGGGGTGATCCGGGCACTCGCCCTTCTCGCGCAGGAGTTCCGGCGGACGATGGCCCTCGCCGGCTGCCGGAACGTCGCCGAAATCGACGGTGGCCTGCTGGCGGAGGCGGGCCTGTGATCCGCCCCGCGCTCCTGCTCCTGCTCGTGGCCGCGCCTGCCGCGCCGGCCGCGGCGGCGACGCGGACGTACAGCGTGACGAGCTTCGACAAGGTGCGGGTCGAGGGGCCCTATTCCGTGACGCTGAAGGTCGGCCCGGGCGGAACGGCGGTGGCTACCGGGGATGTCCGCGCGATCGACCGATTGTCGGTGGAGGTGAACAACCGCGTGTTGATCGTGCGCACCAGCCAGTCGGCCTGGGGCGGATGGTCGGCGGAGAATGCGGGCACGCTCGTCCTCTCGGTCACCACCCCCAACCTTGTCGCCGCAACGGTCGCGGGTTCGGGGTCGATCGCGATCGACCGGGCCAAGGCGCAGCGTTTCGATCTGGCGGTCGCCGGTTCGGGATCTGCCCGGATCGCCGCGCTGGAGGCGGATCGCGCGATTCTGTCGCTGGTCGGTGCGGGATCGATCGACGTCGCGGGTAAGGCATCGCAGGTCCGCGCCACGCTGCAGGGCAGCGGCACGATCGATGCAGCCAGGCTCGCCGCGGACGATCTGGAACTGGGCGCGAGCGGATCGGGCGGCGCCCGTTTCGCCGCCCGCCGCGCGGCCAGGGTCTCGGCCAGCGGATCGGGCGTGGTGACCGTCACCGGCAACCCCGCCTGCACCGTGGCCACGGCCGGATCGGGCGTGGTGCGCTGCGGCCGCGGCGACTAGCGCGTCGGCACCGGCTCCGGCCCGGAATAATCGTAGAAACCGCGCTTGGTCTTGCGCCCCAGCCACCCGGCCTCGACATATTTTACCAGCAGCGGGGCGGGGCGGAACTTGGGATCTCCCGTGCCCTGATGCAGCACGCGGGCGATCTCCAGGCAGGTATCCAGCCCGATGAAGTCCGCCAGCGTCAGCGGCCCCATCGGATGATTGAGCCCCAGCTTCACCGCGGTGTCGATGTCGCGCACGTTCGCCACCCCTTCGCCGAGCGCGAAGCACGCCTCGTTGATCATCGGCAGCAGGATGCGGTTGACGATGAATCCCGGCGCGTCGTTGGCGTGAACCACCGCCTTGCCAAGCGCGCGCGCAAAGGCCTCGACGGCGGCGACGGTGGCGTCCGACGTGGCGAGGCCGCGGATCAGCTCCACCAGCCCCATCACCGGCACCGGATTGAAGAAGTGGACGCCCACGAACCTTTGGGGATCGGGGGAGCCCTGCGCCAGCCGGGTGATCGGGATCGACGAGGTGTTCGACGCCAGGATCGCCTGCGGCCCCAGCACCTTGCCGACATCGGCGAAGATTGCGCGCTTGATGTCCTCACGCTCGGTCGCCGCCTCGATCACGATCGCCGCTTCGGCCATCGCCTCCAGCGAGCCGACCGGATCGATCAGCGCGATCGCCGCGTCGCGATCGGCGGCGGACAGCTTCTCCTTCTCGACCAGCCGGCCGAGTGCCTTGGCGACGCCGTCGCGGCCCCTGGCCGCCGCGTCGACCGATACGTCGGACAGCAGCACGCGGTAGCCCGCCTGCGCGGAGACCTGCGCGATCCCCGCACCCATCTGCCCCGCACCGATGACGCCGATGATCCCGTTCATGCCTGTCTCCCGTAATCTCCTCCCCCTAGCAGCAAGCGGGGCCGAAGCGGGAGGGGGTGCGATCAGGGTGCCGTGCCGGCGGGGCGGGCCTCGGCCAGGATCAACGCGAAGCGATCCTCGGCATCGGTCCACTCGGCAATCGGCGTCCACGCCCCGGCACGGAGCAGCAGGCGGGCATCGCGTGGCCCGTATTTGTGGCTGTTTTCGGTATGGATGGTCTCGCCGGCGGTCATCGCGAACCCCTCCCCGTCCACGGTGAAGGCGATGTCGCGCGTCGCCGCCAGGTGCATCTCGATACGCGCGTCCGCATCGTTCCAGATCGCGCGGTGGCGGAATGCGTCGATCGGCATGTCGCCGCCAAGCTCCCGGTTGATGCGGGTGAGCAGGTTCAGGTTGAACCGTGCCGTCACCCCCGCTGCATCGTCATAGGCGGGGATCAGCACGTCCGTACTCTTGATCCGGTCTATCCCGATCAGCAGCATCGCGCCTTCGCCCAGCGTCTCGACCATCGCGCGCAGCAGGTTGACGGCGGTACGGGGCACCATGTTGCCGATCGTCGATCCCGGAAAGAAGCCGAGCTTCGGCAGCCGGGCGATCCCTTCCGGCGGATCTATCGGGTGCATGAAATCCGCCTCGATCGGCTGGATAGGCAGCTTGGGGAAATCCGCTGCCAGTGCAGCCGCAGAGGCGCGCAGGAAATCCCCCGAAATGTCGATCGGCACATAGGCGGAGGGATCGACCGCGGCGAGAAGATGCGGCGTCTTGGCCGACGATCCCGATCCGAACTCGACCACGGCGCGGCCGCGGCCGACCAGCGCCGCCACCGCGTCGCAATGCGCCGCCAGCAGGGCGGTTTCGACCCGCGTCGGGTAATATTCGGGCAGGTCGGTGATCGCCTCGAACAGCGCCGATCCCTTGCGATCGTAGAGCCACCGCGCCGGAATGGCGCGGGGCCGCGCCGCCAGCCCGGCCAGCACGTCAATCCGGAAGGCGGGGTCCGGGTCGATGTGGGCGGGGGGAGCGACGAGCATTGTCACAGATCTTTGGCCAGCCGGATGCCGGTGAACTGCCAGCGTTGGTGGGGGTAGAAGAAATTGCGGTACGATGCCCGCACGTGGCCGCGCGGGGTGGCGCAGCTGCCGCCCTTCAGCACGAACTGGCCGGACATGAACTTGCCGTTATATTCCCCGACTGCCCCGGCGGCGGGGCGGAAGCCGGGATAGGGCAGGTAGGCGCTGCTGGTCCATTCCCACACGTCGCCGAACATCTGGTGCGGGGCATCGCTGCGGCTGGCCGCGCGCGGACGCACCACGAACCGGGCATCGCCTCCGGCGGCATCGAGCTGGTTGCCGCGCATCGGGTCCATCCCGGCGGCGGCGGCCTCCCATTCCCCCTCGGTCGGCAGGCGCGCGCCGGCCCAGTGCGCATAGGCGTCCGCCTCATAATGATTGACGTGCGTCACCGGTGCGCCGGGATGAACCGGGTGGCGGCCGTCGAGATCGAAGCTGGTCCACCCGCCGCCCGCCTCGCGCCGCCAGTAGAGCGGTGCCTCCACCGCGTTCGCCTTCACCCATGCCCAGCCGTCCGCCAGCCAGTGGGCCGGCCGGGCATAGCCGCCATCGGCGATGAAGGCGGCATATTCGGCGTTCGTGATCGCGCGGTCGGCAATGGCGTGGGGGTGGAGCAGGGCAGGGTGGCGCGGACCTTCGCAGTCGAAAGCGAAGCCGCCGCCGTCATGGCCGATCTTTACGATTCCGGCGGCCCCCTCGATCCATCGGATCGGGCCGGGGGACGGCGCGGGAGCAGGCCGGGCGGCCGGCCAGACGGCGGGCTCCAGCGGGTTCTGCGCAAACAGGTGGAGAATGTCGGTCAGCAGCAATTCCTGATGCTGTTGTTCGTGATGCAGCCCCAGTTCGACCAGATCCCGCGCCTCGGCGGACAGGCCGGGCAGCGCCGCGGCCACCGCATCGTCGACGTGAGCGCGCCAGTTCAGGATCTCGTCCAGCGTCGGCCGGGTCAGCAGGCCGCGGCGGGCGCGGGCGTGGCGCTGCCCCTCCGCCTCGTAATAGCTGTTGAACAGGAAGGCATAGCGGGGATCGAACGTGCGGTAGCCGGGCACGTGATCGCGCAGCAGGAACGTCTCGAAGAACCAGGTGACGTGGGCCAGGTGCCACTTGGCGGGCGAGGCATCGTCCATCGACTGGACCGTCGCATCGGCATCCGACAAGCTAGCCGAGAGTTCGACCGTCAGCCCGCGCACGGCACGCAGGCGATCGGCCAGCGGCGCGCTCTCCTCCGGCGTCTTTACTGACGTTGCCATTGCACTGCGCCCCCTCAAGCTGCGCTCAACCGACAGCGCCGCTTCGAGTTGCCTCCGGTCGGTGTCAGCCCCGTGTCGCGCCCGGCGTCCAGAGCGGATCGCCGCGCTGGCGGTTGATCCACCGGGCGAGGACGAACAGGTGATCCGACAAGCGGTTGAGGTAGATAAGCGCCAGCGGATTGAGCGATACCTCCTGCGCCGCGGCAACCGCGTTGCGTTCCGCCCGGCGGGCGATGGCACGGGCGAGGTGGAGGTGTGCGGCCGCGGGATCGCCACCCGGCAGGATGAAGCTGGCCAGCGGTGTCAGATCGTCGTTCATCGCATCGATCTCCCGCTCGAGCCGGGCGATCTGGGCAGGCACGATCCGCAGGCGCATCTCGGACGGCGCGAAATCATCGCCCGGGGTGGCGAGATCGGCGCCGAGATCGAACAGCTCGTTCTGGATACGGCCCAGCATCCCGCGCGCCGGTTCGTGGGCGACGCCGGTCAACGCCGCAATGGCCACGCCGATCGCCGAATTGGCTTCGTCGACATCGCCGATCGCGACGATACGGGGGTGGTTCTTCGCGAGGCGCGAACCATCGACCAGCCCGGTATCGCCGCCGTCCCCGGTGCGGGTGTAGATCTTGTTGAGCTTGACCAGCGCAGGTCAGCCGCTGGCGCGGCCGAGCATCAGGAACAGCACGACCAGAATGACCGCCAGCGCCTGGAACTGCACCCGCCGCCACATCATCTTGTTCTGTTTCAGCCCGGATACGCTCGGCCCGGTCCCGTGCACGTCGGCAGCCGACGTCCGCAGGAAGATCACGATACCGCGGACGAGCGATACGAGCGCCCCGATCGCCGCGAGGATGATGAGGACGAGCAGGAAGGTTTGCATGCCCCCTATCTAGGCAGTCGCCCAGCCAAAGCCAATGGGGAGCGCCCCGTGCCGCAGCGATTCGGCAAGCGCCGGCCCCTCCACCCCTGCCGCGCGCAACCGATCGATTCCGGCAGCGGCATCGCGCTTGGCCAGCCGCCGTCCGTCCGCGCCGGCGATCAGCCGGTGATGGTGGTAGGTCGGCGTCGGCAGGCCGAGCACCGCCTGCAGGATCCGCTGGACGTGGGTGGAGGCGAACAGGTCCATCCCCCTGACCACCAGGGTGATGCCGGCCTCCGCATCGTCGACCACCACGGCGAGGTGATAGCTTGCCGGCCGATCGCGGCCCTTCACGATGATGTCGCCCAGCGCGACGGGGTCGGCCGCCACCGTGCCGGCGCGTTCGTCATGCCAGGCAAGCGGACCCGTGAGGCGGATCGCCGCGGCCACGTCCAGCCGCCAGCTGTGCGGATCTGTTGCGGCGCGCGCGATCGCCGCCCGCCTCGGCAGGGCGCGGCAGGTGCCGGGATAGAGCGGCCCGTCCGCCCCGTGCGGCGCGGACAGGCTGCCGGCCACTTCGCGGGCGATGTCGGCGCGCGAGCAGAAGCACGGATAGGCCAGCCCGGCGGCGATCATCCGGTCGAGCGCGGCGGCGTAGGCGCCAAGCCGCATCGATTGCACGACGGCCGGGCCGTCCCAGCCGATCCCCAGCCAGGCCAGATCGTCGAATATCGCCCGGGCGAATTCCGGCCGGCACCGCGCCGGATCGATATCCTCGATGCGCAGCCGGAACGCGCCGGCGGCGGCACGGGCGCGATCGTGCGCCGTCACCGCCGACAGCGCATGGCCGAGGTGGAGCCGCCCGGTCGGGCTCGGCGCGAAGCGGGTGATCATCGCCGCCACCCTATCGCCAGTATCGCGCCGATCTTGCCGCGGCGGGCTTGACGGGCGGCCATGCAAAATGGTGTCATACCGCCGTCACGCGCCACGCTTAGGTGCGGGGCGACGGAGGCGCGGCCGCTCGGCAATCGCGTCCCGAGTGCGACGGGAAACGAGGGCAACGGCCACGCTTGCGGACGCATGCGGGAGGCTTTGCCGGTTCCATGTATCATCCCGACCTCATCCGACATCCGGACAGTTGCCCGGCGCTGGTGCTGAATGCGGATTATACCCCGCTCAGTTATTATCCGCTCAGCCTCTGGCCGTGGCAGACCGCGGTCAAGGCGGTGTTCCTCGAACGGGTCGATATCGTCGATCATTACCAGCGCGAAGTGCGCAGCCCGCAACGATCGATGCAGCTCCCCTCCGTGATCGCGCTGCGCCAATATGTCCGCCCGTCGCAGCATCCCGCGTTCACCCGCTTCAACCTGTTCCTGCGCGATCGCTTCGTCTGCCAATATTGCGGCACCCCGGCCGAGCTGACCTTCGATCATGTCATCCCGCGCGCGCAGGGCGGGCGGACGACGTGGGAGAATGTCGCGACCGCCTGTGCGCCGTGCAACCTGCGGAAAGGCGGGCGGACGCCGCGGCAGGCGGGGATGGCGCTGGCCGTCACGCCGATCCGCCCGACCACCTGGCAGTTGCAGGAACATGGCCGCAGCTTTCCGCCCAACTACCTGCACCAGAGCTGGCGCGACTGGCTGTACTGGGATGTCGAGCTGGACGCCTGACGGCACGGTGGCAACCTGCGCGCAGCGGGAACGAACGTTCCGGAAGCAGGTTGGATGGCCGACCAAGGCCAACGAGAGGAACAACCATGCCCAGCGAAAACGAGATCGAGGCGAAGTTCTGGAAGGAACTGAAAGCCAGCCCGTTCATGATGCTCGGCCTGAACGGTTCGCAGGAAGCGCACGGCCAGCCGATGACTGCGCAGTTGGAAGGCGACAAGGGGCCGATCTGGTTCTTCGCCACCAAGACGAACACCTTGGTCGCGGCGATGCGCGAGTCGCACGATGCGATCGCCACCTACACCTCGAAGGGGCACGATCTGTTCGCGGCGGTGCGCGGCAGGCTGTCGGTGGATACCGATCGGGCCAACCTCGATCGCTTGTGGAACAGCCACGTCGCGTCCTGGTACGAGGGCGGCAAGGACGATCCGACCCTCGCACTGCTCCGGCTGGATACGGAAAGTGCGCAATTGTGGCTCGGCGGCAGCAGCATCGGCGCAGCGGTCCTCAGCCTGCTCGGCCGCGATCCGAAGCAGGATTACAAGGACAACATGGCCGAGGTGAAGCTGTAGGCCGCGCGCCGCTCGGGGCGCCGGCATGACGATTGACCCCGATGCTGCTGCAATGCAGCATCAGGATATGGCGTCCGCATCGATCACCCAGAATCCCGACATCCGCTATCTCGGCCGCGTTCTGGGGGATGTGATCCGCGAAATGGGTGGCGAGGCGCTGTTCCGGCGCATCGAATATATACGCTCCACCTCGGTCGATCGTGCGCGGGGCATCGGCGATGCCGCCGCGATCGATCCGGGGCTGGGTGCGCTGACGCTCGACGATACGCTGGCCTTCACCCGCGGGTTCATGCTGTTTTCGATGCTCGCCAATCTGGCCGAGGACAGACAGGGGATCGCTGCTGAGCCGGGGGCCGACATGGCGCAGGCCATCGCCCGGCTGGATGCGGAGGGGATCGGCCGCGATGCGGTGATGGCGCTGCTCGATTCCGCTTTGATCGTGCCGGTGCTGACGGCGCACCCCACCGAGGTCCGCCGCAAGAGCATCATCGACCACCGCAACAGGATTGCGGAACTGATGCTGCTGAAGGATGCCGGCCGTACCGAGACGGACGACGGCGACCTCGTCGACGCCGCGATCCACCGCCAGATCGCGCTGCTCTGGCAGACGCGTCCGCTGCGGCGGGAGCGGCTGTATGTGGCCGACGAGGTGGATACCGCCTTGGCCTATCTGCGCGACGTGTTCCTGCCGGTGCTGCCGGCGCTCTACGCCCGGTGGGAGCGCGTTCTCGGTGCCCGCCCGCCGAGCTTCCTGCGCGCGGGCAGCTGGATCGGTGGCGATCGCGACGGCAACCCCTTCGTCAACGCCGAGTCGCTGCGCCTCGCGCTCGCCCGGTCCGGGCAGGCGGTGGTCGGCTATTACCTCGATTCGCTGCACGCTTTGGGTGCGGAACTCTCGATATCGTCCGAGTTGGCGGAAACCACGCCGGAACTCGACCGGCTGGCGGAGGCGAGTGGCGATACCAACGCCGCGCGCGCCGACGAGCCCTATCGCCGCGCGATTACCGGCATCTATGCGCGTCTCGCCGCGACCTATCAGGTGCTTGCCGGACAGCCGCCGGCGCGTGCCCCCGCGCGGATGGGCGAACCCTATCCGGACCCGGCGGCGTTCCGTGCCGACCTGATCGAGATCGCGCATGCAATCGGTCACGGCGGCGGCGGCGGCGGGCAGGGCGGAAGCGGCGCGCTCGGCCGCCTGATCCGCGCGGTCGAGACGTTCGGATTCCACCTCGCGACGCTCGATCTGCGCCAGAATGCGGACGTGCACGAGCGGGTGGTGGCGGAGCTGCTCAAGGTTGCCGGAGTCGAGCCGGATTATCTGGGGCTGGACGAGGCCGCGCGGGTTGCGCTGCTGCGGCGCGAACTGGCGTCGGGGCGGCTGCTTTCGATTCCCTATGCCGATTATTCGGAGGAGACCGCGTCCGAACTGGCGATCGTCCGCGCCGCGGCGGAGGCACATGCCCGCTACGGCCCCGAATGCATCACCACCTACAACATTTCCAAGGCGGCGAGCGTGTCCGACATGCTCGAGGTGCACATGATGCTGAAGGAGGCCGGGCTCTACCGTCCGGGCGATCCGCCCCGCGCCGCGATCATGGCGGTGCCGCTGTTCGAGACGATCGGCGATCTGGAAAACGCACCGGAGGTGATGGCAGGCTGGTTCGCGCTGCCGGAGGTGGCGGCAATCGTCGCGGCGCGCGGCCATCAGGAGGTGATGGTCGGCTATTCGGATTCGAACAAGGATGGTGGCTACCTGACATCGGTGTGGAGCCTGCATCAGGCCAGCCGGGCGCTGGCCCCGGTCTTTGCCGAAGCAGGCGCGGCGATGCAGCTGTTCCACGGCCGCGGCGGCGCGGTCGGCCGGGGTGGAGGATCGTCGTTCGCCGCGATCCGCGCCCAGCCGCCGGGCACTGTTTCCGGCCGGATCCGCATCACCGAACAGGGCGAGGTGATCGCCGCCAAATACGGCACGGCGGCGAGCGCGGCGGTAAACCTGGAGGCGATGGCCTCCGCCACCCTGCTCGCCTCGATCGAACCGCCGCAGCTGAATGCGCAGGATTATGCCCGCTACGCCGCTTCGATGGAGGATATTTCGGGCGCGGCGTTCCGCGAGTATCGCGATCTCGTCTACGGCACGGAGGGGTTCAAGACCTTCTTCCGCCAGCTGACCCCGATCGCCGAAATCGCCGATCTCAAGATCGGATCGCGCCCGGCCAGCCGCACCAAATCCGACCGGATCGAGGATCTGCGGGCGATCCCGTGGGTGTTCAGCTGGGCGCAGGCGCGGGTGATGCTGCCGGGCTGGTACGGCGTCGGCAAGGCGCTCCGCGGCTTCGGCGATCAGGCGCTGCTGGGGGAAATGGCGGAGGCGTGGCCGTTCTTCCGATCGACCCTCGCCAACCTGGAGATGGTGCTCGCCAAGTCGGACATGGCGATTGCCGGCCATTACCTCGCGCTGGTCGAGGATCAGGCGGCGGGCCGTGCGATCTTCGATCGGATCGTGGATAGCTGGAAAACCACGCGCGACTGCCTGCTCGAGATTACCGGCCAGGCCCGGCTGCTGGAAAAGAGCCCGGCGCTGGAGCAATCGATCCGGCTGCGGCTGCCGTATATCGAGCCGCTCAACTTCCTCCAGATCGAACTCCTCAAGCGCCACCGCGCCGGCGAAACCGATCCCCGCATCCGCGAGGGCATCCAGCTATCGATCAACGCAGTGGCGACGGCACTCCGCAACAGCGGGTGAGGCGCGCGCCGGATAGTCGGCCGTCGGATGCCCGGTATTCGCGGGCTCCCGCCGCGGAGCATTCGACGCCCGGCGAACGCCAGCCTCCATCGGACCCAGGGCAGCGCCATGCGGGGATGAATCCCGGCATTCGGAAGCGGGGGATGGGGCAAGAACAAGGAGGAGCGGCGAGGTCCACCGGTGGATTTCGATCCCGCCGGGTCCGGCCGAGGCCGGCCCTGATCGGGCCGGCCAGAATGATGGTGCGGTCGAGAAGACTCGAACTTCCACGGCCTTTCGGCCACAACGACCTCAACGTTGCGCGTCTACCAGTTCCGCCACGACCGCACATCGTGAATTCCCCGGGCAAGCCGGGGAGCCGGTAGGCGGGTGCCTCTAGCAAGGCCGTTCGCCCGGCGCAATGCTCCTGTCACCACGATTGCACCGATGCTCCTCAATAGAGGAACATCGGCATCCCCTCGATCCGCATCAGCTTGGCGCGATAGCGGTCGGCATCGTAAAGGCCGTGGACGTCGACCGACTTCACGCCCTGCATCAGGGTGTCGGCGGGAACGTGGCCGTATTTGCCGTCGTGCAGCGTCACCATCCGCCCGGTTCGGCCCGACTGGATCAACTGTACCGCAAGCCCGCCGAACGCGAAGCCCACCATCCGGTCCATCGCATCCGGTTCGCCCGCGCGCATCAGATAGGCGAGTTCCTGCACCACAGTGCCCTGCCGGGTCCGCTCCTCGATCGCGCGCGCCAGCACGTGGCCGACGCTCACGTCGTTGCGCTGCGTGGCGGGCTTGGCGATGTCGCCGTCGCCCTGCGCGCCGCCGACGATCTTGGCGCCTTCCGAGATGACGCACACGGCGTAGTTGGACGGGCGCGATCTCTTGTCCTCGATCAGCAGCGGCAGCAGCCGATCGAGATCGGCGGGCACTTCGGAGATCACCGTGCGATCCACCTGCGCGAGGAAGCCGGACAGCAACGCCGTCTCGCCGCTGCGCCGCCCGAACAATTCGATCACGCCGATCCGTTCGTGGCTTTCGATCGTGGTGCGCAGCGCGTTGATCGCCTCGACCGATCGACTCACCGCCGTTGAAAAACCGATGCAGTAATCGGTGCCGAAAACGTCGTTGTCCATCGTCTTGGGAATCGAGACGATCGGGAAGCCCAGGCTCGCCAGATGCGCGGAAAAGCGCAGCGTGCCATCCCCGCCCAGCGTGATCATCGCGTCGATCTTCAACGCCTGGAGCACCGCCAGCACATGTTCGGTGCGATCGCCCTCCTTCACGGTGCGCGGATCTGTGCGCGAGGTGTGGAGCACCGTGCCGCCCATGCGATCGATGTTGCGCACCGCATCCCGGTCCAGCCGATAGCTGTTGGCAACCACCGTGGAAGGATCGTCGGGATCGATCTTGAGGAAACCGGCCCAGCCCCGCCTGAACCCGACGATTTCCCAGCCGAGATCGATCGCCGACAGCACGACCGACCGGATACAGGGGTTGAGGCCGGGAACGTCGCCGCCGCCGGTCAGGATTCCGATGCGCATGCCACCCCCGGTATGAAACTGTACCGCGACCCTCTATCCGACGCGTCCATGCGCCTCAACGTTCAAGAAATCCGCGCCGAGGCCGGTCGCATCCTGCGGCTGGCCTGGCCGGTGATGCTGACCAGCCTCAACTGGACCTTGATGCACCTGATCGACGTCGCGGTGGTCGGCCATGCCGGCACCGGCGAGCTTGGGGCGCTGGCGGCGGGCCGAACGCTGACGTTCGTCACCATCGTCATGGGGCTGGCCGGCATGTCGGGGGTGCTGGTGTTCACGTCGCGTGCCGACGGCGCGGGCGATCTGCGCGCGACGGGCGAGTATCTGCGCAGCGGCCTGCTGCTCGGGCTGGGGCTCGGGTTGCCGGCGATGGCGATCCTGCTCGTCTGGTCGGAACCGATGATCCGCGCTGCCGGCGTGGCACCCGATCTGGTCGCCGGGGGCACGGCGGTCGTCCGGGCAATGGCCTTCTCCTACCCGTTCCAGTTCGTTCTCGCCGCCACCGGCTATTTCCTGGAGGCGGTCAGCCGGCCGCGGCGCGTGGCGATCGTCAACCTCGTCATGCTGCCGTTGAACGCGATACTCGCCTGGGCGTGGGTCGGCGGGCATTTCGGGCTGCCGGCGCGCGGCGCGGTGGGTGCGGTGCTGGCGACGGCGCTGGTCTCCGCGCTCGGCTCGGCGGCGATGCTGGCGGCCGCCTGGCTGCTGCCGGAGGCGCGGGCGCGCGGGGTGCGCGATCTTTCTGCGGTGGCCTGGTTGCGGGCGTTGCGCGGGGTGCCGCGGCTGATCCACTTCGGCATCGTCCCCTCGCTCACCTCCGGGCTGGAGCTGGCCGGCTTTTCCTACCTGATCGTGCTGTCGACGCAGCTCGGCGCGACTGCGGCGGCGGCGTGCCAGACGGTCTTGTCCCTCCATAATTTCGCGGTCGCGATCGGGCTGGGGTTCGGATCGGCGGCGGGTGTCCGCGCCGGCAATGCGGTAGGCGAGGGCAGGCCGCTGGCGGCGGTGCGGCGCGCGCTGATCGCGGCGGCGCTGGCGAGCGTCGCGATGGCCGCGCTGGGCGCGCTCTATGCGCTGGGGGCGGCACCGCTGATGCGCCCGTTCAGCGAAGATCCGGCGATGCTGACGATGGGTGCGGCGATGCTGGCGATGCTGGCCCCGTTCATGTTCTTCGACGGGATCCAGATCGTTCTGGTCTACACGCTGCGCTCGCTCGGCGATCAGGTTGCGGCCGGGCTGTTCGGGGTGGTCGCTTTTTTCGGGGTGACCGGCGGCCTGGGCTGGGCGCTGGTGCGCGGCGGCGTCGGCCCGATGGCGCTGATCTATGCGTCCGGGGCCGGGATGGTTGCGGCCGCGCTGCTGCAGGGCACGCGGATGGCGGTGATCAGTTCGCGCCTGCGCCGGCAAAGCTCAGGTTGAGCGCGCGGGCGGCGCGCGGCACGTCGAGCGCGGCGCTGTCGAACTCGGCAGTGCCGCCCGGCGGCAGCTTGGCGACGGGGCGTGCGATCGTCCAGCTATAGACGACCCGCGATCGCGAATCGAGCAACTGGGCGCGGATGTTCGGCACGTTCTGCGTCGTCTCGCTCGGGTTGACGATGCGGCCGGTGACGGAGAACAGCTCGTTGCCGCTCTCCATCGGCCGCCGCTCGGGCTTCTGCGTCACCTCGATGGTCAGCGCGCCGCCCGTATCGGCCGCAAGCCCCAGCCGCGCGGCCAGCGCCGGCGGGCCGAACGTCACGATCGCGCCCACCGCGCTCAGCATCAGCAACGCCGCGAGGACGGCGACGGCCGTCCACAGCCGCGCCGGATTGCGGCGCAGGCGGGCGCCCCAGCCCGTCCCTCGCACCCGCGTGGCGATCGCGGGAAGATGCATGCTCGGTGGCGGGGCGGAACCAGCATCCTCATCCGCCGGCGTTTCGGCAACCGCCGCGACGATCGCCTCGGGCGGCGGCGACGCCGGCTTTGCGGCAACCGGATCGACGGTGGGGGCGGGGGCCATTTCGGGCGCCACCTCGGGCACGACTTCCGGCGCTACCTCGGCCGGTGGTGCGGGTTCGACGGCGGACTGGTCCGCAGGCGGATATTCGCCGTCCGCCGTGGGTTCGCGAGGCGTCTCGAACCAGCTTTCCCGGCAGGAGGCGCAGCGCACCTGGCGGCCTTCCGGCCCGATAGCGGTATCCGGGACGACATAACGGGTCTGGCAGGCGGGGCAGGAAAGTATCATCGGTCCGGAACGCTGAGGGTGGCGGGCAGGGTTTGCGGCGCGTCGGCGATCTAAACACCGTGGGCAGGACGCTGGCAAGCGTGCCATCGCAGTCGGTGCGGTGAGGGTGTCGCGGCTTTACGCGCGGCGCAGGCCTGTGCCATGGGCGGGCATGCTGCCTGTACCGGGTGGCGACGGGCGACAACGGAGGCGTGGGTAGCGCGGTGGCGGGCATCGTGCAGTTCGAGAATGTCGGCCTGCGCTACGGCACGGGCGCGGAAACGCTGTCCGACATCAGCTTCACCCTGGAAACCGGGGCCTTCTATTTTCTCACCGGCCCGTCGGGCGCGGGCAAGACATCGCTGCTGCGGATGCTCTATCTGGCGCAGCGGCCGAGCCGTGGGATGATCCACCTGTTCGACGAGGATGTCGTCACCCTGCCCCGCGCGAGGATGCCGGGCTTTCGCCGTCGCATCGGCGTGGTGTTCCAGGATTTCCGGCTTGTCCCCTATCTCTCGGCGTTCGACAATATCGCGTTGCCGCTGCGCGTGGCGGGGGTGGCCGAGGACGAGATCGAGACCCCTGTGCGCGAGATGCTGCAGTGGGTGGGCCTCGCCAAACGGGCCGAGTCGCGCCCGGCGACGCTTTCCGGCGGCGAGCAGCAGCGCGTTGCGATAGCCCGCGCGGTCATCACCCGGCCGGATATCCTGGTGGCCGACGAGCCGACCGGCAACGTCGATCCGGCGATGGCCGGGCGGCTGCTCCACCTGTTTTCGGCGCTCAACACGCTCGGCACGACGATCGTCGTCGCCACCCACGACGTCCACCTCCTGTCGCGCATCTCCCACGCCGAGACGCTGCGGCTGGAAGAAGGGCGGATCGTCGATCCGACGGGCGCGGTGCGCAATCCGCCAGGCCGGACCGCTTCGTGATCTTCGGGCCAGGATCCAGGGCATGATCGGGGGTGTCGTCGAAGCTGTCACCGGCACGCTGCGGGTCCCCCCGGCCGAGCGGCGGCTGCTGCCGGAGGGGCGCGTTGCCGGGCCGATGCCGTGGGTGATCGCGATCATGATGTTCCTGACGGTGCTCACCGCGGCGGGTGGGCTGGCCATGCGCCACGCCGCAGCGACGATCGGCGCGGACCTTGCCGATCGCTTCACCGTCCAGATCGTCGAGGCCGATCCCGCCGCCCGCGAGGCGCAGGCGCAGGCGGCAATCGCCTATCTGCGCCGGGATCGCCGGATCGCCTCGCTCCGCAGGGTGCCGACGGCCGAGATGAAGTCCCTGCTCGAGCCGTGGCTCGGCGACGGCGGGATGGGCGACGAACTGCCGCTGCCGGTGCTGATCGATGCCGTTCTCGCCGCTGATGGCGATCGCGACGTGGCTGCGCTGCGATCCGCGCTGGCCCGCGCCGCGCCGGCCGCGCGGATCGACGAACATGGCCAGGTGCTCGCCCCGCTGGCGGGCTTGATCGCGGCGCTGAAATGGCTCGCGCTCGCGCTCGTCGTGCTGATGAGCATCGCGGCGGCGGCAACGGTGACGCTGGCAGCGCGGGCCGCGCTCGATACCCACCGGGCCGCGATCGATGTGATGCACCTGCTCGGTGCGACGGACGTGCAGATCGCCCGGCTGTTTCAGCGGCGGCTGGCGCTGGACGCGCTGTTCGGCGGGCTGGTCGGGCTGGCCGGCGCAGGGGCCGTCATCCTGCTGATCGGGCAGCGCATCGGCGGGCTCGGATCGGAGCTGCTGGGTTCGCTGACTCTGCCGGTCGGGGCATGGCTTCTCCTGCTGATGCTGCCGGTGCTCGGCGCGGTGCTGGCGATGCTGGCGGCGCGTTTCACCGTGCTTTCCGCGCTTCGGCGGATCCTGTGAAGCGTTCCGGCCGGTGATCGTCCGCCTCGCCTCGGCGCTGTTGCTGGCGTGGATGCTGGGCTTCGCCTGGTTCGCCGTCGGCCTGCCCGGCCCGGCGGACGACCGGGTGACGGACGCAATCGTCGTGCCTACCGGGGGCACCGGGCGGGTGAAGCGCGGCATCGACCTGCTGGCGCGGCACCGGGCACGGCGGGTGCTGCTCTCCGGGGTAGACCGGCGCGTCCGCCCGAGCGAGATTGCGGAGACGTTCGGGGCCTCGCCCGCACTCGTCGCGTGCTGCATCGATCTGGGGCGCGAGGCGGTGGATACGCGGTCGAACGGCGCGGAAACCGCCGCCTGGATCCGCGCCCATGGCTACCGGACGGTGCGGCTGGTGACGACCGACTGGCACATGGCCCGCGCGCGTTTCGAACTGGCCCGGCTGCTCGGCCCGGAGGTGGTGCTGATCGCGGACGGCGTACCCAGCGAGCCGGGGTTCCGGGTGTTGCTGACGGAATATAACAAGTATCTGCTGCGCCGCCTGAGCGGGCCGTTCGGGCTGTGAGCGCCCCCGCCCCCGCCCCCGCGACCCGTGCGGACGTCGCGCGATCGGTGCTGTTCGCGATCGTCTTCTATGGCGGCACGATCGGCGCGGTGCTGCTGGCGCCGGTGATGGCGCTGCTCGGCCCGCGGGTGATTCTCTGGTGGGGCACGGACTGGCTGCTTTTCCACGGCTGGTGCGCCCGGGTGCTGCTGCGGATCGAGCGGCGGGTGGAAGGGGTGATCCCGGACCGCCCTGTTCTCTACGCCGCCAAGCACCAATCGATGTACGAAACGATCGAGCTGGCCGCGATGCTCGGTTCCCCGGCCGTGCTGGTGAAGCGCGAACTGGCCCGGATCCCGGCCTGGGGGTGGGCGGCGAAACGGTGGGGCGTGATCCCCGTCGATCGCGAAGGATCGGCAGCGGCACTGCGCGAGATGCTGCGCGCCGGACGCGCGGCGATCGACGGCGGCCGCGCGCTGCTGATCTTTCCCGAGGGAACCCGCGTCCCGACCGGCGAGACGCCGCCGCTCCGCTCCGGCTTTGCCGGGCTGTACCGGATGCTTGCCGTCGATGTCGTGCCGATCGCGCTGGATGCCGGGCGGCTGTGGCCTCGGCGCAGCTTCGTCAAGCGGGCGGGGGTGGTGACGTTCCGTTTCGGCGAGACCGTGCCCGCCGGGCTGCCGCGCCGCGTTGCGGAGGCGCGGGTCCACGCGGCGATCAACGCACTGGAAAACGACGCGGAGAAGCCCGCTTAATCGTGGACCCGGCCGAAATCGGGGCGGGCGTCGTCCTGCCCCTGTTCGATGATGCTGCGGCGGATCGCGCGGGTGCGGGTGAACAGATCGAACAAGGCATCGCCGTCGCCCCAGCGGATCGCCCGCTGAAGGGCGGTGAGATCCTCGGAGAAACGCTGCAGCATCTCCAGCACCGCGCCCTTGTTGGCCAGGAACACGTCGCGCCACATCGTCGGGTCGGATGCGGCGATGCGGGTGAAATCGCGGAAGCCGCCCGCCGAATATTTGATCACCTCGTGCTGCGTCACCTCCTCCAGATCGCTGGCGGTGCCGACGATGGTGTAGGCGATCAGGTGCGGCAGGTGGCTGGTCACCGCCAGCACCAGATCGTGGTGGGCGGCATCCATGATGTCCACCCGCGCCCCGATCCTCTCCCAGAAGGTCGAGACGCGCATGACCGCCGCCGGATCGGCGTCGCCGGCCGGGGTGAGGATGCACCAGCGGCCGTTGAACAGGCTGGCGAAGCCGGCGTCCGGCCCGCTATTCTCGGTGCCCGCCACCGGGTGTGCCGGCACGATGGCTATTCCCGGCAGCGCCTCCGCCAGCGCCTTGGCCACGCCCGCCTTGGACGAGCCGACATCGGAGACGATCGCGTCGGCGGGCAGGTCGGCGGCGATCGATGCCGCCACCGCCCCCATCGCGCCGACCGGCACGCACAGGATGACGAAATCGGCGTCCATCACCGCCGCGCCGGGTGTATCGGTAAGCTCGTCCACCAGGTCGAGCTCGACGGCGCGGGCGCGCACCGCAGGATCGGCATCGTAGCCGGAAAGGTGCACCGTCGGCATCGACTGGCGCACGGCGCGGGCGATCGAGGACCCGATCAGCCCCAGCCCCAGGATCGCGACGCGCGCGAAGGGCAGCATCAGAGCGCCGACCCGACCATTTCGCGGAGCGCCGCCACCAGCCGCTGCATCTCGTCCTCGGTGCCGATGGTGATGCGCAGGCCGTGCGGCAGCTGCTGGCCGGGTAGCCAGCGGGTGATGAAGCCGCGCTCCATCAGGCCGGCAAAGGCGCGCTCGCCGGTCAGCTTCCCCTCGAACAGCACCAGCACGAAGTTCGCCTTGGAGGGTACGGTGCGCAGCCCGGCATTGCCCATCCCTGCGATCTGCGCCTCCAGCCAGGTCCGCAGGCGGGCATTGTGGGCCCGGCTCGCCTCGACGAAGCCATCGTCCGCCAGCGCCGCCACTGCCGCGGCCTGGCCCGCCGTCGTCACGTTGAACGGCGCGCGGATGCGGTGCAGTGCGGTCACCACCTCGGCCGAGCCATAGCCCCAGCCGATCCGTTCCGCGGCGAGCCCGTGGATCTTGGAAAAGGTGCGGGTGACGAGGACGTTCGGGGCGGTCCTGGCCAGATCGAAGCCGCCATCGTCCTCGGCCGCGTCGACATATTCGTAATAAGCCTGGTCGATGACGAACAGGCAGTCGGCGGGCAGCGCACCGTGCAGCCGCAGCAGCTCGTCCCGCGGCAGGAAGGTGCCGGTGGGATTGTTCGGATTGGCCAGGAAGACGACGCGGGTGCGTTCCGTAACGCAGGCGAGCAGCGCATCGACGTCGGTGGCGTAATCCCGGTCCGGCGCCTCGACCGGGGTTGCCCCCACCCTGCGCGTGGCGATCGGATAAACCGAAAAGCCATAACGGACGAACAGGATCTCGTCGCCCACACCGGCAAAGGCGCCCGCCGCGAGGTGGAGGATCTCGTCCGATCCGGTGCCGTAGATCACCCGCGCCGGATCCAGATCGAACCGCGCCGCGATCGCCTCGCGCAGCGCGGTGGCGGAGCCGTCGGGGTAGCGGCCGAGCGTGGCGGCCGCGGCGGCGAACGCCTCGCGCGCAGCCGGGCTGGTGCCGAGCGGATTCTCGTTGGCGGAAAGCTTGGCCGAGACGATGCCGGAATCGCTGCTCGACCGGCCCGGCACGTAGGGCGCGATGGCATCGATCCAGGGTTTCGGGCGGGGGGCGGCGGGGGAAGACATGGGAAGCGATCGTCCGGACTGAAGGGCGGCACCACGGTTGCGGCACGCCGCTCTAGTGCGCGTTTCGCCCGCGCGAAAGCGGATAGCGCGAGTGGCCCGCCCGCAACCACGGCGGCAACCGTTGACAAGCCCTCGCCCGCGGCCATAGCGCGCCCGAATGTCCGACGACCTGCGCTTCGGCCTGGCCCGCCACGTCTCGCTTCCCGGCCCACTCCTGCTCGACGGCGGATCGGTGCTGGCGCCGGTCGAGATCGGCTATGAAACCTATGGCCGGCTCAATGCCGACGGATCGAACGCGATCCTGATCTGCCACGCGCTGACCGGGGATCAGCACGTCGCCTCCGCCCATCCGATCACCGGCAAGCCCGGCTGGTGGACGCGGATGGTGGGGGCGGGGCAGCCGATCGATCCGGCGCGGCACTTCATCATCTGCGCAAACGTGCTGGGCAGCTGCATGGGATCGTCCGGCCCGCCGACGATCGATCCGGCGACGGGTGCGCCCTATGCGATGCGCTACCCCGTCATCACCATCCGCGACATGGTGCGCGCGCAAGCCTTGCTGATCGATCATCTCGGCATCGCCACCCTGCAGGCGGTCGTCGGCGGATCGATGGGCGGGATGCAGGTGCTCGAATGGGCCGCCACCTTCCCCGATCGCGTCCGGTCCGCGGTCGTGATCGCCTCGGCGGCGCGGCATTCGGCGCAGAACATCGCCTTCCACGAGGTCGGCCGGCAGGCGATCATGGCCGATCCGCGCTGGCGCGACGGCGATTATTACGGCGAGAACGATCCCCCCGCCTCCGGCCTCGCGGTGGCGCGGATGGCGGCGCACATCACGTACCTCTCCGAAAGCGGGCTGACCGAGAAGTTCGGCCGGCGGCTCCAGGCCAAGGACGCCAAGGGGTTCGGCTTCGATGCCGATTTCCAGGTGGAGAGCTATCTGCGCCACCAGGGGATCAGCTTCGTCGACCGGTTCGATGCCAATTCGTACCTCTACATCACCCGCGCGACGGATTATTTCGATCTGGCCGAGGAACATGGCGGGCTGCTGGCCAACGCCTTCCGCGGCGCCCGCACGCGATTCTGCGTGGTGTCGTTCGATTCCGACTGGCTGTACCCGACGCGGGAGGCGCGGCTGATCGTCCACGCGCTGAACGCGGCGGGGGCGGCGGTCAGCTTCGTCGAGCTGTCCAGCCCGTTCGGGCACGATGCCTTCCTGCTCGACGTGCCGGAGCTGAACCGCGTCGTCGATGGCTTCCTGAGGGCCGGGGAATGAGCCTGCGCCCCGATCTGGCGATCATCGCCGATCACGTCGCCAAAGGCGCCCGCGTGCTGGACGTGGGCTGCGGCGATGGCGAGCTGATGGCCGAACTGCGCGATCGCAGCGGCGTGGATGCGCGCGGGATCGAGATCGACGCCGCCAACGTCTCCGCCGCGGTCGGCCGCGGGCTGTCGGTGGTGCAGGGCGATGCCGATACCGATCTGCCTTATTATGCCGATCAGGCCTACGATTACGCGATCCTGAGCCAGACGTTGCAGACCACCCGCGCGCCCGACAAGGTGCTGGAGGAACTGCTCCGCATCGGCCGCCGCGCGTTCGTCTCGTTCCCGAACTTCGCCTTCTGGCGAGTGCGCTGGTCGCTATTGTGGGGCGGGCGGATGCCGGTGACGCCGGCGCTGCCGGTCAGCTGGTACGCGACCGAGAACATCCACCAGCTGACCGTGGACGATTTCCGCGCCTTCGTGGCGCAGCGCGGCATCGTGGTGGAGGATGCCTGGTTCCTCAACGGCGACCGGCGGACCAGTGCGGCGGCGGCCAACTTCCGTGCCGAACATGCGGTGTTCCTGCTCCGCCGCTAGACGGCCGCCCCCCGGCCATCTGGCGGCGGCCGGCTTGGCCTACTTGATGACGGCGCAGCCGATGCGATCACCGGCACCGCCGATCGGCTGCGTCCGGTAATCGTCGGCATTGGCGTGGACGACGACTGCCGAGCCGTCCGCATCCGTCAGCGCCAGCCGTCCCGCGCCGCCCTTCATCGATACCAAAGTCGAAAACATCTCGGCCTTGGCGGTGCCGTCGGCGGCGACGAAGAAGTTGGGCAGATCGCCATTATCCTTGCGCGCCGGGTTCAGCAGGCCGTGGACGGGCGGCGCCTTGCCGGCATGGACGTGCGCGCCCGCGGCCTTGAAGCCGGCATCTGCGCACGTGCCCTTTTCATGGAAATGGATGGCGTGCCAGCCGGGGGTGAGCCCGGTCGCCTCGACCCGGAGCAGCACCCCGCCCGGCGCCTCCGTCACCTGCACGGTGCCGAGCTGGGCATTGTTCGCCCCGGCCAGCGGGGCTGTGATCGGGCCGGCCGCCAGCGCCGGGACGGCGATGGCGGTGGCGGCAAGCGTGGCGATGCGGGCGAGGCGGTTCATGGGGGGGCTCCTGGTTGATCTGGGTCAACGTCGCGAACGGGCAGCGACCTTCTCCGTTCCCAACGTCGCATCCAGGTAGGTGGTGATCAGCGCGGCACGATAGGCGTCCTCGCGCCGGTCCGCCCCTGCCGCATGGCCGCCCTCCAGCGCCTCGTAATAATGAAACGGGCTGCCGAGATCCTGCAGCCTGGCGGCGAACTTGCGGGCATGGGCGGGGTGGACCCGGTCATCCTTGGTGGAGGTGTAGATGAACGGGGCGGGGTAGCGGACGCCTGCCTTCAGCGCCTGATAGGGCGAGTAGCGGCTGATGAACGCCCAGTCCTCCGGCTTGTCGGGATCGCCATATTCGCCCATCCACGACGCGCCGGCGAGGAGGTGGGAATAACGCTTCATGTCGGTCAGCGGCGATCCCATGACGATCGCCCCGAACATATCCGGCCGCTGCGTCATCGCCGCCGCGACGAGCAGCCCGCCGTTCGACCGCCCCGATGCCGCGATCCGGCCCCTGGCGCTGACCCCGGTGCGGACCAGATCCTCGGCCACCGCATAGAAATCGTCGAACGCATTCTGGTGTTTCTCGCGCACCGTCGCGTCGTGCCAGGCCGGGCCATATTCGCTGCCGCCGCGAATGTTGGCCAGCACGTAGGCATTGCCTTCCTCGACCCAGAACAGGCCCGTCGGCCCGGCGCGATAGGGCTCTCCGGTCAGGTAGGTCGGGGTCTGGGCGTTGCGAAACCCCCCATAAGCGTGGATCAGAGCCGGCACCGGGCCGGCCACCCCCTTCCTGCGGACGAGGAAATAGGGGATGCGGGTGCCGTCCTTCGAGGTGGCGAAGCGTTGCTCGACCTGCATCGCCGTTGCGTCGAACCGCTTGGGCAGCGCCTGCACCACCCGCGGTGGCGCGCCGGGTGTCAGGGCATAGAGGGTCGGCGGCAGAAGCATGCCCTGCACGGTCGCAAAGGCGATGTCGCGCGATCCGGCGGCGGCCTCGAGGTGGACGGTGGCGCTGGCGGGCAGCGTTGCCGCGCTCTGCGCCCAGCGCCCGTCCGCACCCCGGCGCAGCGAGACGAGCTTGCCCGAGACGTCGTCGAGCAGCTTGACCCATAGCACCGACCTGCCGGCGGCGACCTCCTCGATGGATTGGCTCGCGGTCGGCACCATCACCTGCTCGATCGCCGGCGCGCGGCCGGCGAGCACGTCGGCAAGCTCGTACGCCACCAGCGAGCCGGCCGGCATCCCGCGCCACGTGCCGTTGAGCTGCGCCACGACCCGGCCATTCAGTATGTCGTGAATATCCGCATCCACCGGCAGCGGCGATCGCACGAGCCTGCCGTCTGCGGCGATGTGCGACACTTCGTGGCGGTAGAAATCGATCGCGCGCGTCGCGATCGGCCAGGCGGTATCGCCGTCGCCGATGGTGGAGACCGAGAGTTCGACATCGTCCGCAGCGATCTCGGCGATCTGCCGCGCGGCCGAGAGCGGCGTCCCCCGCCGCCACAGCTTCAGGCGTCGCGCATAGCCCGAACTGGTCAGGCTGCCGGGCCCGAAGTCGGTCGCGACGTAGAGCGCGTCCGGCCCCGCCCACGCGACCTCCGTCTTGGCCTCCGGCACGACGAACCCGCCATCCACGAAGCGCCGGCGGGCGACGTCGAACTCGCGTTCCACCACGGCATCGGTGCCGCCGTCCGCCAGCGCGACCATGCAGCGATCATAGGCGGGCGTGCGGCACTTCGCGCCGTGCCAGACCCAGCTCCTGCCCTCGGCCTTGCCCAGCGCGTCGATGTCGATCAGCACCGTCCATGCCGGCTTGCCTGCGGCGAAGCCCGCGAGATCGGCGATCCGCCACAGCCCGCGGGGGTTCTTCGCGTCGTGCCACACGTTCAGCACGCGCTTCCCGATCACCCGCTCGGGCTCGGCAAGCTGCGCGTCGTTCACCAGCAGCGCCTCGGCACGGCGGCGATAGCCGGCGAAGCGCGGCTGCGCGGTCAGCGTCGCTTCTGTCCGGGCATTCCAGCGTTTCACCGCGGCGATGGCCTCGGCCCCCTCCACCTGCTCGAGGAAGGCGTGGGGATCGACCGGCGCCGGCTGCGGCACGGCGGCGGAAGGCAGCGCGGCGGCAGCCAGGATGGCGAGGAAGCGGGGGAGTTTCATCCGGGCTGTTTACCGCGCGTCCGGCGTGCGCGCAAAAGCCGGCGGGCTCGGCGAAGTGCGGGCTTCGGGCAGAACCGGCTAGGCGCGTCCGCGTCGGATTGGCTATGCCGGCCGGATGCACCGCACCTCGATGTTTCTCACCCGTCTCCTCGCGCTCCTGGCGCTGCTGCTTACCGTCGATGCACCGGCGGCGCCGCGCGCAGGCGGCCTCGTCCGCGTGCGGCTGGAGACCAGCGCCGGGCCGATCGTCGTGGCGGTCGATGTCAGGCGGGCGCCGATCACCGCCGGCAATTTCCTGCGCTACGTCGATGAGAAGAGGCTGGACGGCACCACGTTCTACCGCGCCGCCCGCAGCCGCAACAATCCCAAATCGGGGCTCGTCCAGGGCGGCAACAACCACAAGGTCAGCCGATCGCTCGCCCCGATCGCCCACGAACCGACCAGCCGCACCGGGCTGCGCCACGTCGACGGCACATTGTCGATGGCGCGCAATGCACCCGGCAGCGCGATGGGCGATTTCTTCATCACCGTCGGCGCGGCGAAGTATCTCGACGCCCGGCCCGGCTATCCCGGCTACGCCGCGTTCGGGCACGTCGTCTCCGGCATGGACGTGGTCGGCCGTATCCTGGCGCTGCCCACCTATCCCGGCGGCTATTCGATCGAGACGATGGGGCAGAGCATTCGTCGGCCGGTGCGGATCGTCGCGGCGCGGCGCGTGCGGTGAGCGGTGTTCCGCGTTAACACTCGCCCCCAGGCCCGTCCCGCCGGGGGACAAGCGGAATTACGCGCTGGCTTGACCGCGCCAACACGGTAAGCACCATGGAAAGGTTTTCCCGGAGTCCATCGATGGCCAGATCGTTCAAGGCCGCAATCGCCCGCAAGCTCGCCACCGGGGCCGTGATCGCGCTGCTCGTCGGCGTCGGCGTCCGGATGGGCGTGGTGCCGCAGCCCGCGTCCGCCCCCGTCACGCCGGCCAGGCCCGCCGCGGTGACGCCGAAGCCCGCACCGTTCGCCGGATTGCCGTTCAAGCCGCTCACCGCCGCCGACGAGCCGTTCGTCATCAAGCGCATCCTCGATGTGCCGACGCCGTTCCGCCACGGCGACTATGCCTGGGACGACGAAGGCGTACCCGCCGGGCCGCTGGTGATCACCGTCGATCTCGCCGCGCAAGTGCTCTCGGTGTTTCGCGGCGGGTATGAGATCGGCGCGGCGGTGATCCTCTACGGCGCTACCGACAAGCCGACGCCGCTCGGCGTATTCCCGATCACGCAGAAGGATGCGACCCACGTCTCCAACCTGTACGACGCACCGATGCCCTACATGCTGCGGCTGACCAACGACGGCGTGGCGATCCACGGCAGCGAGGTCGACTGGAACTACGCCACGCACGGCTGCATCGGCGTGCCGGTAAAGTTCGCCAAGATGCTGTTCGCGCAGGCAAAGCTCGGCGATCGGGTGATCATCACCAACGGCGAGCGGCTGAACATGGGGCAGCGCATCCCCGCCGCCTGAGCGAAGCAGCCGCCTGCCGCCCCGCCCCTAGCGAAACCGCCTCCGCTGCCTTACGTGCTTGGGAGATGGCGACACGGATCGAAACGTTGACCAACCGCCGCGCGATCGTCGATCGCCGCGCCGTTGCGGATGCGTTGGCGGGAATCGAGGGCGAGCGCGCCGCCTTGCGCAGCGAGGCCAACCGCATCCTGAAGGCCGCGCTGGAGCAGGGCCGGGCCGAGATCGCCCGCCGCCTGGGTGCCGCGCCGCAGCGGGGCACGGAGACGAGCACCGCCTACGCCTTCCTCACCGATCAGTTGTTGCGGCTGATCCACGATTTCACCGTCCAGCGCCTCTACCCGCTCGGCAGCCCGACCGCCGCCAACCGGCTGACGCTGATCGCCGTCGGCGGCTATGGGCGCGGCGAGATGGCGCCGTTCTCGGACATCGACATCGCCTTCATCACCCCGCTGCGCCAGTCCGCCTGGGGCGAGCAGGTGATCGAATCGATGCTGTATCAGCTGTGGGATCTTGGGCTGAAGATCGGCCATTCCAGCCGGTCGCTGGACGATATGGTGCGGATGGCGAAGGCCGATCTGACGATCCGCACCGCCTTTCTGGAAGGGCGCTACGTCTGGGGCGATCAGGCACTGTACGACGAAGCGTCGCAGCGTTTCCGCCGCGAGGTGATGGAGGGCAATGCGCGCAGCTTCATCACCGAAAAGCTGGCCGAGCGGAACGATCGCCACAAGAGGATGGGCGACAGCCGCTACGTCGTCGAACCCAACCTCAAGGAGGGCAAGGGCGGCCTGCGCGATCTCCATACCCTGTTCTGGATCGGCAAGTACGTCCACCAGGTGCGATCGGTGGACGAACTGGTCGGCAAGGGGCTGATGTCCCCCGCCGAGTTGCGCCGTTTCCAGAAATCGGAAAACTTCCTGTGGGCGGTGCGCTGCCACCTCCACCTGATCGCGGGGCGCGCCGAGGAGCGGCTGACCTTCGACGTTCAGCGCCAGGTGGCGCAGCGCATGGGCTATGCCGATCGCCCCGGCCGTTCGGCGGTCGAGCGGTTCATGCGCTTCTACTTCCGCACGGCCAAGGAGGTGGGCGATCTGACCGGGCTGTTCCTGGCCCACCTGGACGAAAGCTTCGCCGCGCGCGGCCACCGCTTCGGGCTGCCGAAGCTGCGCCGATCCCCGCGCAACCTGAACGGCTTCGTCACCGATCGCGGCCGGATCGCGATGCCCTCCGACGATTTCTTCGCGGCCGAGCCGGTGCGGCTGATCGAGCTGTTCGCGCTGGCCGAACGGCACCAGATGGAAATCCATCCGCAGACGATGCGTCAGGCGGGGCGCGATGCCCGCCTGATCGACCGCCACGTCCGCGCCGATCCCCGTGCCAATGCGCTGTTCCTCGACGTGCTGACCAGCCGCCACGATCCGGAGCCGGTGCTCCGCTGGATGAACGAGGCGGGGGTGTTCGGCCGGTTCGTTCCCGATTTCGGCCGCGTCGTCGCGCAGATGCAGTTCGACATGTACCACCATTATACGGTGGACGAACATTCGATCCGCGCGCTGGGGCTGGTCAGCCAGATCGAGCATGGCGCGCTGGAGGGGGATCATCCGCTCGCCACCGGAATCTTCCCGCAGATCGTGTCGCGCCGGGTGCTCTACGTTGCCGTGCTGCTGCACGATATCGCCAAGGGCAGGGGCGGCGATCACAGCATACTGGGTGCCGAGGTGGCGGAAAAGCTTTGCCCGCGCTTCGGGCTTACCGCGGCGGAGACGGAGACGGTCGCCTGGCTCGTCCGCTTCCACCTGCTGATGTCCGCCACCGCGTTCAAGCGCGATCTTTCCGATTTCAAGACGGTGCTCGACTTCGCCGAAGCGGTGCAGAGCCCGGAGCGGCTGCGCCTGCTGCTGGTGCTGACGGTGGTCGATATCCGCGCTGTCGGGCCGGGTGTGTGGAACAGCTGGAAGCGGCAGCTCCTGTCCGACCTTTACGACGCGACGGAGGAGGTGCTGCGGCTCGGCCACAAGCAGAAGGGCCGGCGCGAGCGGGTGGAGAGCAAGCAGCGCGCCGTCGCCGACGCGCTCGGCTGGGCGGGCGATCGTTTCGACGTGCTCGCCCGTCGCCTGCCCGAGGCCTATTGGGTGGCCGAGGCGCCGGACATATTGGAGCGCAACTTTCGCCAGATCGCCGCCGCCGATGCCGCGGGCAAGCCGCTGTCGATCGCCGCGCAGGCGGATCCGGAACGCGGCGCGACGCTCGTCACCATCTATGCCAGCGATCATCCCGGCCTGTTCTTCCGCGTCGCCGGGGCGATCCACCTGGCGGGCGGCAACATCATCGACGCCCGCATCCACACCACCCGCGACGGCATGGCGCTGGACAATCTGCTGGTGCAGGATCCGTTCGGGCGTCCGTTCGACGATGTCGATCGTCTTGGCCGGCTGCGGATCGGCATCGAGGACGCGCTGGCGAACCGCAACAAGATGATGGCCCGGCTGGCGGCAAAGCCCGCGCCGCGGACGCGCGCCGAGGCGTTCGACATCGAGCCGGTCGTCCTCACCGACAACAAGGCGTCCAATCGCTACACGGTGGTGGAGATCAACGCGCGCGATCGCCCGGCTTTGCTCAACAGCCTGGCCTATGCGCTCTTCCAGTCGAAGGTGACGATCCACTCCGCGCATATCGCCACCTATGGCGCGCGCGCGGTGGACGTTTTCTACCTGACCGATCTTCTGGGCGACAAGATCACCGGCCCGGCGCGCGTGAAGGCGCTGGAGCGCCGGCTGCTGGAGGCGGCGGGCGGGGCGGCGGAAGAGACGCTCGCCGCCTAGAGCCCCCTTGCCGCTAGAATTTCGTGCGCGCCGTCACCCCGAAGGTCCGCGGCTCGGCCAGGAAGGCGCTGTAAAGCCGCGTGGCGCTCGGCTGCTGCCCGGTCTGCACCGCGCGGGTCTCGCCGCCACCCTGCAGCGGGGTGTTGAAGCCGATCTGGGTGTAATCGGCGTCGAGCAGGTTCTGCGCCCAGAACTCCAGCGCCCATTCCGCCGCGCGCTCCCCGCCGCGCAGGCCGATCCGCGCGTTGACGACGACGAACCCCTTCTGATCCTTCTCGAGGTTCAGGTCGGATCCGGTGCCGATCTCGCTCTGGTAGCGGAAATCGACATAGGCCAGTCCGCGCAGGCCGGTGCTGCCGATCGGCGGCGTCCACCCGGCCGATCCGGTCGCGACATATTCCGGCGCATTGGACAGGCGGCGCCCCGGCAACTGGAACAGCGAGGTCGGCAGCGGCTGCCCGAACCGTCCGGACAGATCTTTCTTGTACCGCGTGTCCGCCAGCGTGAAGCCCAGGTTGACGCTGACATCGGTGATCGGCTGGGCGAACGCCTCGATCTCCACGCCGCGGCTGCGCACTCCGGGGCTGGTCTTGCCCGTGCACGCGCCGCTTGCGCCGGCTGCGGCGTCGGCCGCCGATCCGCCGACGCCAACGTCGCTGTCCGCGCCCGATCCACCGGCCAGCGCGCCGCAGCTGTTGATGTTGTCGACGATGAAGGTCAGCCCCTGGAAATTATTCAGCTGGAAGTTACGGAATTCCTGCCAGAAACCGGCGACGTTGATGTCGATGCCGCGCCCGTTCCACTTCATGCCGACCTCGTACGCGTCGACCTTTTCCGGCTCGAACTGAAACTGGGCGGCGCTGGGCGCGGCAAGGTTGAGCACCGATCGCTCCAGGTTGAACCCGCCTGCCTTGTAGCCGCGCGAGTAGCTGGCATAGGCCAGCACCCCTGAAACCGGCTTCCAGCCGAGCACCGCGGTGCCGCTCCACTCGCCTTCCTTGCGGCGGGATGCGAGCACTCCGTCATAGGCGCTGAGCACCGAGAACAGTGCCCCCGGCGAGGCGGCCAGCCCAACGCTGTTGCCGATGCCGGTGCCGCGCAGCTGGACGATCGCCGCATTGGCCAGCGCGGCGCGCACCGGATTGCTCGCGCTGTTGGCGGTGGCGAAGCGTTGCAGGTTGGCGATGTTCGTTGCGAACGCGGCGGAGTTGGCCGGCGTGTCCGAGCGCAGATCGGCCGACAGCCGCTTGGTCTCGCGGGTGTAGCGCGCGCCGAGCGTAAGCGAGAGCGTGTCGGTCAGCGCCAGCACGTTGTGGGTGAACAGCGCGTAATTGCGGCTGCGCTGGCGGTAGCGATCATCCTCCCCGGTATTCGCCGCCGGCAGGATCGGCGCGGAGACATTGGCGGCGACGGCCAGTGCATCGGCCGGGCTTGCCCCGCCGGTGACGAGCGCGTCGGCGATCGCCGACGGGAGTGCGGCGAACCCCGGAAAGGCGGGGTTGCCGATCCGCACCAGCGCCGTGAGATAGCGATCGAAATCCGCGCCGTAGGAAAGCCGTGCCCGCACGTCGAGTTTCTCGTTGGCGAAGTAGCCGCCGACCAGCCAGTCGAGCCGGTCGCCGAATGCGTTTCCGCGCAGCCGCAATTCCTGGGTCAGGGTCCGGAAGCGGATGAAGTCGCTGCCGTCGTTCGGGCGGTAGAGAATATCGAGATTGTTGAAGTCGCTATCCTGCCCGCGGACGAAGCGATTGTCGCGGTACGCGGTGATCGAGGTGAGAGTGGTGCCACCCAGTTCCCAGTTGGCCTCGCCCGATATGCCCCAGTCGCGCACGTCCTGGGCGAAGTCGCGGCCCGGCGACACGGCGACACGCCGGGCATAGGGATCGACGTCGATCGCGCCGCCCAGGCCCTGGATGGCGGTGACCACCGGGTTGGCGCTGCGCGTCAGCGTACCGTCCGGCGCCCGGCGGATCAGGTCGGTCGCGACATAGGGGCCGGTGCAGCATTGCTCGTCGCGATCGGCATAGTCGCCGATCAGCCGGAACGAGAAGGTTTCCGCCGGCTTGAACAGAAGCTGGCCGCGCAGCAGCCAGCGGTTCCGATCCTGGAAGCGGCGGCCGGTGCTGCCGGCATAATTGTCCGCCTCGCGCAGGAAACCGTCGCGCTTCGTATAGGCGCCGTCCAGGCGGTAGGCGATCG
The DNA here is from genome assembly GCF_028292925.1 of Sphingomonas bacterium. Classification (GTDB taxonomy): domain Bacteria; phylum Pseudomonadota; class Alphaproteobacteria; order Sphingomonadales; family Sphingomonadaceae; genus JAQGLK01. The sequence goes on from NZ_JAQGLK010000001.1 coordinate 56,483, forward strand.
TGTCACCGACGATCGGCCCGGTGAGCCCCAGCACGATGCGGCGATAATCGTAATTGCCGTAGCTGAGTTCGGCGGTGCCGCCTTCCTCGAAGCTCGGTCGCGCGGTGATGACGCTGATCAGCCCGGCCGATGCGTTGCGGCCGAACAAGGTGCCCTGCGGCCCGCGCAGCACCTCGATCCTGTCCACCGCGCCGAGTTCGGTGAGCGCCGTGGCCGAGCGGGATCGATAGACGCCGTCGACGAACACGGCGACCGAGCTTTCCAGCCCCGGATTGTCGCCGACGGTGCCGATGCCGCGGATCCTGGCGACGCCGCCGGCCGCCTCCGACGAGCTGGAGGAGACGAGCAAGGAGGGCGAAAGCTGGTTGAGCTGGCGAATGTCGGTGGCGCCGCTGTTGGCGAGCGACGCGGCGGTGACCGCGGACACGGCGAGCGGCACGTCCGACAAGGCGGCGTTGCGGCGCGTCGCGGTGACGACGATGTCTCCGGCGGTGATCGGGTCTCCGGCGGTGATCGGCTGGTTCGCGCTGGCGTCTGCCCCAGCACCGGAGGGCGGTGCATCCGGCGAGACTGCCGACGCATCCTGCGCATGGCCTGGCCCTGCCGCCGCCAACAAGGCGAACGGCAGCAGCCGGATTGCCGATTTCATTACGATCGCTCCCGCGGGTCTGTTCTGTTTCCCGGCGGCAGCGTTAAGTCGTCCGATCCGGCGATTCCAGCAAAAGATGCCGGACCGGACGAGGGCTGTGGGCCTTAACGGAAGACGATCGTGCGATTGCCCCAGATCAGCACGCGGCGTTCGGCATGCCACGTGACGGCCCGGCCCAGCACGATCGATTCGATGTCGCGCCCTGCGGCGACCATCTGGTTGGCGCTCATCGAATGGGTCACGCGCTGCGCGTCCTGCTCGATGATCGGGCCCTCGTCGAGGTCGGCGGTGACGTAGTGGCCGGTGGCGCCGATCATCTTCACGCCGCGGGCGTGCGCCTGATGGTAGGGCTTGGCGCCCTTGAAGCTCGGCAGGAAGCTGTGGTGGATGTTGATGATGTGGCCGTGCAGCTTGGTGCTCAGATCGTCGGAGATGACCTGCATGTAGCGGGCCAGCACGACGAGTTCGCAATTTTCGGCATGGTAGAGATCGAGCAGCTTGGCTTCCGCTTCCGCCTTGCCGCCCTTGGGCACGGGGATGTGGTGGAACGGGATGCCGCGCATCTCCGCCATCTTCTGGAAGTCGGTATGGTTGGAGACGATCGCCACGATATCGAGCGGGAGCTCGCCGATGTCGTTGCGGAACAGCAGATCGTTCAGCGCATGGCCGAAGCGGGAGACCATCAGGATGGTGCGCGCCTTGGCGTGCGCATCGTAGATCTTCCATTCTGCCCCGAAGCGTTCGACGGCGGCGCCGAATCCGGTGCGCAGCGCATCGAGATCCTTGCTGCCCTCACTCGTGAACACCACGCGCATGAAGAAGCGCTTGGCGTCGACCGAATGGAATTCGGACGACTCGGTAATGTTGCATTCCTGTTCGAGCAGGAAGTTCGCGACCGCCGCGACGACGCCGCGCTCGTCCGGGCAGTGCAGGGTGAGGATGAAACGATCGCTGGTGGACATGTCGCGGCTCTCTCTCCGGCAGGTTCGTGGCTTCACGCGGTTGCTTCTGGTGAAGCCGATTGATTAGTCAACCGGCTTCACGAGCATTCTTCCGCGAATGTCGCTGGTTCGGGCGCGCCCGGCTTATTTGGGCGCCAGCACCATCAGCATCTGCCGGCCTTCCATGCGGGGAAACTGCTCGACCTTGGCGATCTCCGCCGTGTCGGCCTGCACCCGCTGGAGCACCATCATGCCGAGCTGGCCGTGGGCAAGTTCGCGCCCGCGGAAGCGGAGCGTGCACTTCACCTTGTCGCCCTCGGCGATGAACTCGTTGATCTTGCGCATCTTCACATCGTAATCGTGATCATCGATGTTCGGACGCATCTTGATCTCCTTGATCTCCTGCGTCTTCTGGCTCTTGCGCGCGAGATTCGCCTTCTTCTGCGTCTCGTACTTGAACTTGCCGACGTCCAGGAACTTGGCGACCGGCGGATCTGCGTTGGGCGAGACCTCGACCAGATCCAGGCCCGATGCGTTGGCCTGCTCCATCGCCTCGCGCGTATACATCACGCCCAGATTTTCGCCGTTCTCATCGATCACGCGCACCTTCGGCACGGTGATGAACTCGTTGAATCGCGGACCGTTGAGCGGCAGCGGCGTCGGGCCCAGCGGGCGACGCATCATTGGCGGACGTATGGCACTTTCTCCTGTGGACTCGCAAATCGGTCCACCGGATATAGGGTAATCGACAGAAAAGTGAAAGGACGGACGCGAAGCGCTGCGCCGATGCCGATCAGCGCAGGTCTGGCGGCACCGCCTCCGCTTTCAGCCGGGCGATCGCATCCTCCAGCGACAGGACCGACTGGCCGCCCTCGGCACCCAGCGTCCGCAGCGCGATCGTTCCCTCCTCGGCCTCGCGCTTGCCGACGACGAGCAGGTTCGGCACCTTGGCGAGGCTGTGCTCGCGCACCTTGTAGTTGATCTTCTCGTTCCGCAGATCGGTTTCCACGCGCAGCCCCGCCGCGGCCAGCCGGGCCGCCACGTCGCGGGCATAATCGTCCGCGTCGGATACGATTGTCGCGACCACCGCCTGCACCGGCGCCAGCCACAGCGGGAAGCGGCCGGCATGATGCTCGATCAGGATACCCAGGAAGCGTTCGAACGTGCCCAGGATCGCGCGGTGGAGCATCACCGGCCGGTGCTTGGCGCCGTCTTCGCCCACATAGCTCGCGTCCAGCCGCTCGGGCAGGACGTAATCGAGCTGAAGCGTGCCGCACTGCCATGTCCGCCCGATCGCATCGGTCAGGTGGAACTCCAGCTTCGGGCCGTAGAAGGCGCCCTCGTTGGGCAGCTCCTCATAGCCATAGTCGTCGGACAGGCGCCCGGCGGAGCGGAGCGCCTCCCGCAGGCCGCCCTCGGCCGCGTCCCACAGATCGTCGGTGCCGGCGCGGTTGTCGGGGCGCAGCGCCAGCTTGATCGCGTAGCGTTCGAAGCCGAGATCGCGGTACACCGCGTCCAGCAGATCGCAGAAGGCGCGCGTCTCGGCGACGATCTGGTCCTCCCGGCAGAAGATGTGCGCATCGTCCTGCGTGAACTGGCGGACGCGCATGATGCCGTGCAGCGCGCCGTGCGCCTCGTTACGGTGGCAGCAGCCGAACTCGGCCAGCCGCAGCGGCAGATCGCGATACGATTTCAGCCCCTGGCGAAAGACCTGGACGTGCGCCGGGCAGTTCATCGGCTTCAGCGCCATCAGGTCGCCCGCCCCGGTCAGCACCGGCTTGTCGGGATCGATGCCGGGCACCTCGTCGGGCACGACGAACATGTTCTCGCGGAACTTGCCCCAGTGGCCGGACGCTTCCCACAGCCGCGCGTCCATCAGCTGCGGCGTCTTGATCTCGGCATAGCCGGCGGCGTCCAGCTTGCGGCGCATATAGGCCTCCAGCTGGCGCCACATCGTCCACCCCTTGGGGTGCCAAAAGACCGATCCCTGCGCTTCGGCCTGGAGGTGGAACAGGTCCATCTCGGCGGCGATCCGGCGGTGGTCGCGCTTGGCGGCCTCCTCCAGCCGGGTCAGGTGCTGGTCGAGCTGCTTCTTGTTGAGCCAGCCGGTGCCGTAGATCCGGCTGAGCATCGCGTTCTTCTGGTCGCCGCGCCAGTAGGCGCCGGAGACGCGGGTCAGCTTGAAAGCCTGCGGATCGAGCTTGCCGGTGGAGGCCAGGTGGGGGCCGCGGCACATGTCCAGCCAGTCGCCCGAACGGTAGACCGTCAGCTCCTCGCCCTCGGTCAGCTCGGCCGCCCATTCCGCCTTGAAGCTCTCGCCCTGGTGCTGCCAGCGGGCGATCAGGTCGGCGCGGCTCCACACCTCGCGGACCAGTGGCTCGTCGCGCGCGATGATGCGGCGCATCTCGGCCTCGATCGCGGGCAGATCCTCGTCGGTGAACGGGCGATCCCTGGGCGCGAAGTCGTAATAGAAGCCATCGTCCGTTGCCGGGCCGAAGGTGATCTGGGTGGCCGGAAACAGGTTCTGCACCGCCTCTGCCAGGACGTGCGCGAAATCGTGGCGGGCAAGCTCCAGTGCGTCCGCCTCGTCGCGCGCGGTCACCAGCGCCAGCGTCGCATCGTTCTCCAGCGGACGGGTGATATCGAAAAGCTGACCATCCACCCGCGCCGCGATTGCCGCCTTGGCGAGGCCCGGGCCGATCGCCGCGGCGATGTCGCCCGGCGTGGTGCCGCGCGGCACTTCGCGCACCGAACCATCGGGCAGCGTGATCGAGAGAAGGTCGTTCATCGGGCGGGTTCCTGGGCGGAGGTCGGAAGGATGGGGGCCGCAGGGGTCCGGGGTCGGCCGCCCGCGGGGTGGGGCGGCTGGCGTGTCGTCCGCGTCAGGCGCGGGCCAGCCGACCCCGGAACCCCGGATCGGTGCTAGTCTTTGCGGGGGCCGGCAGCGTGGACATGGCGCCTTGCGCGTTATCGTAATCGGGTTGCCAAGTCATCCCCGAAGCGCCAGCACCGGGGGAATGCCGGGGGAGTGGCGATGACCGACGACGACAAGGCGGGCGACGCAAGCGACGCGTTCGTCTTTTCCGGCACGTGGCGCGATTACCTGCCGATCGCACTTGCCAACCTGGCGCTGACGATCGTCACCCTCGGTATCTACCGGTTCTGGGCCAAGGCGCGCGAGCGGCGCTATTTGTGGAGCCGCACCCGCTTCATCGACGACCGGCTGGAGTGGACCGGCACCGGCACGGAGATGTTCGTCGGCTTCCTGATCGCCGTGGCCCTGTTCACCCCCTTGTTCCTGGTGCTCCGCTTCGGCGCGCAGGCGATGGTGCTGCGCGGGCAGACCGGGCCGGCGGCGCTGCTTTCACTGCTGCTCTATCTCTTGCTGGCGTTCGCGTTCGGGTTCGCGCGGTTCCGGGCGCTCCGCTACCGGCTGAGCCGTAGCTACTGGCACGGCATTCGCGGCGGCAGTGACGATCCCGGCCTGCGCTACGGCCTGTCGGCGACGTGGAAGACGGCGGTCGGCTGGCTCGCCTTTGCCCTGCTCGTGCCCTGGGCCATGACGCGGTTGTGGAACGAGCAGTGGAGCGCGATGAGCTTCGGCCCGTACCGTTTCCGCGCGGACGTGCAGGCGCGGCCGCTGATGGGGCGGTGGCTGGCGCTGCTCTTTAGCCCGCTGCTGCTGGTCGTTGCAGGCAGCCTGGCGGGTTTCGGCATCGCCGCATCGGTGGCGGGCGGCATCGATGCCTCGCCGAACGCGGTGGCCGGGGCGATCCTCATCGCCGTGCTCACGCTGTTGGGCATATACCTCCTCTTCGGGCTGATCGGGCTGTTCTATTATGCGGCGTTCCAGCGCGCCGCGATCGGCAGCCTGTCGCTCGGCGGTATCGATTTCCGCTTCACCGCCCGGTCGCGGGATTGGCTGCTGCTGTTCCTGGGCGATATCGCGCTGGTGATCGGTACGCTGGGCCTCGGCATCTGCTTCCTCGGCTACCGCCACTGGTCGTTCCTGATCCGCCACCTCGGCGCGGTGGGCGAGGTCGACCCGAGCGAGGTGACCCAGTCCGCCACGCATGCCCCGCGCGAGGCGGAAGGGTTCGCCGATGCCTTCGACCTCGGCGCGATCTGAGCGCGGAGCCGTGCCCGGATCCATCCCCGCCTGGCATTATGACGGCCGCACTGCCGCGCGGCGCAACGTCACCCTAGCCCAGGACGGGGCAGACCTGCTGATCCTCGAAACGGGCGAGCGGATCGCGTTCGTGGCGCTGAAGGCGATGGGGCACCGCGGCGCGCCGGTGTTCGGCCGCAAAGGCCTGGAGGGCTGGCGGATCGGGCTGGCCGAACCCGTGTCCGCCGAATGGGCCGCGCTCCTGCCGCCGCAGGAACACCATGGCGGCCTGCTCGATCGGATCGGGGTGGCGCCGGCCTTGCTCGGCGGGGCGGCGCTGGCGGCACTGTTCGTGTTCGGGCTGACCCGCGGCACCGAAGTCGTCGCGCGGCTGGTGCCGGAACGGTGGGAGCTGGCGTTCGGCGATGCGATGGCGGGGGATCTGGGCGGGCGGGTGTGCACGGCACCGGAGGGGCAGCGCGCGCTCGATCGGCTGGCTGCGCGATTGTCGGCAGGCAAGGGCCGGGCACGGGTGCGTGTGGTCGATATGGGGCTCGTCAATGCGGTCACCCTGCCGGGCCGGCAGGTGGTGCTGTTCCGCGGGTTGATCGGCGCGGCGCGGTCGCCGGACGAGATTGCCGGCGTGCTCGGCCACGAACTCGGCCATGTCGACAATCGCGACGTGATGACCGGGCTGATCCGCGATTTCGGCATCGGCCTGCTGATCGGCGGCGCAGACGGTGGCCGAATCGCGCAGACCCTGCTTTCCAGCCGCTACGGCCGTGGTGCCGAACGCGCCGCCGACGCCCATGCGCTTGCCGCGCTGGACCGGGCGGACGTGTCGCCAGCAGACACCGCCGCCTTGTTCGACCGGCTCGGCAAGCAGGAGCCGGCCACGCGCGCGGCCCGCCTGCTGACTTACGTCTCCAGCCACCCTCTCTCCCTCGAACGGCGCCAGGCGTTCGTCGCGGCGACGCGGGCGCGGCACCCTTATCGCCCGGCGATGAGCGCGGCCGAGTGGCAGGCGCTGCGTGCGATCTGCGGCGCGGCGGGCACTGCGGCGGCCAAGCCGCGTTGAGGCCGCACGCGATGGATACCGACTTGCCCCCGCCCGACTATGTGACCCGAGCAGACGGGGTGCGCCTGGCGTACCGTTACCGGCCGGGGCGCGGGCCGACGATCCTGTTCCTGCCCGGCTACATGTCCGACATGACAGGCGGCAAGGCGGCGGCGCTGGATGCCTGGGCCGCCGCGCAGGGCCGGGCGATGCTGCGGCTGGATTATTCGGGCTGCGGGGCCAGCAGCGGGGCGTTCGAGGCGGGAACGCTGGATGTCTGGCGCGACGACGTGTTGGCGGTGATCGATGCCGTTGCAGGCGACGATTCAGTCGGGCCAGTCGGCCCGATCGTGCCGATCGGATCGTCGATGGGCGGATGGCTGATGCTGCTCGTCGCGCTGGCCCGGCCAGCCCAGGTGGCGGGGCTGATCGGCATCGCTGCGGCGCCGGACTTCACCGAATGGGGCTATAGCGACGCCGAGAAGCACCGGCTGGCCGAGGAGGGGCGGATCTCCGTCCCCTCGATCTATGGCGGCGCGCCCTATGTGACGACCGCCGGCTTCTGGCGGAGCGGCGCCGCCAACCTGCTGCTGGAGGGCACGGTGCCGATCCGCTGTCCGGTCCGCCTGCTCCACGGCCGGGCGGATGCGGACGTGCCTTTCGATATATCGCTGCGCCTCGCCGCTGCGGTCGAGTCGAGCGATGTCGATCTGCTGCTGATCAAGGACGGCGATCACCGGCTGTCCCGCCCCGCCGATATCGCTAAGCTGATCGATGTGACCCACCGCCTGCTGGAGAGCCTGCCATGATCCTGCTTATGTTCGGCTTGCTTCAGGCGGCTGCTCCAGCCCCCGCAGCCACACCGGCTCCCGCAACGGCCGCCGCCGCCCGCCCGGCTGCGGCGGGCACCCGGTTCGAGACGTGCGTCGCGCTCGCCAAGACCGATCCGGCCAGGGCGGCGGCACAGGCGGAGGCGTGGCGCGTCGTCGGCGGCGGGCTGCCGGCGCGGGAGTGCCTGGGCATCGCGCTTGCCGCGCAGGAACGCTGGGCCCCCGCCAACATCGCCTTCGAGCAGGCCGCAGTCGATGCAGAGATCCAGCGCGACGGCCGCGCCGCCAATCTATGGGTGCAGGCGGGCAATGCCGCGCTGGCCGGCGACGATCCGTCCAAGGCGAGGGCGGCGTTCGATCGCGCGCTCAAGCTGCCGGTGTTGAGCGATGCGATGCGGGGCGAGGCGCATCTCGATCGCGCCCGCGCCGCGGTCGAGCTGAACGATCTGCGCGCGGCCCGCGCCGATATCGATCAGTCGCTGAAGCTGGTGCCCGCCGATCCGCTCGCCTGGCTGCTATCCGCCACGCTGGCACGCCGCCAGAAGGACAAGGATCGTGCCGGCACCGACATCGCGCACGCCGCCCAACTCGCCCCGGACGATCCTGCGGTGATCTTCGAAACCGGCAACATCGCCGAGTTGCGCGGGGATCGTACCGCCGCGCAGGCGGCGTGGGCGCGCGCCGCCGAGAAGGATCCCGAGGGCCCGGCGGGGAAGGCGGCGATGGCCGCGCTGACCCCCCGGCTGGACAAGCAGGGCCAGGATCAGCCTAAGAGCGAACCCGCCTCCACCCCACCCGCCAACCGCTAGAGTTCTGTCCCGATGAAATATCTCCACACCATGATCCGCGTTTCCGATCCGGCCGCCACGATCGCCTTTTTCGAACTGCTCGGCCTGCGGCAGGTCCGCCGGATGGATAACGAGCAGGGCCGTTTCTCGCTCATCTTCCTCGCCGCGCCGGGCGATGACGACGCGCAGGTCGAGCTTACCCACAATTGGGACGAGGCCGGCTATCAAGGGGGCCGCAATTTCGGCCACCTCGCCTACCGGGTCGATGATATCTACGCGACGTGCCAGAGGCTGATGGATGGCGGCGTGACGATCAATCGCCCGCCCCGCGACGGACACATGGCGTTCGTCCGCACCCCCGACGACATTTCGATCGAGCTGTTGCAGGGGGGCGATCGGCTGCCGCCGCAGGAGCCCTGGGCATCGATGCCGAATACCGGCGTCTGGTAACATGGCCGCCGTCCCTCTGCGGATCGAGCGGATCCCGGTGCTGTCGGACAATTACGTCTGGCTGATGCACGATGCCGAGAGCGGCGAAACCGTGGTGATCGATCCCGGTGTCGCCGATCCGGTGCTGGCCGCGGCGGAGGCGCTGGGCTGGCGGATCACGCAGATCTGGAACACCCACTGGCATGCCGATCACACCGGCGGCAACGCCGCGATCAAGGCGGCGACGGGGTGCACGATCACCGGCCCGGACGAGAATGGCCGTATCCCCACGCTCGACCGGATCGTCGCGGAGGGCGATACGGTGACGATCGGCGGGCATGTGGCGGACGTGATCGCGGTTCCGGCGCACACCGCCGGCCACATCGCGCTGCATCTCGCCGCAGATGGCATCGTCTTCGTGGGGGATACGCTGTTCGCGATGGGCTGCGGCCGGCTGTTCGAGGGGACGGCTGCGCAGATGTTCGATGCCATGACCCGGCTGAGGGCCATGCCGCCGGAGACGATCGTGTACTGCGCCCACGAATATACCCAGTCGAACGGCCGCTACGCCCTCGTCGCCGAGCCCGGCAATGCGGCGATCGTGGCACGGATGCGCGATGTCGATGCCGCGCGGGCGGCGGGCCGGGCCACGGTGCCGACGACGATTGCACTGGAGCGCGAGACCAACCCGTTCCTGCGCGCGGCCGATGCCGAAGAACTGGCGCGGCGGCGCGCGGAAAAGGATGCGTTCCGGGGCTGAGCCCTTGCAATCGCGCGACGGCTTCGCACGTCAGGGGAAGCACGCCCGATCGAGGATGGATTTCCCATGCGATTTTCTGCTCTTGCCGCCGCTGCTCTGATCGCTGGCATCGGGGTTTCCGCCCCGGCGCGGACGCCGTCTGCCGCCGAGCTCTCCCCAAAGGTCGCCGCCGCGCTCGCCGGGCGCACCGCGGGCAAGCCGCGGAGCTGCGTTCCGCTGCGTTCGGTCCGCTCGACCGAGATCGTCGACGAGACGGCGATCATCTACAAGCTGGACAGGAAACGCTGGCTGGTCAATTTCCCGGAAGGCGGCTGCGCCTCGCTCCGGCCGGACCGGGTGCTCGTCACCAGCACGCCATCGACCAACCTGTGCCGGGGCGACATCGCCCGTATCATCGATCCGCCGACGCCGATCGAATATGGATCGTGCGGGCTCGGCGACTTCGTGCCCTACACGCGCTGAGCGATCATCTGCCGTAGAGCGCGTCCAGCTGCTCGCCATATGCGGCGCGCACGACGTGGCGACGGACCTTGAGCGACGGGGTCAACTGCTCGTTGTCGATCGAGAAGGGCGCATCGGCGATCAGGAAACCGCGCACCTTTTCGATCACGGAAAGATGTGCGTTCACCCGGTCGATCGCGGCTCCGATCGCCTTCTGGAACGTCGGATCGTCGCGCAGCGCAGCGGGATCGTAGCGGATCCCCGCCGCCGCCGCCCAGCCGCGCGCCCATTCCGGATCGGGCACGATCAGCCCGACGAGATGCGGGCGGCGATCCCCGGCGACCATGGCCTGCACGATCTCCGGCTCGAGCATCAGCATCCCCTCGACCCGCTGGGGCGCGATATTGTCCCCCTTGTCGGTGACGATCAGGTCCTTCTTGCGATCGGTGATGACCAGCCGCCCGGCTTCGTCCAGGTGGCCGATGTCGCCGGTGTGCAGCCAGCCATCGTGTAGCACCCGTGCGGTCTCGGCGTCGTTCCGCCAGTAACCGTGCATGACGAGTTCGTCGCGGACCAGGATTTCGCCGTCGTCGGCGATCCGCACCTCCGTAGCCGCGAGCGGCGGGCCGACCGTGTCCATGCGGATGCCGGCGCGGGGCCGGTTGCACGAGATGACCGGGCCGGACTCGGTTTGGCCATAGCCCTGGAGCAGGGTGAGGCCGAGCGAGTGGAAGAAAAGCCCGACCTCGGGATTGAGCGGTGCGCCACCCGACACCATCGCCTTCAGCCGCCCGCCGAACCGCGCCTGCACCTTCGGGCGGAGCGTGCGGGCGATCACAGCCGCCATCGGCAGGTCGCGCCACCGCGCCCGACCTTCATAGCGCGCCGCGCCGATCGACAGCGCCTTGCCGAGCAGGAAGCGGGAGAGGCGGCCCTGCTTTTCGACTGCCTTGAGCAGCCGGGCGCGCAACACCTCGAACAGTCGCGGCACCACGACCATGATCGTCGGGCGCACCTCCTCGATGTTGGCGGCCAGTTTCTCCAGCCCCTCGGCATAGTAGATCTGGCCACCAAGGGCGATCGGCAGGAACTGGCCGCCGGTATGTTCATAAGCGTGGCTGGCCGGCAGGAAGCTGAGAAACACCTCGTCCCCCCAGCCGAAATCCTCCGAGATGATCCCGACGCAACCGGCGACATTGTGCAGGATCGCGCCGTGATGGTGGCGCACGCCGCGCGGGGTGCCGCCGGTGCCGCTGGTGTAGATCAGGCAGGCAAGATCGGTCCGCGCGAAACTTGCCCGGGCCGCACAGGCGGCGATGTCGGCGGCGTGCGCGGCCAGCAGCGCGTTCCAGTCATGGCATCGCACCGCCGCCTTGCCGGACGCGAGCGGCTCGATCCCGATCAGCGTGCCGCATCCGGCGCGCACCAGTGCCGGCATCAGCGTGCGTGCGAGCTTTGCCGTGGAGACGATCGCGGCCTTCGCGCCGCTGTCCTGCAGGATGTGATCGTGATCGCGTTCGGTGTTGGTGGTGTAGGCGGGAACGGTGACGCAGCCGGCGGCCATGATCGCCAGATCGGCGATGCACCATTCCGGGCGGTTTTCCGCCACCAGCATCACCCGGTCGCCGGGCGTCAGGCGGAGCGTGCGCAGCGCGGCGGCCAGGCTGGCAACCTGTTCGGCGGCGGCGCGCCAGCTGATCGACGTCCAGGTGCCGCCCTGCTTGGTCCAAAGGAACGGCGCATCGCCCTTTTCCGCGGCGCGGGCGAAGAACATGGCAACTAGGTTAGGGAAATATTCGAGCTGGCGCATGTTTCTCCTGCCGGGCCGAGCGCCCCCGCATCGCGGCCTTCGCAGCCGCGTCTGCCGGCCTGACTAGCCGCTGACGAGGAAACGTCCAACCGGGGACAGACGTGGACGCAGCGGCTTTCTCTGCTATCGTTTCGCTGCACTGCGGGGAAATGGCGCATGAAGTTGGTCGGTTCGGTCTGGGCGATCCTTTGTGCGGTGGCGCTGGCAAGTTGCGCGACAACCCCCGCCCGGCAGCCTTCGGCTACCTCGCAGCCTTCGGCTAGGCCGCAGGCTTCGGCGGGCGCCGGCCAGAACTTCGTCGTCGTTTCGAATCCGCTGGCGGCGGATGCGGGCATGGCGGTGCTGCGGCGCGGCGGCAGCGCGGTCGATGCCGCGATCGCCGTGCAGGCGATGCTGTCGCTGGTCGAGCCGCAAAGCTCCGGAATAGGCGGCGGCGCATTCCTGACCTATTATGACGGTCGCTCACGCCAGGTCGCCGTTTACGATGGCCGGGAGACCGCGCCTGCCGGTGCCTCCGCCGACATGTTTCTGGATGCCACGGGCAAGCCGCTTCCCTTTTCGCAGGCCGTGCTGAGCGGCCGGGCAACCGGCGTGCCGGGCGCGGTGCGCATGCTCAAGCTGGCCCATGACGAGCATGGAACGCTGCCCTGGGCCGGCTTGTTCGGCGATGCCGAACGGACGGCCGCCGAGGGTTTCCTGGTCTCGCCGCGGCTCGGGCGGATGCTGGGCGGGCGCTTCGCCGAGCTCGAGGCGCCGGATGTCCGCGCCTATTTCGGGCGGCCCGATGGCACGCTGATGCAGGCCGGGGATCGGCTGCGCAATCCGGCCTATGCCGCCTTCCTGCGCCGGCTGGCGGCGCAGGGGCCGGATGCGCTCTATGCCGGGGAGACCGCGCAGAGGATCGTGGACCGGCTGGCGGCAGGGCCGCTGCCGGGATCGATGACCTCAGCCGATCTCGCCGGCTACCGCCCGGTCAAACGCGCGGCGCTTTGCGGGCCGTTTCGCGTCTACCGCGTGTGCGTGCCGCCGCCGCCATCCAGCGGCGTCGGGATGCTGGAACTGCTCGCCCTGCTCGACCGGACGGACATTGCCAGGCGCGGGCCGGCCGATCCGCAGGCCTGGTTCCTCTTCGCCGAGGCGAGCCGGATCATGTACGCCGATCGCGACCTGTACGTGGGCGATCCCGCCTTCGTCTCCGTGCCCGTCGCCGGGCTGCTCGCGCCGGCCTATATTGCGGAGCGGGCGAGGCTGATCGGCGATCGGGCCGGGCCACCGCCCGTTGCCGGCACCCCGAGCGGCGCGCCGGCCGCGGCGAACGACAATACGCGGGAGCCGGCGGGCACATCCCACTTCATCGTCGGCGATGCCGCGGGGAATGTCGTGTCGATCACCACCACCGTCGAATCGATCTTCGGATCGGGCCGGATGGTGGACGGGTTTTTCCTCAACAACCAGATGACCGACTTTTCGTTCGCGCCGCGCGATGCGCAGGGGCGGGCGATGGCCAATGCGGTGGCGCCCGGCAAGCGGCCGCGTTCGTCGATGACGCCGCTCGTGATGCTCGATGCGCAGGGGCGCTTCGCCGGTGCGCTCGGATCCGCCGGGGGCAACGCCATCCTTGCTTATGTCGGCAAGTCGCTGGTCGCCTCGGCGGCGTGGGGGCTGCCGATGCAGGAGGCGATCGCGCTTCCCAATCTGGTTGCCCGCGGATCTTCGTTCAACGGCGAAGTGACGAAGTTCCCCGCACCCGTGCTCTCCGCGCTGGCCGATCGCGGCATTGCTTTGCAGCCGGGGCAGGGCGAGGATTCGGGCGTCCACGGGGTGATGGTGCGGGATGGGCGCATCGACGGCGGCTTCGATCCGCGCCGCGAAGGCCGCGTGCTGATCGAGCCGCCGGGCGCCGCCGCACCGCGCGCCGCCGTCGCCCGCTAGGCGGTGCCGACGGCCTCGGCGATCGAGGCGTGACCGTCGCGTTGCAATAGTGCGGCCAGCCCTTCATTGATCCGCCTGGGTAGCCCCGGCCCCGCATAGACCAGAGCGGAGTAAAGCTGGACGAGGCTCGCCCCGGCCCGGATACGGGCATAGGCATCCTCGGCGGAGGCGATGCCGCCCGCGGCGATCAGCGGCATCGCGCCGCCGGTGGCGCGGTGGAAATCGCGCACCCGCTGCAACGCCAGATCCCGCAACGGCGCGCCGGAGAGCCCGCCCGTTTCACCGGCGTGGCGGGAGCGCAGCGGCGGCCGGGTGATGGTGGTGTTGGCCACGATCAGGGCATCGATGCCGCGGGCAATGCTCACCGCCGCGATATCGTCGATGTCGGCCGGCTCCAGATCGGGGGCCACCTTCAGAAAGATCGGCGGGCCGCCGACCCCTCGCGCCGCCACCGCCCCGGCCAGCAATTCATCGAGCGCGGCGCGGGACTGGAGCGCGCGCAGGCCGGGGGTGTTGGGTGAGGAAATGTTGATCGTGAGATAGTCGGCCACCTCGGCCATGGCGGCGACGCCCGCGGCATAGTCGGCGACGCGATCGACGGCGTCCTTGTTTGCGCCGATGTTGACACCGACGATCCCGCCGCGCCCGCGCCGCACCGCGAGCCGGACGCGGGCGGCGGCCTGCCCCTCATTGTTGAAGCCCAGCCGGTTGATGACGGCCCCGTCCTCGACCAGCCGGAACATCCGCGGGCGCGGATTGCCCTGCTGCGGCAGCGGGGTCAGCGTGCCGACCTCGACGAAGCCGAAGCCGCGTGCCAGCATCGCATCCGGCACCTCGGCATTCTTGTCGAACCCGGCGGCGAGCCCGACCGGCCCCGGAAACTCGATCGAGGCGACGCGGCTGGCCAGGCGGCGATCGATCGGGGCCGCACCGCGCGGATCGTGGCGCAGCGCG
>NZ_JAQGLK010000002.1 GCF_028292925.1 Sphingomonas bacterium
GCCGGATCGCCCTCACGCTTGTGCTGACCCTGCTGGCCGGGTGTATTCCGGAGGGACGAAAGACCCAGACATCCCGCCCGCGCGGCCAATCCTCCCGCGCGCCGCAACGGCCTCGGGCGGCACCCCCCTCGCTCCCCGTGCCGACCGAACTGAGCCAGGCGAAGCTTCGCCAATGCCTCGCCGACCTGCGGGACACGGGCGCCCGATACAGCCTGTTCCCCGACCAGCCGATGCCCGGCGGTTGCTCGATCGTGGGTGCGGTGAAGCTGACCGATGTCGGCATTCCGGTTTCCGGCCTGGGGCCGATGAAGTGCGGGGTGGCCGAGCGATTCGCGGTATGGGCGGGATCGGCGGTGCAGAACGCCGCAGCGGTGTGGCTGGAAACCACCGTCGCCAGAATCGACAGTTACGGCACCTATAATTGCCGGCCGATCAACAACCGCCAGGGCGCGCGGCTATCCGAGCATGGCCGCGCGAACGCCATCGATATCGCCGCCTTCGTCCTGGCCGACGGGCGGCGGATCACCGTGCGCGACGGGTGGCGCGGCAACGATCCGGGGGCGCGCGATTTCCTGCGCGCGGTGCACAAGGCGGCATGCCGGCGGTTCGACATCGTCATCGGCCCGGATGGCGATGCCCAGCACAACGATCACCTGCACTTCGATATGGGTGGAAACGGGCCCTATTGCCGCTGACGCGCGTTTCGCCGACCCATCCCAACCAACGGGCGACGCACGCGCGGTGCCCCGAGACAAGCGAAGCCTGCATGACTCAGCCCAACCTGCCCAAACGGGTATTTTCCCCCGCCAAGACCGACGCTGCCACCGCGCGCGCCGTGACCCCAGCGCCGCAGACGCAGGATCCGGCATACCGGCTGGCCTTTCAGGACGACGAGTTCCTCCTGCGTGACGATCTCCGCCCGATCCGTTTCCAGCTGGAAATGCTGAAGCCCGACCTGCTGCTGGACGAGGCCCGGATCGGATCGACGATCGTATTCTATGGATCGGCGCGCATCCCGTCCCCCGACCGCGCGGAAGCCCTCGTCACCGCGTGCGCCACCGATACGCAACGGCACATCGCCGAGCGGCTGCGCGCGAAATCGCGTTATTATGACGAGGCCCGCAAACTCGCCCAGCTGGCGAGCACCACGCCTGACGATGCGGAAGGGCGGCGGCAGTTCGTCGTATGCTCCGGCGGCGGTCCATCGATCATGGAGGCGGCGAACCGCGGCGCGGCGGATGTCGGCGCGGATTCGATCGGGCTGAATATCGTCCTGCCCCACGAACAGGCTCCGAACCCGTTCGTGACGCCCTCGCTCAGTTTCCAGTTCCACTATTTTGCGCTGCGCAAGATGCACTTCCTGCTGCGGGCACGTGCCGTTGCGGTGTTCCCGGGCGGGTTCGGCACGTTCGACGAAATGTTCGAGCTGCTGACGCTCATCCAGACGGGCAAGATGGCGGCGTTGCCGATCCTTCTCTACGGCCGCGATTTCTGGAACAGGGTGATCGATTTCGACGCTCTGGTGGAGGAGGGCGTGGTCTCCCCGAACGATCTGACGCTGCTCCACTATGTCGAGACGGCCGAGGAAGGCTGGAGCTATATCCAGCAATGGTATCGATCGCGCGAGACGCCGTCGCAAGGCTGAACACCCGCCGTGCGGCAACGACCTGCGTGACTGTTCGAGGCGCGTTGATGCCGACTGTCGCGGGGGCCGGACCTTCGCCGCGCCGGCATGCCAACACTTCGGGCTAGCGCGCCACCGCGGCTGCGATCGCCAGGTCGCCGGTCACGTTGACGACGGTCCGGCACATGTCGAGCAGCCGGTCCACGCCGAGCAGCAACCCGAGGAGTTCGGGCGGAACGCCGACGATCGCGAGGATCGTCGCCACCAGCGGCAGGGAGCCTGCGGGCAGGCCGGCGGTGCCGATCCCGCCCAGCGAACAGATCGCCAGGACAAGAAACTGCTGGGAGAGCGACAGCTGGACCCCCAGCGCCTGCGTCAGGAACACCACGGTCACGCTCTGATAGATTGCGGTGCCGGCCTGATTTGCCGACGCGCCGATGCCGAGCAGGAAGCGGGCCGGCCCCGACGGCAGCTTCAGCCGCTCCTCCGCAACCTTGAGCGAGGTCGGGAGAGTGGCGTGGGAGGAGGCGGTGGAAAAGGCGACGAACGCCGCTTCCTGGGTCGCGCGGAAGAAGATGGACGGCCGCATGCCGCCGCCCATCCAGACGATCCCCGAGCAGACGACGGTGAGATGCAGCAGCAGCGCCAGCAGCACGACCCCGACATAGGCGCCGAGAATGGCCAGCAGCTGCCAACCGAAAACCAGCGTCAGATCGAACATGAAGCAGAGTACGGCCAGCGGGGCGAAGCGCATCACCAGTTCGATCAGGCGCATGCCGACCTGAAACAGACCCTCGACGACCGAGACGATCCGGCGGGTTCGATCGGTCTGGATGAGCAGCAGGCCGATTCCGATCAGGAGCGCCAGGATGATCGCGCCGATCAGACTGCCCTGGGAGGCGGCGCCCAGCACATGCGCGGGGAGGAGATCGACGACGGCGTTGAGGCCCGTCCGGGGGCTTTCCCCGGCCGCCCCGATCGCGTGCGTGCCCGCCGTCGCGGCAAGCATCTGACGCGCGACTGTCGGATCGATGCCGTCTCCGGGGCGGAACAGGTTCACCGCCGCAAGGCCGATCAGGACGGCGAGGACCGTCGCCCCGATCATGTAGGCCAACGCGCGTGTGGCGAGCCGCCGAAGCGTATCGACATCCCGAACGGCGGCGATGCCGCTGATCACCGCCGTGAAGAGCAGGGGCAGGACGAGGATGAACAGCAGCCGCAGGAACAGGCTGCCGATCGGCTGGGTCACGTTGGTGGCAATAAAGCCGATCCAGGCGGCATGGGGGGCGAGCAGGTTGGCCGCCAGCCCACCGGCCGTGCCGACCGCCAGGCCAACGAAGATCCGGAGGTGGGCGGGGATGCGCGGCCGGCGTGCTGGCGCCAGGCTCGCGGCGCCCGCCGGTCGTGCAGGGCTCATCTGGCCTTCGCGGCTCCCCGTGGCTGGCCGCCGAGCCGCGACATCAACAACGCGGAACGCTTGGCCTGCAGGGTCAATGAATCGAGTTCGATGCTTTCGCCGGGGACATGCGCGCCCTTGCCCGCCGTGCCCATGCCCGCCAGCGAATCGAGGCGGGAGGCGACCAGCGAGATGTCGCCTGCGCCCCGGCCGAGCGGATCCAGCACGGCCATCTGCGCCAGCCCCATATCCTTGTTGATGCCGTTCAGCGCCGCGAGCACTTTGAGGTTGCCGGGCGTTTCCGGCATCGCGGGATAGCCCTCGCGGAACTCCAGCTTGGCGCTGGTGCCCGGCAGGTGCCTGGCGACGATCGCCTCCATTCCAGCGCGGGTCGCGGCGTCCTGGGCGTCGGTCAGGGCACGGATGTCCCCCAGCGCGACCGCCTGGCCGGCGACGATGTTCTTCTTGCCGGCCAACGTGCCGCCGGTTTCGCCGGCGTTGAGCGAGGCGGTCTCACCCCCCGAGAGCAACGCGACGTTGAAGGTCAGCCCCGGCTGACGGAGCTGCGCGCGGAAACCGTCCAGGATGCGGGCCATTTCGTAGATCGCACCGTAGCCGACACCCTCGTTGAAGATCGCGGAGCTGTGCGCGGGGTGGCCGCTGGTGGTCAGCGTCCAGGCCACGCTGCTGCGGCGGCTTACCGATCCCATCTCCTTGCCTTTCGACCGGCTCATGCCTTCGAAATCGAGGGCGACGTCGGATCGATCCGCCGCCTCGATCAGGGCCCGGCGCGAGACGGCGACGGGGGAGGCGATCCTCTCCTCGTCCCCGGTCAGGACGACGATGATGTTGGCCTTGTCGAGGGTGCCGGCGGCCTTCATCGCGCGCAACGCGGCGATCATCACCACGTCGCCGCCCTTGCAGTCGCCGACGCCGGGGCCCTCCGCGGTGTCGCCCTTGCGGGTGAAGGTCTGGAACGGGCTCGACGCCTCGAACACCGTATCGAGGTGACCGATCAGCAGCAGGCGCTTGGTGCCGGCCGCGCCCTTGTGCTCGGCGACGAGATGGCCGCCACGATTGACCTCGCCCATCGGAACCCAGCGCACCGTGAAGCCGAGCTGTTCGAGTTCCGGCCTGATGGCCTGATAGACCTTCTCGACGCCTATCGGGTTCATCGTGCCGCTGTTGATGTTGACCAGCTTCTCCAGCAGCGTGATCGACCGCTCCTTTTCCGCCTCGACGGTTGCGATCATCTTGCGCTCCACCGCGGAGAGGGCGGCGGGAGCAGGGGCGGCGATCAGCCCGGCGGCCGCGATCATCAGGCCCGTGCACTGCGACATGCGTGTCATTACTGAGTTCCTTTTCCGAACGCGAAGGCGGCCACCGCGGCATTGGCCGTTGCCGGTGACGACGACAGAATAGTGGTGCCCGTCAGCGCCCCGACGGGTAACGGCGCTGGCGCTGGCGCTGGCGAGAGGGGCAGGGGGCAGCGCCGTCGGCCGGCGCCGCGGCAGGGCCGGTGGCGGCGGGCTGCCGCGGAAGTGCCTCAAGCCACCACATCATCCCCGCCAGTTCATCTGCCGAGGGTAGGGGCCGCTGGCTGTCACTAAGCTGTCGCGGCGCGGGCGATCCATGACAGGTTACCGACAGTTTGCCGGCTTACCCATCGATGCCGGCGCAGGGTATCGGCCGGGCGAGCATGATCAAGCGGGCATTGGCGACCGGCGCGGCCGTGCTCGACGTCACGGTCGGGTTCGGCGGGCCCTGCCTGTACGGGCCGGAGGTTCTCCAGCGCGGCGCGGCGCACGGCGCCTTCCCGCGTGTCTTCAACAGCGTGTCGTACGGCACGGCCGCCTCGCACGGCCGATAAGGAAAACAGAACGATGATCATCAAACCCTCGATCGTGCGCGCCGCCGCCGCTCTCCTCCTCGCCACCGCGCTGACGCCGCTCAGTTCGGCCGGGCGGACCCTCGACGAGCAGATGAGCGTGTTCGTGGCGCCGGCCCCGGCTCCGCGGCCGATCACCATCCATGCCGGCGAGCTGATCGATGGCACCGGCAAGGTGATGCGCGACGTGACCGTCACCGTGCTCGGCACCAAGATCGCCAGCGTCACGCCGGGCAGGCCCACCCGGCCGACATACGAGTTTGCCAGGCTCACGGTCCTGCCCGGACTGATCGACACCCACGTCCACATCACCACGCACTTCAATGACGAGGGCCGCGCGACCGAAAAGGGCGAGAGTGGCGAGCAGCGCGGCCTGAAATGGTCCGAGAATGTCTGGTTGACCCTGATAAGCGGGTTCACGACCATCCAGAGCATCGGCGCCGACGACGACCTCGTTCTGCGCAAGGCCATTCAGGGCGGCCGGCTGCCCGGCCCGCGCCTGCTGACCTCGGGCCAGCCGCTCGGCGACCCCAAGATGTCGATCGATGAGATCCGCCGCACCGTGCGCGAACGCAAGGCGCAAGGCGTCGACGTGATCAAGATGCTCGTCACACGCAGCATCCGCGACGGCGGCGGCCAGACGTGGAGCGACCAGCAGATCTCCGCCGCCTGCGACGAGGCCCGCAAGCAGGGCCTGCGCACCTGGGTCCACGCCCATGCCGACAGCGCCGTGCGCGCCGCGGCGGACGGAAATTGCTGGGCGGTCACCCATGCCCAGCTGGCGACCGTGGAAACGCTTGCTTATGCCCACGCCAAGGGCATGTATATCGAGCCGACCTTCGGGGTCGTTCAGCCCAATTACATGCGCAACAAGGCGAAGCTGCTGGGAACCGGCAACTATACCGAGGACGCCTTCAAATACATGGAAGGCAACGTCCAGGAAAACCGCGACAAGTGGCGCCGCTTCCTGACGGTGAAGAACATCACGTATCTGTCGGGCGGCGACACCAACGCCGGTGCCGAGGGCGACAATGCGCGCGAGATCATCTGGCGCGTGCAGCAGGGGCAGGATCCGATGCGCGCGATCGTCGCGGCGACATCGGTGAACGCCAGGGCGCTCAATCTTGGCGACAAGATCGGCACGATCGCGCCCGGCATGGAGGCAGACATCGTGGCGGTCGACGGCGATCCGCTCAAGGATATCCTGTCGCTGTGGCGCGTCCGCTTCGTCATGAAGGGCGGCGTCGTCTACAAGGATCTCGAGAACTGCGCCGGCGATCCGCTTGCCCGGAGCGCGGTGGTCACCTGCTCGCGGCGGTGACGCCGACGCTGCCCGTGCAGTTATCGATACCGCACGATCGGTGCGCGCCGTGGCCGACGATCATGTCGGCACCGCTATCCGCCGCCTCGCGGGCGGGTGCGGGGTGACATGGTAGCGGGCGCCGCGCTGCGGATCGGTTGCCGTCCGCCCCGGAACGGACGGTTTCGGCGCGGTGGCGCAGGCGCCTCACGGCAGCGCCAGCGCCACGAACTCGGCCGGCTTGCGCATCGACCCGATCGGGACGACGACGTACTGCTTGCCGTTGTACATGTAGGTCATCATCGATCCGGTGACGCCGGCCGGCAGCTTGATCGATGCGATCACCGCGCCCGTCGCCTTGTCATAGGCCCGCAGGCTATCGTCGAACCACGCCTCGAGCGGGATCTTGCCATCGATGGTGCGGCCCTGGATCGTCACCGGATCGGCCTGGCCGACGAACAATAACGTTTTGGTCGCCAGCGGCATGTCGTGGCTGGGCACGCCCAGGCGCGGCAGGCCGAGGTGCTTGATCGCGGGGTGATCGCGCGGCCCGTCGGCGTTGGCGGTCATCCACCGCGTGTCGCCGCTGGTCAGGTCGATGCCGGTGATGCGGCCGTAAGGCGGCTTGCTGAGCGGCAGGCCGTGCGGCCCTTCGATCAGCGTGCGGCGGCCTTTCTGGTAGCGCAGGTTGGTCTTGCTCGGTTCACCCGGAATGATCGAGATCCAGGCGACCCGGCTATAGGACGGGATGAACAGCATGCCGGTATCCGGATCGAACGATCCGCCGGGCCAGCCGCTGCCGCCGTTCGTCATCTGGATGCTTCCGCGCTTGCCGTCGACATTCTCAACGGCGGGCGGCGTGAAGATCGGTCCGGTGACGTAATCCTTGGTGATATCGAGCGCGGCTGCCCGCAACTCGGACGTGAAATCGAGGACATTGTCCGGGCCGGAGGTCTGCGGCTCATAGGGTGCGGGCTTGCTGGGGAATGGCTGGGTCGGCGAGGTGCGCTCGCCCGGCGTCGTCGCCTGGGGCACGGGCCGTTCCTCGATCGGCCAGATCGGCTTGCCGGTGGCGCGTTCGAACGCGAATACCGATCCGCGCTTGGTAAGCTGCACCGCGGCCTTCACCTGCCTGCCGCCCTGCCGGATGTCCACCAGCATGGGCGCGGCGTTCAGGTCTAGATCCCACAGGTCGTGATGAACGAGCTGCTGGTGCCACGCGATCCTGCCGCTGTCGCACCGCACCGCGACCACCGAATCCGTGTAGAGGTTGTCGCCCAGACGATGGCCGCCATACATGTCGTTCGTGGCCGAACTGGTGGGCAGGAAGAACAGGCGGAGCTGCTCGTCCGAGCTCATCGGCGGCCACACGTTGCCTTCGCCGCTATATTTCCAGGATTCGTTTTCCCACGTCTTCGCCGCCGGATCGGTGCCGTCGGGAATGGGGGAGAAGGTCCAGCGCGCCTTGCCCGTCCGCACATCGAACGCCTGGACGACGCCGCGCGGCTCTTCCTTGTTGGCGGGTACGTCGGTCATCGTCGCGCCAAGCGCGACAACGTCGCCGCACACCTGCGGAGAACCTCCCCATTCGAAGGTCTGGGCGCGCGGGCCCATGCCGGGACGCAGATCGACACGGCCATCGTCGCCGAAGCTGCGCACGATCCTGCCTTCCAGATCGACAGCGTAGAGCCAGTTGTCGCGGACCGCGAGCAACCGTCCTTTGCCACCCACCTCGACATAGGCGATGCCGCGCATGCCGGAGCCCTTGATCGTATCACCGGCGAAGCGTTCCTGGATCCATAGCGTGGCGCCGGTATCGGGCGCGAACGCTTCGATCAGCCCGGCTGCATCCTGTGCGTAGAGCCGGCCGCCGACCATGAGCGGGGTGGATTTGAAATAGCCGGTGGTGCGCGCGCTCTTGTCCAGCGCGGCAAGCTCGGCGGGCAGGCCGGGGCGACGCCAGGCGATCTGCAGCGAGACGACGTTGGCGGCGGTAATCTGGTTCAGCGGGGAATAACGCTGCGCCCCCTTGTCGCCCGCATAGTCGCGCCATTCGCCGATCGGCGGTGCGGCACCAGCGGACGCGGCGACCAGCGCGACGACGATGCCGAGCGGCGGGCGGATCATCTGGCCGGACCGATCGTCATGGTGGCGAGCGCCTCGGCGGAGGCCGGCAGGTCGGTGGCGCCGGCAGGGTAGCCGCCTACCTTGAGCATGTGGGCCGTGACATCGGCATAAGCGGTGTCGCTGAGGCTGGAGGGCGCATCCTGGGGCATCGATCCCCGGACGAGCCCGTAGAGCTCCGCCATCGAGCGACCGTTCCAGCTGCTCCAGAACGGCCCGGTCAGCGGCGGCGCGCTGCCGGCGGTCAGCGCCGCGCCGTGGCAGGCGGCGCAATGCTGGGCGTACACCGCGGCGCCGCGTTCGCTCTGCGCCTCGCTGTAGACGCCGGTGGTGGTCGTGGGGCCGGCCGGGGACGTGGCGGCACAGGCGAGCAAGGCTACGACACCGGCAGCGCCGAGCTTCCAGGCTACGCTACGCAAATCCCACATCCTGCCATCCCATGCCGATCCGGGAGCGAGGCTATCGCCCTTAGCTGTCGCAAAGCTGTCAGGCAGCCGCGCGGAAATCGACGATCGCGCGCAGGCCTCGTCCGTTAGCGCCGCTGCGCAGCGATTCGTCCGCGCCCATGCGATCGGCCAGAGCGCGGACGATCGGCAGCCCCAGCCCGCTTCCGACCTGATCCGACTGCCTGGCGATGCGGTAGAAACGCTGCCACACCCGCTCCCGCTCCTCCTCGGGGATGCCGGGGCCGTCATCCTCGACCTCGACGCGCGCCCAACCTTCGCGGCACCGCACGCGGACGACGATCGAGCCGCCCTGTCGATTGTAGCGGATGGCGTTGTCGATCAGGTTGCCGATCAGCTCGGCAGCGAGGATCGGATGGCCCAAGGCGAGGATCGGCGCCTCGCGATCCCGTTCATACGCTACGTCGAGATCGTCCTCGATAATCTGGACGACCCGCTCGCTGGTGACGGCCGCGGCGGTTTCGGCCAGGTCGAACGACATGGCAGGATCGATCGCCTGCTCTTCGGTGCGGGCAAGCGAGATCAGCTGAAGCAGCAGCCGCTCCAGAGAGGCGATCGCACCCGTCACTTCACCCAGCGCCGCCCGACCCTGCGGCGAGCCCGGCCCGTAGCGATCCAGCACGTCGAGATGGACCCGCACGATCGCCAGCGGCGTGCGCATCTGGTGGGACGCGTTGGAAGTGAACTGGCGAAGCGAATCCGTCGCCCGCTCCATCCGCGTCATCAGCGCGTTGAACGACTGGATGAACGGAACCGCCTCACGCGGGGTGCTGGGAGGGGGCACCAGCCGGAAATGCGCGGGAGCACCGGCTTCGGTTCCCTGCACCTGTTCGGTCAGCGCGGAGAAAGGCTTCAGCCCCCACACGATCGCCCACCAGAACAGCAAGGCGGCGATGATCAGGATCAGCACGCCGCCCCCGATCACCTGCAGGAACAGCCCCTGTTCGTATGCACTGCGATCATCGACATAGTCGGCGACGGAAACGGCGAAGGCGTGGGGATCGCCGGGAACCCTGCGGATCTCGGTCGCGATGCGCGCCGGCTTTCCGTCCAGCATGCCGTCGCGCAGATAGGCGGCCTGGATCACCGAGGCGGCGTCATTCTCGTCGACATAGCCGCGGTACAGCCGCGTGTCGCGATAGGAGTTCCGGAAGGTCGCCGGCGGGTGGAGATCGATCGTGCCGCCGGCCATATCGTAACCGGCGGGCGGCTTGAGCGAGGCCAGTCCCGCGATCAGCCGGCTACCATGATAGATACTGTAGCGCGTGACCGGCCGGGCACGGCGCTGGAGCAGGTGCACCGCAAGTGGCATCAAAGCCGTCCGCAGCGCCGGATCGGTATTGAGCGCGACACTCAGCGTCCTGACCGATCCGACCAGCACGCGATCCGCGGTCCGCGCGGTATTGGTGTGCATGAACCAGCACGTCAGCCCGCCGAACATCAGCACGAGAGCGACCAGCGGCACCATTACCGCGCCGGTCAGCCTGGCTCGCAGCGATCCGTGTTGTTCCTCCATGCGCTGCAGCGTCAGGCCGCCTCGATCATGTAGCCGAGGCCGCGGATGGTGCGGATCACCGGCCCGTGCGGCATCAGCTTGCGGCGGAGGCGGCCGACATAGACCTCCAGCGCATTGGGGGCGACCGCGTCGTTGAAGTTGAATACCTCGGCAGAGAGGCGTTCCTTGGCGATCACCTTGCCCGGCCGGCCCATGAGGATTTCCAGGACGGCAAGCTCACGCCGGCGCAGATCGACGGCGGCCTCCTCGAGATAGACCGTGCGGCTCGACCGATCGAAGCTCAGCTTTCCGATCTTGAGCACGGGATCGGGCGAACCCTGCGAACGGCGCACCAGGGCGCGGAGCCGCGACTCGAGTTCCTGCGGATGGAACGGTTTGGTCAGATAATCGTCCGCTCCCTTGTCGAGCCCGCTGATCCGATCCTCCAGGGAGTCGCGGGCGGTCAGGATCAGGATCGGCGTCTTGATGCCGCGCCGACGCAGGATCTGGAGCACCTCGAACCCGTCCAGATCGGGCAGGCCGAGATCGAGGACCATCGCGCTATAGGGTTCCGTGGTGGCGATCTCGATCGCTTCTTCCCCGGTCGAGATGATATCGACGGTGAAGCCTCGAGCGCTCAGCGATCCCTCGATCCCGCGCGCCAGACGGGCATCGTCCTCCACTACCATGAACCGCAATCGTCCCTCCTGGATCAGAATCGCGGCAGCCTGCTCCGGCCCGGCTTTAACGTCCGGTGCACAGCATTGGGTCAGTGATCGCCTGGCTTGTCAACGCTCCTCATGACAGTGGTGTGGCTCGGCTTGCGGGTGGGGTGCGGCTTACGGTGCCACATTCTTGTAGACCGTCCCTCCCTTCATCACGAAGACCACCTTGCGCAGGGCCGTGATGTCGGTGAGCGGATTGCCGTCCACGGCGATGATATCGGCTTCCATGCCGGGTGCGATCGTGCCCGTGACCGCCTTCAGCCCGGTGGCTTCTGCATCCCTGGAGGTCGCGATGGTGATCGCATCCATCGGCTTCTGGCCGTTGTGGACCCGCCAGACGAGCTCCTCGACATTGTGACCTTCGGCCCCGGCATTGGTATCGCCGCCCGACAGCAGCTTCAGGCCCTTGGTCGCCAGCATCATCCGCCACACCGCCGGGGTGCTCGGCTGGTAGCGGCGCATCTCCGCAAAGGCTTCCTTGGTGTAGTTGCCGAGGCCTTCGTAGTTCGGCTGGTGCGCCAGGTAGTTCTGCTGCACCACTCCCCACGAAGGCTCGATGTAGACACCGCGCTGGACCGCCAGATCGAGTTCGCTCTGGGTGACGAACCGGGCGTGGGTGATCGCGTGACAGCCGGCCAGGATCGCCTGGCGGACGGCTGCCGCGGCATGGGCGTGAACCCAGGTGCGGATGCCGATCTTCTTGGCCTCGCCGCAGGCGGCCGCCATCTGCGCGTCCGTCATCGTCGGCGCGCCGCCTTCGCGGCTGCTCTTGGATGCGAAGATCTTCACGACGTCCGCGCCGTTCGCCTTGGTCTTGCGGACGAACGCGCGAATTTCCTCCGGCGTCATCTTCGGATCGCCGATCGGCTGCCCCGATGTCAGCAGCCGCGGGCCGGGCAGGCGGCCACCGGCAATCGCCTTGCGCAGCGGATAATCCTCGTCCGATCCGATGCTCTGGACCGTGGTGAAGCCGCCCATCAGCGTCGCATAGGCGTTTTCGGACCATTTCAGCCCGCGCTGTTCGCCACTCTCTTCCTTGTCCGTAGCGCGGCCTTCGTCATTGAAGTGTGCGGTGATGTGGACATGGCTGTCGATGAGCCCCGGCAGCACCGTGAGCCTGGCGAAATCGTAGGTCGGCTGCGCCGGCCTGCCCGCCTTGAGGCCCGTAATCTTGGTGCCGAGCACGGTGACCGTCATGTCGCGCATCACCTTGCCCGTGCCATCGATCAGCTCGCCGGCGTGGATGGTGATGGGCGTCGGCACCGCCGGCGGCGCGACGAAGATCTTCATCTGCTGGTCCACCGATGGTGCCTGCGCCTGAGCAGGCAGGCCCGCCGCGACCGTGATCGCGGTGGTAAACGCAACGAGAGTCATCGATCGCATGTGCCGTCCCTGCTTCATTATCCGCCGGGACTGTGGAGCAGGTAGCTGTCGCTAACCTGTCAAGACGCACGGCACCGCATGGGGACGCACCCGGATAGTTCCGCGGAGCGACAGCTTCATGACAGGTCGCGGCCATAGGTGCGGCGGCAACCGCACGGTGGAAGATCGGCCGCGATCCATCGGCAAAACGAAGATCGGCAATTCGGGCGCGGCAACGCGCTCCAAACAAGGGGTTCGTCATGCAATCGTTCAGTGGAGCTGCGCTGCGCAGCCGCCATGTCCTGGCCAACGGCACCAGCGCGCGGGCGCTGGCGATCGCGATCGCCGTGGCGGCCGCGCCGGTTGCCGCGCAGACCACCGAGCCGGGTGTGGCCGTCCAGCCGACCGCGACGGACAATGCGACCGCAACGCAGACACAAGGCGCGGGCGAGCTTCCCATCGCCGCGGCACAGGCCGCGGGAGGCGTTGACGGCACCATCGTCGTCACCGGATCGCGTATCGCCCGTGCCGGCTTCACGGCGCCCACCCCGACCACCGTCGTCGGCGCGGAAGATCTGCAGCGCCAGGGCGCGACCAACGTCGCCGATCTGCTCAACACCCTTCCGTCCTTCGGCGCCGGCACCAATCCGACATCGACGAACCACAGCTCCGCCAACTCCAGCGCCAACCTGCTCGACCTTCGGAACCTGGGCGAGGTGCGCACGCTGGTGCTGGTCGACGGCCACCGCTTCGTGCCGGCCACGGTGCAGGGCCGCGTCGACATCAACGTGATCCCGAGCGTGCTCATCGAGCGGACGGAAGTCGTGACCGGCGGCGCCTCGGCGGCGTGGGGATCGGATGCGATCGCGGGCGTGGTGAACCTCATCTTCAAGAAGAAGATGACGGGGGTGCAGGGCGACGTGCAGTACGGCATCTCCAATTACGGGGATGGCAAAAGGTACAAGGCGTCGCTCTCCTACGGCCTCAACTTCGCGGAGGACCGCGGCAACGTCTCGGTTGCCGGCGAATGGGAGGACAGCAACGGCATCGGCCCGGGTTCCAGCCGGCCGATCCTGGCCAGCTCCAAGTGGCAGGTGATCCAGAACCCCGGCTACCTGCTCGGCAACGGCCAGCCGCGCAGCTACCTGGTCGACGGTGTCAACGTGTCGACCGCTACCCTGGGCGGCCTCATCACCGGCAGCAACACGGCCAGCGGCGCCGCCAGCACGATCCTGCGCGGCACGCAGTTCCTCGAGGGCGGGGTGCCCACACCGTTCAACTACGGCACCTATGTCGGATCGCAGTACATGGTTGGCGGATCGCCGATCGGTTCGGTAACCGCGAACCAGCTCGGCACGCTCCAGAACCCGCTGAACCGCGCCAACGTCTACGGGCGTGCCAGCTTCGATCTCTCCGATGCGGTCAAGCTGTTCGGCGAGGCAAGCTATGCGCGCAGCCGATCCGAATTCTTCCTGTCGATCCCGTACGATCTCGGCACGATCCGGATCCGCTCCGGCAACCCGTTCATCCCCGCCAGCGTCCAGCAGGTGATGACCGCCAATAACCTGGCGTCGATCAATCTCGGCCGCATCAACCGCGACATCTCGTACAACTACCCCAAGGTCGAGACCCAGACCCAGCGCTACATGGTCGGCGCGGAAGGCGAGGTCTTCGGCGGCTGGAAGTGGAGCAGCTACTTCCAGATGGGTCAGACCGACTATCATCAGGATGTCGAAGGCAATCGCCTGACCGCCAACTGGACCCGCGCGCTCGATGCGGTACGCAATCCCGCGAACGGCCAGATCGTATGCCGGTCGACGCTGACGAACCCCAGTGACGGCTGCATCCCGGTCAATCTGTTCGGCGAGGGATCGCCCAGCCCGGAGGCTTCGCGCTACGTCACCGGAACGTCGTGGCAGGATTCCGTCTTCAAGCAGAAGTCGGGCGCCATCGATCTCAGCGGCAGCCCGTTCTCGCTCTGGGCCGGCGAAGTATCGTTGGCCGTCGGCGCGGAGTGGCGCAAGGAATCCGTCTCTCAGACGGTGGACGCGATCT
Organism: Sphingomonas bacterium; assembly: GCF_028292925.1. Taxonomy (GTDB): domain Bacteria; phylum Pseudomonadota; class Alphaproteobacteria; order Sphingomonadales; family Sphingomonadaceae; genus JAQGLK01. The sequence continues at coordinate 14,434 of NZ_JAQGLK010000002.1, forward strand.
CGGCCGTCAGCGGCTGGAACATCCACAATCCCAAGCCGCTCACCGGCAGCGTCAACGTCAAGGAAGGCTATGCCGAGGTCCTGCTGCCGCTGCTCAAGGACGTCGCTTTTGCCAAGAGCCTCGATCTGAACGGCGCCGTCCGCTACACCGATTATTCCACCAGCGGCGGCGTGACGAGCTGGAAGGTCGGCGCCACCTGGGAGATCAGCGACCTGATCCGCCTGCGCGGCACCAGGTCACGCGATATCCGCGCACCTGCGTTGGGTGAGCTCTACGCCTCGTCGATCACCCAGTCCGGCAACGTCATCGATCCGGTGCTCGGCAACATCCAGTATGCGACCCTCGCGCCGCAGCAGGGCAATGCCTCGCTCACTCCCGAGATCGGCGACACCTGGACGGTGGGCGTGGTGCTTCGGCCGATGCGCGGCCTCAACTTCTCGGTCGATTATTACGATATCTCGCTCAAGAACGCGATCGGGCTGCCCGCCCTGCAGGACGTCGTCGATGGCTGCAGCGCCAACGGCATCCAGACCTTCTGCGACCTGATCACGCGCGGCACCGGCAACCAGACCGGGACCAACCGGATCAGCCAGGTGCTGCGCGAATATGTGAACCAGGGCAGCTTCACGCTGAAGGGCGTGGACATCGAGCTGAGCTATCTCAGCCGGGTGAACGACTGGTTCGGGGTGTTCAACGGCAACTTCAGCGCGCGGGTGCTCGCCAGCTACGTCGACACCTACAAGACCGTCTATAACGGCCGGATCACGGAATCGGCCGGCGAGAGCGTCAACCCGCATTGGCGCGCGACCGCGACGATGAACTACGACCAGGGGCCCTACGGCCTGTACCTGGAGGGGCGCTATATCGGTGGTGGCCGCTACACGAACGAGAAGGATGCGGCGGGCGTCTACACCGTGCTGCGGATGGACGGTAAGAACGACATCGCTCCCCAGTTCCTGCTTGCCGCCTCCGCGAGCTACGTCATCAAGGATTATGGTGACGGGCGCCGGGTGCAGTTGTTCGGTGCGGTTCGCAATATCACCAACAACATCCAGAACGGAAATCCGTTCGCTTACATCCTGACGACGACCGGCAACCAGAGCGTGTACGACATCATCGGCCGGACCTTCACCGGCGGTGTCCGCTTCAAGTTCTGAAGTCCTGCGGAAGGGGCGGGCCGCTGCCCGCCCCTTGGACTATGCGGAGTTTGATCTTCGCAGCGGAGGGCCTGTGGGGCGGCGGCGTGGCAGCGCCGTGCCCCAGTGGCGGCATCCACCCTATCGGCCGCTTCCCGCCGACGTAATCCGCGTCGGCCGATCATCATCGGGGATGCGATTGCCTGCGACGCTGAGCCCAGCGCGCAGCGTCCGGTCAGTTCTTGGTGCGCCGGGGCTCGCGGCTGAGGCGGTACATCAGCAGCGCGGCGCGCTTCGACTGGCGGAGGAGGGAGGGAAGCTCCACCGTCTCGCCCTTGCTGTGGCTGTTGCTGCCCGATGGGCCCATGCCGACCAGCCCGTCGATGCGGGCGGCGACGAAGGAGATATCGCCGCCACCCCGCAGCATCGGATCGAGCGGCGGCATATCGGGCAGGCCCATATCCTTGTTCACCCCGTTCAGCGCGGCAAGCACGGCGCGGTTACCCTCCGTAACCGCCATCGGCGGATAGCCGTCGCTGAAGGTGATGGTGGCGCCCGTACGCGGGAGGTGCTGCGCAACGATCGCCTCCATCTTGGCCCGCGCGCGATCACCCTGCGCATCGTCGAGCATGCGCAGGTCACCGCGCACGATCGCCTTCTCGGCCATGACGTTGTTCTTCCCGGCGGCGGTGCCACCCGTCTCCTTGTCGTTCAGCGCCGCCTGCTGCCCGCCGACGACCAGCCCGGCATTGTAGGTCAGTCCGCGATCCGGCAGTTCCTTGCGGAAGGCCTCCAGGATGCGCCCCATCTCATAGATGGCCCCGTATCCGATGCGTTCGCTGAAGACGCCCGAGCTGTGCCCTGAAACGCCGGTCGTCTCCAGCGTCCAGTTATAGTAGCCCCGCCGGCCGATCGAACCCATTTCCTGCCCGTCGCGGCTGGAGACCGGTTCGAAATCAAGCGCGACATCGGACATGTCGGCCGCCTTGACCAGATCGGCGCGCGCGATGGCGAACGGCGTGCCGGCCCGTTCCTCGTCACCCGTCATGACGACGGTGATCGTCGCCTGATCGAGCCCGCCGGCCTGCTTCATCGCCCGCAATGCGGCGACGATGGCGACGATGCCACCCTTGTCGTCTGAGGTGCCGGGCCCTTCCAGCGTGTCACCCCGCCGCACGAACCTGTCGAAGCCGCTCTCCGGCTCGAACACGGTGTCCAGGTGCGCGATCAGCAACAGGCGCTTGCCCTTGCCCTTGCCCTGGCGCTCGGCGACGAGATGACCGGAGCGCCCGGTAGCCTCCATCGGGATCCAGCGGGTGGTGAAGCCGAGCGGCGTGAACTCCGCGGCGACGACATCCGCCACCTGCTTCACGCCCGCTGTGTTCATCGTCCCGCTGTTGATGTTTACGATCTTCTCCAGCAACGCCACCGATCGGTCTGTCTCTCGATCGACGATGGTGAGCATCTTCTGCTCCACCGTGGAAGGCGCGGCCGTGGCCGCGAAAGGGGCGGCGAGCGCCGCGGCAAGCGCGGCGAGGGCGGGGGCGTGGGCGTGGCGTGGGAGCATCATAACCGTGCAATCTGCCGCGTGGACCTGTCACCAAGCTGTCGCTTTCCGCGTTCGTCGGCCGTTCGCGCACCGGGCGGCGCCCGTGACAGGTTGGTGTAAGCTTGGGGGCATAGGCTCTCCCCGTTACGATCATTGCTGGGGACACTTCATGGCACGGCTGAGCAACGGCATCGCACTTCTCGTGGCGCTGGGCGCCTCCGCGGCGGCCGCGCAGGACCGCGCCGTGACGATCCATGCGGGCCAGCTGCTCGACGGGCGGGGCGGATCGGCGCGGGACGTCACCATCACCGTCACGGGCAGCAAGATCACCGCGGTCACCAAGGGTGCGACCACGCCGGCCGACTACGAGTTCGGCAAGCTGACCGTGCTGCCCGGCCTGATCGATTCCCACACGCACATCACCGCCCACTTCAACAAGGACGGGCGCGCCAGCACGCAGGGCGAGTCGGGTGAGACGAAGGGCGTGAAGTGGGCCGAGAACGTCGAGCTGACGCTGATGTCCGGCTATACGACGATCCAGAGCATGGGATCGGACGACGATTACGTGCTGCGCGATGCGATCGCGAGCGGCCGGCTGATCGGGCCGCGGCTGCTCACGTCGGGCCGGCCGATCAACGATCCGAAGATGACGCCGGACGCGATCCGCGCCTACGTTCGCCAGAGCAAGGCGAACGGCGCTGACTTCATCAAGCTGTTCGCCTCCGAGAGCATTCGCGACGGCGGCGGGCCAACCCTGTCGGACGCGCAGGTTCAAGCCGCCTGCGGCGAGGCCAAGGCGCAGGGCATGCGGATCTGGGTCCACGCCCATGCGGCGAGCGCCGTCACGCAGGCGGTCAACGCCAGCTGCTACGCGATCACCCACGGGTTCCTGACCACCCAGAAGGAACTGGACCTGATGGCAAGGAAGGGCACCTGGTTCGAGCCGAACGTCGGCGTGGTGCTGCAGAACTACATCGCGCACCGCAAGAACTACGAAGGCATCGGCAACTATACCAGTGCCGCCTTTGAATCGATGATCGAATATGCCGGCAAGGCGCCCGCTTTCTGGGAGCGCGTGCACAAGACCAAGGGGCTGAAGGTGATCTCCGGCGGCGACACCAATGCCGGTGCCGAGGGCAACAACGTTCAGGAGGTGATCTTCCGCGTTCAGAACGGCCAGCCGGCGATGGACGCGATCGTCGACTCCACGTCGACCGACGCCGAGGCGCTCGGCCTGGGTCAGACGGTCGGATCGATCGTGCCGGGAATGGAGGCCGATATCATCGCGGTCGACGGCGATCCGCTGAAGGACATCACGGCGCTTCGGAAGGTCACGTTCGTGATGAAGGGTGGCAAGGTCTACAAGAACGTCGCCAAATGAGGTGGCGGTAGGAAGAACGGCAGGCGGCCGCCCGACGCGGTCGCCTGCCTCCGCCTGAGGCGGATAGCCTGACCTCGCGCCCGCTCCGCTGAGGCGAGCGAGGAGGGCGGCGGCCGCGGGAAGACGGCCGATGCTCGCCCGAACGAAGCCGGCCGCTCCTCTCGTTCCTGCGGGCGCGTGGGAGCGTGGGAGCGTGCCGTCCGTTACG
>NZ_JAQGLK010000007.1 GCF_028292925.1 Sphingomonas bacterium
CCCCGCGCGGAACCCGAACGAGCCGAGCAGCGCGGGCGTGGCGATCGCGGCGACCACCGTGAGCGCGAGGAGCCCCCCCAGCGGCAGCGCGATCGTGCCGAGCAGGCGGAGCGCGGTGCGGGCGGGATCGAAATCGGCGACGTCGCTGCGGCCGAAGCGCAGGCCCTGCACCAGCATCTCCTGAAGGCGGCCCATCATCCAGGGCCCCGCCATCGCCAGCCACCCCGCCCCCGCCAGCACGACCAGCGCGGTGCCAAGCTCGCGCGACTGGAGGACATCGCCGTCCTCGGCCGCCTTGCGGCGGCGCTGATCGGTTGGCGCCTCGGTCTTCTCGTCGCGGTCGGGGGTTTCGGCCATCGCTCAGCCGGCGGCGAGATCGCGCGCGGTTTCCAGCCCGCGCAGCAGCGCGCGGGTGATCGCGTCCGCAATCTGCGGGGTGGCCACGGCCAGCAGCACGATCCCCGCCAGCAAGGCCGCCGGCAGCCCCACCGAAAACAGGTTGAGCGCCGGAGCCGACCGGGCGAGCATCCCCATCACCAGCTGCACCAGCACGATGGCGAAACCCACCGGCAGCGCGATCGCCAGCCCCATCGCGAACAGATCGCCACCGAAGGTGATCAGTCCGCCGATCGCCTGCGGCCGCATCCACGCTTCACCCGGCGGCAGGGATCGGTAACTGTCGAACACGATCGAGGCGAGCATCAGGTGCCCCCCCATCGCCAGGAACAGGAAGGTGCCGAGCGTGGAGAGCATCTGGCCGAGCGCCGGGGTCTGCCCGCCGCTCATCGGATCGACCATGCCGGCGAAGCCAAGGCCCATCGCGTTGCCGATCGTCTCCCCCGCGACGAGTGCGGCCGAAAAGCCGATCTGCACCGCAAAGCCCAGCGCCAGCCCGGCCAGCACCTCGCCCGCGACCAGCATGAACCCGGCGATCGATGCGATCCCATCCGCGGGCATCGCAAACGGCACGGCCGCCATAGCCGGTATCCCCACCGCCAGCGCGACGACGAAGCGCAACTGCAGCGGCACCTGCGGCGCGCCGAAGACGGGGGCGGCCAGGAAGGCGGCGCCAGGGCGGATCGCCGCAACGAACAGCAGCCACAGCTGCGCCTCGATCCCTGCAAACCCCTGCGGGATCATCTGAGCAGGTCCGGGATCCGCGCGTACATCTCCCGCGTGAAATCGGCGATCAGCATCAGCATCGCACCGCCGAACAGCGCCAGGCAGATGCCGACGACGATCAGCTTCGGCACGAACGCCAGCGTCTGCTCGTTGATCGAGGTGGCGGCCTGGATCATGCCCAGGATCAGCCCCGCGACCAGGGCCGGCACCAGGATCGGCGCGGATACCAGCGCCAGGATCCACAGCGCCTGCTGGGCGATACCGACGAAATAGTCGGCATCCGCCACCATCTCACCCGCCCCCGAACGAAGCGGCGAGCGAGCCCATCGTCAGCGCCCAGCCATCGACCAGCACGAACAGCAACAGCTTGAACGGCATCGATATGATGTTCGGCGAAAGCATCATCATGCCGAGCGCCATCAGCGTGGACGCCACCACCAGATCGATGATGAGAAACGGCAGGAAGATCAGGAAGCCGATCTGGAACGCCGTCTTCAATTCGGACGTGACGAACGCCGGCAGCAGGATCGAAAACGGAATGTCGGCGGGCCGCGCGAACGGCGGCGCCTTGGCCATGTCGGCGAACAGCTTGATGTCCGTCTGGCGGACCTGACGCTCCATGAAGCCGTGCAGCACCGTGCCGGCCCGGCCGACCGCCTCCTCGATCCCGATCTGCCCGTCGCCGTAGGGCTTGAACGCGGTGGCGTTGATCTGGTCGATCGCCGGCCGCATCACGAACAGCGACAGGAACAGCGCGAGGCCGACGAGCACCTGATTGGGCGGGGTCTGCTGCAGGCCCAGCGCCTGGCGCAGGATCGACAGGACGATGATGATCCGGGTGAAGCTGGTCATCATCAGCACGAGCGACGGCAGCACCGTCAGCAGGCTCATCAGCAGCAGGATCTGAAGCGACAGGGAGAGCGGCTTGCCGTCTCCGCCGATCGTGTTCAGTGCGCGATCAAGCGCCCCGGCCTGCGCCGCACCGCCCGCCGGCACCTGCGCCATCAAGGGAGACGCCAGCAGGAACAGGACGAGCATGGCCGCCAACGCCAACAGCAGCAGCGCAATGCCAGCCGCGCGGCGCCCGCCCCGTGCCCGTCCCGCAGCCGTGACGATCCCCCCGGATGGCACGCTAACGATCTTCCGCCGGGTCCAGGCTGAACACCGGAGCATCCGTCTCCGCGATCTTCTCGATCCGTCCGCGCGATACCGCCAGCAGCAGCCGCTTGCCCGCGAAATCCACCACCGCCAGCCGCCCGGTCGTGCCGAGCGGGATCGCGTCAACCAGCTTCACCGCCGGATCGCGCCGGCCGAACGCCATGCCCGGCTGCACCTTGCGCCACAGTACCAGCGCACCGACCGCCATGCCCGCGACCAGCGCCAGCATCAGCACGAGATTGAGGATGTACCCCGCGGTGCTCATGCCCGGCGTTCGAGGCCCATCGTCCGCGCGTCGGTCGACACGACATCGACGACGCGCACGCCAAACCGGCCATTGACCGTGACGACCTCGCCCTTGGCCACCAGAGTTCCGTTGACCAGGATATCGAGCAGTTCATTGGCCTGCCGATCGAGCTCGACCACCGATCCCTCGGCCAGATCGAGCAGTTCGGAAAGCTTGAGCGACGTCGATCCGACCTCGACGGATAGCCGCACGGGAATGTCGGAAAGCAGCTTGTAGTTGCGCCCGCCCGGTTCGCCTTCGACCGAGCCGATTCCGCCGGCAATCTGATTCATCTACTCGCCCCCGATCACCTGTTCTATCATCAGCGCCGCCTTGCCCTCCCGCTCGCCGATCGTGCCATAGGCAAGCCGGCGGTCGGCGACGATCAGCGGCGCCTTGGTCGGCAGCGCGATCGGGATCACGTCGCCGGGCTTCAGCTGCATCAACTGCGACAGCGTCATTTCCGGCCGGGCTAGCACCGAGCGGACTGGCAGGCGAACATTTTCCAGCGCCGCGCACAGCCGCTGGCGCCATTCGGGATCGGCATCCCCGTCCCCGCCATGAACCTTCGCGGCGAACAGGGATTCGAACTGTCGCAGCCCCGCGGCCGTATAGGCGATCGTCACGATCGTCGGCTTGCCGCCGGCGCGCATGATGCTGAACGGCTGGATGACGATCGGCTCGTCCCGCCGCACGAAACTGGCCAGCGCGGTCGACGTCTCGCGCCCGGCAAGCACCGGCTCCAGCGTCGCGACGTCGCTCCACGCCTCACGGATGGCGGCGGCGACGGCATCGGTCAGCCGGGCCAGCAGCCGATCCTCGGTCGGGGTGAATTCGCGGGCACGAGCCCGGCCGGGCTTGCCCGACCCGCCGTAATAGGAATCGACCAGCCGGGTTACGAATTCCGGGTCGATGGCGATGATCGTTCCGTTACGCAGCGGCGGCGCGCGGAAGTGGCTGAGGCTGATGTGCGCCGGCAGCTCGTCGAGCCAGGCGCCGAAGGTCAGCGTACGCACCGTCTCCGCCACGATCTGCTTCTTCACCCGCGCGATCGGCTCGATCCCGGCCCGCAGGAACCGGGTCAGCCGCTCGCCCATCCGTTCGATCCCGGCGATGCCGCCGGCGGGCCGCGCCGAGACCTCGCCGAGCGCGAACGGCCGCACCTGCCCCCCGGCTGCGGCGCTGCCCGCGCCACCGAACCTGTCGCCGGGCGCTTCGGTCATTGGATGATGAAGCTCGTGAAATACACGTCGTTGACCCCGCCGAAACCTTCCCGGTTAACCAGAACCTGGTTGATAGCGCCTTTCAGCGCATTCTGCAGCGCCTTCTTTCCGGCCTGGGTGGTGATGGTTTCCGCATCCTGATCGGCCAGCGTCATCAACACGGCGGAGCGGATCGGCATTTCGTTGGTCTTCAGGTTGTCGAGCACCTTCTGGTCGTAGAAGGTCGATACTCCCAGCCCGATCTGCACGAACCCGTCCGTGTCGCGCAGGTTGGAGGTGAAGCTCTGCTCGATCGGGTAGAAGCTTGCCTGATAGCGGCGCGGATCGATGCCCTTGGCCTTGCCCGCCGGCACATCGCCATGCGCCTCCGCACCTTCGCGGGGCACCAGCTTGGGCCGGTTCGGATCCTCGACTTCCTTGGCGGGGCCATGACCGCCGCCGACATACATGCCTGCTGCAACCCCACCACCGCCGAGCACGGCCACGCCGGCGACCGCGAGCAGTATCATCTTGATCTTGCCGCCCTTCTTCTTGGCCGGCTTGCCTTCGGTATCGTCGCTCATTCGGTCTACCCCGTCACGCATAGAGATGGCGGGCGGCGGCCATTGGCTCCGCCGTCCGCGGCTTCGGTTCCGGGCGGATCTCGGCCCGGGTGAAAGTCTGGCGCGGGCGATCGCCGCCGCCCTGTCCGCCGGCACCCGCCGCGCCGGTATCCGCAGCGGCGGACGATGGCGGCGCCGGCGCATCGTGGCGATGCTGCCCGCCGGGGCGCTGATCCAGGCTGACCTGCGTCTCCGTGATCCGCAGCCCCTGCGCCTGAGCCTCCGCGATCAGCCGGGGCTGCGCCTGGCTTACGATCCGCCGCGCCTCCTCGGTTTCCGTGGTCAGCCGCACGGCCGTGCCGTCCGCGCCGGCCGCGAGGTCCACCGTCATGCGGCCGAGATGCTCGGGGGCGAGCGCGAAGCGGAGCCGGCCGTTCGTATCGGCGCTGCGGGCAATGTCCTGCGCGAGTTGATCGAGCCAGACATGATCCCGCGCCAGATCCAGGTGGTGCTCGATCGCGGTGTCGCCGGGCAGCGCGAGGGCGATCATATCCGTCGGCCCGCTCACCGCCGTCGGCGGCAAGGCGCTGGCGAGCGAAGCCGAGAATGGCAGCGGGCTCGTCGCGGTCAGCACCGGAGCGTGCCGCGTCGTTTCAGCATCGGCGGGCTCGCGGGGCGAGCGGGAGGGAGCCGGCAAGGCCGAACCTTCGACCATCCGGCCCGATGCGCGGGGGGATGCGGGCTTGCCCCGTGCTTCGCCGGGCGCCGCCGGGTTGGCCGGAGGTGCCGGATTTTCGCCGGGCGTAGCCAACAGCGGCACAGCCGCCGGCTCTACCCGATAAGCCGATGCGGTGTCGGACAGACCGGAAGACGCAGGCACGCCCTCGTCACCCTGAACATCGCCGTCGGCGGGGGTTTCCTCTTCGGATGCCCCCCTGCCCGCCGGGCTTTCTGCGTGCGCCGCAGGTTCCTGGGTGGGGATAAGCGGGCGAGCGGCAGGGGTGGCGAGTTGGGCGATCAGCGCCTCCGCCTGCTTCAGCGGCGGCTGCTCGCCAAGCGGCACAGCGGCGACGGCGGCGGGGGCGGCTGGCTCCACCGCGGCGGCCGGTACAGGCCCGATATCCGCAATGACCTCCGAGAACTGCACCAGGCATGCCAAGGGCAGCGGTACGGCGAGCCGAGGCTGGGCGACGGAGACGGTGGCGGATGCGACCGCGATCGTGGGAGCAGCAGCGCTCATCCCTCGTGTGCCCCAGCCGGCTTGCGGCGGCCGGCCGAGGCCTGCTGCTTGCGTTCGCGCAACAGCGCCAGCGCGCGGGTCGCGCGCTCCTCCAGGCGCTCGGCGCTTTCCTGCCGGATCCGGGCTTCCAGCCGCCGGGCGGCGCTCTCCACCGCGGTCGCCCGGGCCGAGACGATCGTGTCCGTCAGGCTGCTGCGCACCGTATCCAGCCGCATCGCCAGTTCTGCCGCGTTCGACAGCTGCGCCGCCGCCATCGAACCCTGCGTCGGCGTCAGGCTATGGCAGAGCTGCGACAGGTGGGCGGCGGTGTTCTCCAGCGAATTTACCCGCCCCTCCGCGTGCGCGGCCTGCGCGGCGGCCTGGAGATGCTGAACCTGGCGGATCCGGGCAAAGCGGGCGCGCCGCTGGACGAGCCCGGTCATTGCCCGAAGCCCGCGATCAGCGCGGCAACCGAAGTTTCGTGATCGACCCGCTCGGCCTGCGCCTGGTGCAGGAAGTCGAGGATGTCGCCGTGCCGCGCTATGGCGGCATCGATCGTCGGATCGCTGCCGGCGCGGTAGGCACCCATCAGGATCAGATCGCGATTCTCCTCATAGACCGACCACAGCCGGCGCAACAAAGCCGCAGCGCGGGCGTGATCGGGCGCGACGATATCGGCCATCACCCGGCTCAGCGACTTGCCGACATCGATCGCGGGAAACACGCCCTGTTCGGCCAGGCTGCGCGACAGCACGATATGTCCGTCCACGATCGCGCGCGCGGTATCGACGATGGGATCGTCGGTATCGTCACCGTCGGCCAGCACGGTGTAGAGCGCGGTGATCGATCCGCCCGTGCGGGCGTCCGCCCCCGCCCGCTCGCACAGACGCGGGATCAGGCCCAGCGCGGAAGGCGGATAGCCTTTCATCGTCGGCGGCTCTCCCAGCGACAGCCCGATCTCCCGCTGGGCATGCGCGACGCGGGTAAGGCTGTCGATCAGCAGCAGCACCCGCAAGCCCTGCTCGCGGAAATATTCGGCGATGGCGGTGGCACGCATCGCCGCGCGCAGCCGCAGGATCGGCGGGTGATCCGCAGGCACCGCGACGACGACGCTCTTGCGCCGGATCTCGCCGGAAAGCTTGGTCTCCAGAAAGTCGGTCACCTCACGGCTGCGTTCGCCGACCAGCCCGACGACGACCACGTCGGCATCCGCACCGGCGATCATCTGGCCCATCAGCACCGACTTGCCGACGCCGGAGCCCGCCATGATCGCGATCCGCTGCCCCACGCCCGCCGTCAGCAACGCGTTGACGCCGCGAACCCCCAGATCGAACGGTTCGGTCACCCGGCCGCGGTTGAGCGGGTTGGTGCGCTTGCCGGCCAGCGGCCAGCGATGTGCGGCGAGGATCGGCCCAAGCCCGTCGAGCGGAGCCCCGAGCGCATCGACGACGCGGCCGAGCAGCGCCTGCCCAACCTCGGCATAGCCGCCCTGCCCGTCCGGTTCCACGCGGCCGCCGCAGGCGTGCGGGGCCTCCCCGTCCAGCGCGACCATCAGCACATGATCGCCGCGAAATCCGACGACTTCGGCGCGGGTGGCGTGGCCGTCCGCGTCGATCACGCGCACGCCGCTGCCGATCGGACGATCCAGCCCGGTCGCCTCCATCATCACGCCATCGAACGCGACCAGCCGGCCGACGCGACGAGGCGGGCCGGCAGGGCTCAAACCCTCCAGCATCGTCGCGGCTGCGGCGGCAAGGCTCATCGTGCGACGCCCATGCGATCGAGCTGCTGCCCCAGTCGCGCCAGCGCGGTCTGCGGGCCATCCTCGATCCAGCCGTCGCTCGTCTCGATCAGGATCGTGCCGGGGCCAAGCGCGGGATCGGCGACCAGCTCGATCGGCAGACCCGCATCGGCCAGCCGCAGCGTGTCCGCGGGGGACAGGCGCAGCCGCGGCCGGGTTTCGTCGATCACCAAAGCCGCCGCGGCCTCGGCGCGCGCGAGCAGCAGCGCGGTGTCCACCGGCGCCTCCCCGACGATCTGGCGGACCAGCCGGCCGACCGTATCGGCGATCAGCCCGGCCAGCGCGGCGGGAGGCTCCGGCCGCAGCGTCTCCAACCCGGCAACCAGCTGCTGCATGGCGCGGCGTTCGTCGGCCTGTTCGGTCGCGGCGATGCGGCGGCCCTCTGCAAACCCTTGCGCGAAAGCCTCCATCGCGATCCCATCGACATCGACATCGACGGACGCAGCGTCCCCCGCAACCGCGAACGGATCTTCGCCGCCGGCAGCTGCCGGAAACACCGACGCTGCCTGATACTTGGTGCCCCAAGCCAGGAACGGGAGCGCCGCCGATTCCGCCGGCGCGGGGGCCCCAAGCCCGGTGCGGATCCACATCTCAGACATAGTCGCCGCTCTTGCCTCCCAGCATGATCGTGCCGGCATCGGCCAGGTCGCGCGCGACCGTCAGGATCTCCTTTTGCGCATCCTGCACCTCGGCGAGGCGGATCGGCCCCTTTTCCGCCATCTCGTCCTGGATCGACTGGGCGGCGCGGGCCGACATGCAGCCGAGCATCCGCAGCCGCAGGGCCGGCGGCGCGCCCTTCAGCGCAATCACCAGCACGTCGCTCGGCACGCTGCGCATCAGCGCGCCCAGGCCCTTGTCGTCCAGGTCGTTGAGGTTGTCGAAGACGAACATCTCGTCCTCGATCTGCCGGCTCAGGCTCTTGTCGAGCTTGGCCAGCCCCTTGATGATGCGCGCCTCCGCGATCTTGCGGGTGTTGTTGACGATCTGCGCCGCCTCCGCCGCGCCGCCGCGCCTGGCGGTCGTGATCGTGGCGCTCTGGCCGACGCCGCGCAGCAGGATCAGCTCCAGTTCCTCCAGCGCATCCGCCGACACGGGCCCGAGCGTCGCGACCCGGTAGACCAGATCCGGCTGGACATCGTCGTCGAGCAGCTGAAGCACGTCGGCTGCAATCGGCGGATCGAGGTGGGCCAGGACGAGTGCGGCGATCTGCGGATGCTCGTTCTCGATCAGCCGGGCGATCGTCGGCGCGTCCATCCACTTCAGCGCATCCAGCGCATTCGATTGCTGCGCGGGGGTGATCCGGGCCATCAGGTTCTCGGCGCGATCCTGCCCCAGCGCGCGCGACATCATGCCGCGGATCTGCACGTCGGCGCCGAAGCCGATCGTGGTGCGGGCGCGGGCGCGATCGACGAACTGGTCGAGCACGCCTTCGACCTGCGTCTCCGACACGTCGGCCACGCCGAACATCGCGGTGCCCAGCTGCTGCACCTCATCCGGCTCCAGCCGGCTCAGCACCTCGGACGCCTCGTCTTCGGAGAGGACCATCAGCAGGATCGCCGCTGCCTCGCAGCCACTGGTTCCGCCCATCGCTGACGCCTCAACCATTGCGGTCCTCCCGGCCGGCATCCGCCTTGATCAGATCGCGGACGACCAGAGCGGCGCGCGCCGGATCCTGCTTGACGAAATTGCGGATCAGCGCCGCCCGCGCCTCATATCCGGGCGCGCTCTCGATCATGTCGAGCGTCACGTCCGATGCGCCGCGGCCCGGATTCTCGGCGATGGCGTCGGCGATCTGCCTGCCGATCAGGCTCTTCTCGGCGGCATTGCTCAGCGCCTTGCCGCCCTTGTCGTTCCTCGCCGCCCTGGGCGCCGCGAC
>NZ_JAQGLK010000035.1 GCF_028292925.1 Sphingomonas bacterium
CGTACAATGTGGAATTCCTGTTCACGCCGGGCCGGGTCACGATGATCCAGGAAGCCTATATGCAGGTGCGCCGCGTGTTCACCGACGGGCGCCCGCTCCCCGACGATCCCGATCCCACCTTCAACGGTTCCTCGATCGGCCATTGGGAAGGGGACACGCTGGTCGTCACCACCATCGGCCTGAGGGAGGGCGGCACGATGGGCCGCTGGGGCATAACGTACAGCGACAAGGTACGGCTGACCGAGCGCATCCGCCTCGACCCGAAGGACAAGGACCTTCTGGTGATCGACACCACCTTCGAGGATCCAAAGGCCCTCGCCGCGCCGTGGCACTCGACGGCGCGCTTCAAGCGCCAGCGCGGGCTCGATCAGATCGAATTCGTCTGTGCCGAGAACGATCGCAATCCGATCAACGAGAAGGGGGAGGTCGAATTCCTCAACGTCCGCAACTGACCGATCATCGGCCCGACGCATCGGCCGTCACCGGGCGACAGGGCAGCCTGCCGACACACGGACGAAGGCGCGTGCCTGGCGAGAGCCGATCGGGCCGTTCCGATGGATCGGCGATCGGCGCGTCAGGCGGCGGCCTTCATCATCCCATGCTGGCCGAGCCATCGCTCGAAGTCCGGCAGCTCCATCGGTCGCGCGAAGAAATAACCCTGGCCCTCGTCGCATTTCATGGCGGAGAGCATTTCCGCCGCTGCCCCCGTCTCGATGCCTTCGGCGACCACCCGGTAGCCCAGATCGTGCGATAGCGAGATCATCGAACGCACCAGGGTCTGCTCCCGCTCACCCAGCGCCAGATCGCGGACGAACGACTGGTCGATCTTGACGACTTCGGCGGGCAGCCGCTGAAGGTAGGCGAGGCTGCTGTAGCCGGTGCCGAAATCATCGATGGCGAGGCGGACGCCGGCGACTTCAAGTGCCTCAAGCTGCCCGATCGCTTGCGCCGGATTGTCCATGACGGCGCTTTCGGTAACCTCCAGTTCGAGCATCTCCGCCGGAACGCGGTGCTCCAGCAGATATTGCTGAACCCGAACCGCAAAGTCCTTTTCCTCCAGGTTTGCCGCGGACACGTTGATCGACAGCTGGAGCCTCAATCCGGCCGCCCACCAGGCGCCGAGCTGCTTCAGCCCCGCACCGAGCACCCATGCGGTGATCGGCCGGGCGAGCGAGGTCTGTTCGACGATCGGGATGAACTCGCCCGGCGAGACCTCCCCCAGGGTAGGGTGCGACCAGCGCAGCAGGGCCTCGGCACCGATGCAGGCCCGCGTGGCGAGATCGACCCGCGGCTGGAAGACGAGGCGCAGTTGGCCGGGCTCGTACAGCGCCGCGCCGAAATCGTTGAGCAGGCGGAACTGGCGGCGGTGCACGCCGTCCTTCTGCGGGGAGTAGACGCTCACCGGCGGATCCGAAGCGCGCGCCTCCAGCGCGGCGCTGTGCGCCGTCCGCAGCACGTCCCGCGACGAAGTTTCACCCGCAAGAAAGGGCGCCACGCCGATCGTGGCGGACATGACGAAGCGAACGTTCGATGCCTCGCGTACCTGTTCCAGTATCGAAGCGAGCATCGCGACGTAGGTCTGCTGGTCGACATCGCGCAAGGCGAGGAAGGCGAACTGGGTCGCCGCCACATGATAGAGGGTGCGCTCCGCACCGAGAACCGCCCGGAGCGCGCGTGTCCCTTCCTGCACCATGTCATCGAGGAAGCGGGAGCCCATGACGCGAACGCCATCGCTCAGCTGCTCGGGGCGGGCGAGGTCGACGAGGACGGCGAGCCGGCAGCGGCCGGGCTCGTCCCGTCCAAGGTCGTCGATGTCGTCGAGGAACTGGGTGCGGTTGGGCAGCCCGCTGAGCGGATCGATCCGGCCCAAAGCGTGCTGCAACTCGATCTGCGACATGACCATCTTCGCAAGATCGTTCAGTGCCGCCATCTCGGCTGCGGACGCCCCGCGTGGTTCGGTGCCGAGCACGCACAGCGCCCCCAGGCCATAACCATCGCGCGTCACGAGCGGCGCCCCGGCATAGAAGCGCACACCCTGCCCCGCCAGAACGCTGCCGGCATAGCCACTGTCGGCCAGCAGATCGGGGATAACCACCATCTCGGCACTCTCGGCAACCTGCGCGCAGGGCGCTTTTTCGCGCGGGATCGAGGTGTGCTCGACGCCGACGCGGGACTTGAACCATTGCCGGTCGCGATCGGTGAGCGAGACGGCGGATATCGGCAGGCCGAAGATCTGGCTGGCCATCCGCGTGATGCGATCGAAGCTTTCGCTCGGCGGGGTATCGAGCAGGTTCAGCTTGCGCAGCGCATCCAGGCGGGCGTCTTCATTCGGGTCAGGCATGATGCCGCCATAGATCAACGTCCGCACCGCGGCGGTTAAGCGAAGTGGTAAACATCTGGAACCTTTCCCTTTCCCGCGGAACGCCCGCGCCTGATGCACTACCCCCGAACTCGCCGCACCGCGCCGGCGATGCCCGGCCGATGTGAACATCCATCGGGGTCGAGGCGTTGTTGCGCCACCGAGCGAGGAGTGCGGATCGATGGCCGACGAGAAGGACACCGTTCACTACAAAGGCTCCGAGGGCGGATGGGGCTCCTTGCGCGGGATCGCCGAGATCCTGGTAAAGGAGGTCGATCGGCCTGCCGTGCTCGATACGCTGCGACGGCAGAACAAGGCCGGCGGTTTCATGTGCGTATCGTGCGCCTTCACCAAGCCGGCCCATCCCCACGCTTTCGAGTTTTGCGAGAACGGCGCCAAGGCGACGATCTGGGACCTGACCAGCCGCCGCTGCACGCCCGCTTTCTTCGCCAAGCACACGGTGAGCGAGCTCAGGGGCTGGAAGGATTACGATCTTGAGCAGACGGGCCGGCTGACCCACCCGATGCGCTACGATCCGGCGAGCGACAAATATGTGCCCTGCGAATGGCAGGAAGCGTTCGACGCGATCGGCGCCGAGCTGAAGGCGATCGATCCGGGATCGGCGGTGTTCTACTCGTCCGGGCGCGCCAGCCTGGAAACGGCCTACCTCTACGCGCTGTTCGCCCGGCTGTACGGCCACAACAACCTGCCCGATTCCTCGAACATGTGCCACGAGACGACGTCGGTCGCGCTGAAGAAGCTGATCGGGTCATCGGTCGGGACCTCGGTGCTCGACGACTTCCGCCTGTGCGATGCCATCTTCTTCTTCGGCCAGAATCCCGGCACCAACAGCCCCCGGCTGCTGCACCCGCTACAGGAATGCGTCCGGCGCGGCGCCAAGATCGTCACCTTCAATCCGGTCCGCGAAAAGGGGCTGGAGAGCTTCAAGAACCCGCAGAGCCCGATCGAGATGCTGACGCCAAAGGCGACCCAGATCTCCCACCTCTACCTGCAGGTGACGGCGGGCGGCGACATCGCGGCCATGATGGGCATGATCAAGCACGTGCTCGCGGCCGAGGAGAAGAAGTGGGCGGAGCACAAGCACCACGTCCTCGACGTCGATTTCCTTCAGCAGCACACCCAGGGCTTCGAGGAGGTCAAGGCCAAGGCGGAGGCGACGAGCTGGGATGAGATCGAGCGGGAATCCGGGCTGGCGCGGGCGGACATCGAGGAGGCGGCGGATGTCTACATCAACGCCCACCGCACCATCGCTATCTACGGCATGGGACTTACCCAGCAGGTGCACGGATTCCAGAATCTCGCGATGCTGGTCAACCTGATGCTGCTCAAGGGCAACATCGGACGCGACGGCACCGGCATTTCGCCGATGCGCGGCCATTCCAACGTGCAAGGCCAGCGCACCGTCGGCATCTCCGAAAAGCCCGATCTGGTGCCGCTGGATACCATCGCCGCGCAGTTCGGGTTCGAGCCCCCGCGCGAGGAAGGGATGAACACGGTCAAGACCTGCGAGAAGGTCCTGTCGGGTGAGGTGAAGGCGTTCATCGGCCTCGGCGGCAACTTCCTGCGCGCGATTCCCGAACGCGAGAAGATGGAGGCCGCCTGGACGAACCTCGATCTCACGGTACAGATCGCCACCAAGCTGAACCGCAGCCACCTTATCAATGGCAAGGTCGCCTATCTGTTGCCGTGCCTGAGCCGGACCGAAGAGGACATCCAGGCATCCGGCCCGCAGAAGGTGACGATGGAGGACACGTTCAGCTGCATCCATGGCTCCGTCGGCAAGGCCAAGCCGGCGAGCAAGCACCTGCTGTCCGAACCGGCGATCGTGGCCGGTATCGCCAGGGCGACACTACCGCCCAGGCCGGACGTGAAGTGGGACGAGTGGGTGGCCGATTACGACCTGATCCGCGACCTGATCGAGACCACATATCCCGATGAGTTTCACGACTTCAACCAGCGCGTGTTTACGCCGGGCGGCTTCTACCGCGGAAATTCGGCGCGCGAGCGGATATGGAAGACGGAGAGCGGCAAGGCCCAGTTCACGGTGCCCTGGAACAAGAACGCCTTCGGCGTGGACGACGCGCCGGGCCGCTGGAGGCTGATCACCATGCGCTCGAACGATCAGTTCAACACGACGATCTATGGCTATTCGGACCGGCTTCGCGGGATCGAGGGCACGCGCGACGTGCTGCTTATGAACCCCGAAGACATCGAGGCCGCCGGGCTCAAGGAGGGCCAGGTGGTGGGGCTGGCGAGCGACGCGGGCGACGGTGTCGACCGGCAGGTCGGCGGGCTGGCCGTGACGCCCTTCCTGCTGCCGCGCGGCTGCCTTGGTTCCTACTACCCCGAAATGAACCCTTTGATCCCGCTCTGGTATCATGACGAGGAATCGAAAACGCCCGCGGCCAAGAGCGTGCCTGTCCGGATCGTCGCCTGATCGGCGGCCGGGGTTCGATGCACTAAGCCGCGCTGGATCATCAGGTGGGATCGGCGGCTCGTCCGGACTTGACCGGCGGCGCGGGTCGGCCGATCCCGTCATGGTGACTAAGTTGCTCCACAGATCGGTTCTGGCGCTCGCGCTCGTTGCCGCAGGATGCAGCCAGGAGGCGCGCATGCTCGGGCCGGACCTGCCGCAGACGCCACCCAACGGTGCGGACGATCCGCGCGCCGCCAAATATGACGGCAACGCCTATCAGATCTCGCAAGGGGGCCGCTACTTCGCCTGGTACGGGTGCGCCGGTTGCCACGGATCGGATGCGAAGGGGCGGCTCGCCCTCGCCGATATGCAGTGGCGCCATGGCGGCGCACTGGACGAGGTCTATGCGTTCATCGCCCGCGGGCACCCCGGCAAGCTCGCCCGCTACGGCGATCTCATCCCGCCCGAGCAGGTTTGGCAGCTTACTGCCTACGTCCGCAGCCTGCCCGAACTTGCCCCCGAACGACGCCGCCGGCAGGATCTCGATCAAGTCGGCGAGCCGCAGGGCCGCACCTGGTCAGGCCCGGTCGAGTGACCCTGCGCCGCGCCGCCGCGCTTGTCGGTATCCTTGGGCTGGCCGGGTGCGGTGGGGCCCAGTCGCCGCTTGCCCCGGCGGGGGAGCAGGCGGCGAGCATCGCGTCCCTCTTCTGGCTGATGATGGCGGTGTGCGGGTTCATGTACCTGCTCGTGCTGGGCTTTCTCGGCCTCGGCCTGTGGCGGGCACGGCACACGGCCGGTGTGGGGGCCGAACCGAACATCGACCCGGCGGATCGCGGCCTCACGCGCACCCTGCTGTTCTGGGCCGGGCTGGTGGTCGGCGGGCTAACCCTGCTGATCGTCGGCAGCTTCCTGGTGGACCGGACGATCGCGCAGGCACGCGCACGAACCGCGATCGAGGTCCGCGTCACCGGGCACCAGTGGTGGTGGCGCATCCACTATCGCGATCCCGTTTCAGGCGCCTGGATCGAGAGTGCCAACGAATTGCACCTGCCCGTCGGGCGCACCACCCGCGTAACGCTGGGGTCGGCCGACGTGGTGCACAGCTTCTGGGTTCCCAACATCGCGCAAAAGCTGGATCTCATCCCCGGCTTGCAAAACGTGGTCGATCTCACCCCTACCCGCACCGGCTGGTTCCGCGGCCAATGCGCCGAGTTCTGTGGTGCCCAGCACGCGCATATGGCGTTCGACGTCAAGGTCGACACACCTGCCGAGTTCGACCGCTGGCTTGCCGGCCAGGCGCGTGCCGCGGCCCTGCCGACGGACGCCGCGGCGATCCGCGGGATGCGGATCGTCTCCACCGGCCCATGCGCGATGTGTCACGCCGTTCGTGGCACCCGCGCGGTCGGCAGGCCGGGGCCAGACCTCACCCATATCGCCTCCCGCCGTTCGATCGCCGCCGGCACGCTGCCGATGAGCCGCGGCGGTTTGCAGGGCTGGATCGTACAGCCCCAGGCAGTGAAGCCCGGCACCATGATGCCGCCGACGCCCCTTTCCCCCGCCGATGCCGATGCGGTATCGCGCTATCTCGCCGGACTGAAATGAACGCATCGCCAGATCAGGCACCCGGCGCACCGGATCCGCAGGCCGCCGAACTCGCCCGTAGCTGGGGCGACCCTCCAGGCATCTGGGGCTTCCTGACGACGGTGGACCACAAGCGCATCGCCGCACGCTACATCCTTACCGTCGTCGTGCTGATGTTCCTGGCCGGCATGCTCGCGCTCGACATGCGGCTCCAGCTCAGCCAGCCCGACATGACCCGCATGGGGCCGCAGCTCTATAACGAGAGCTTCACGCTCCACGGTTCGACCATGCTGTTCCTCGTCTCCGTGCCGGTTATGGAGGCGATGGCGATCTGGCTGGTGCCGCTGATGCTCGGCCAGCGTGCGCTCGCCTTCCCACGGCTCGCGGCATTCAGCAACTGGCTGTATATCGGCGGCGTGATGATTCTCTGGGTGCCGCACGCGCTCGGCATCACGCCCGATCTCGGCTGGTTCGAATATCCGCCGCTCTCGGGCCCTGCTTATTCGCCCGGTCACCGTGCCGATATCTGGGCGCAGATGATCACCTTCACGGAGGTCGCGGCGCTCGCCGCCTCCGTGAACATCGCCGTCACCATACTCAAGATGCGGCCACCCGGCATGACGCTGTCGCGGATGCCGCTGTTCATCTGGGCGATGCTGATCGCCTCGCTGATGACCATCTTCGCGCTGCCCGCGGTCATGCTGGTGACGAGCATGCTGATCGCCGATCGAATGGTCGCAACGCAGTTCTTCACGCCGGCCGCGGGCGGCGACGTCATTCTGTTCCAGCACCTCTTCTGGTGGTTCGGCCATCCGGAGGTCTACATCATCTTCCTGCCCGCCACGGGCTTCGTCTCGGTGATCGTGGAAACCTTCTCCCGCCGGACGATCTTCGGCCATGTCGCGCTGGTGCTGTCGATGCTCGGCATCGCCGCGCTCGCCTTCGGATTGTGGGTCCACCACATGTTCGCGGTCGGATTGCCGCGGCTCGGCAACGACTTCTACACCGCGGCGAGCATGGCGGTGGCGCTGCCGGCGGGTATCCAGGTGTTCTGCTGGATCGCGACGCTGTGGAGCGGAAGGCCGCGCTTCGATACGCCGCTGCTCTGGGTGATCGGGTTCATCACCACGTTCGTCATAGGCGGCCTGTCGGGCATCATGACCGCATCGGCGCCGCTCGATCAGCAGCTGACCGACACCTATTTCGTGGTCGCTCACTTCCACTACGTGCTTGTCGGCGGCGCGATGTTCCCGCTGTTCGGTGCGTTCAGCTACTGGTTCCCGAAAGCGACCGGCCGCATGCTTTCGGAGTTCTGGGGCAAGGTCAGTTTCTGGCTGATCGTCGGCGGGTTCAACCTCGGCTTCTTCCCCATGCACATCCTGGGGCTGCAGGGGATGCCCCGCCGGGTCTACACCTATCCCGAGGCGATGGGCTGGGGCCCGCTCAACCTCGTCGCCTCGATCGGCTCCGCCATTGCCGTCGCGGGCGGGCTGGTGTTTGTCGCCAATGCCTGCTGGAGCCTGTACCGTGGCAAGCGCGCGGGCCCGAACCCGTGGGGCGGCTCCACGCTCGAATGGGCCACTGCCTCGCCCCCGCCGGTTTACAATTTCGATCACACGCCCGTCGTGGACAGCCTTACTCCGCTGTGGACGGCCAAAGGCGGGTTGCCAGTCATGGATGGTATGGCGCGGGATCGGCGGCAGGTGCTCGTCACCTCCCTCATCGATGCGGTGCCGGAATATCGGCACAAGAGCCCGAAGCCGTCGATCACCCCGTTGCTCGCCGGGCTGGCGGTGACGGCGTTGTTCGTCGGCAGCATCTTCACGCCGTGGGCGCTCGTCTGGGGAGCGATCCCGATCGCGATCACGCTGACCATCTGGTTCTGGCCGCAGCGAGAGCGGGCGGATACCGGCCCGCTGAGAAAGCGCGCACGATGACCGATCCCATCCCCAGCCGCATCGTCGGCGATCTGTCGCACTTGCCCGAAAGCGCCATGGGTGCGCGCAACATGGTCTGGTGGGGCAATATCGGCTTCATGGCGATCGAGGGCACCGCCTTCGTGCTTGCGGCCGGCACCTATCTCTACCTGATGAGCCAGAGCGCCGCCTGGCCTCCCCCCGGCGATCGTCCGCCCGATCTGCTATGGGGCATCATCTTCACGGTGGGGCTGCTGCTCAGCGCCCTGCCGAACCTCTGGGTGTTCCGCTCTGCGCGCCGCAAGGATGCCAGGGCGGTCCGTCGCAGCACGCTGGCGATGGCGGTGATCGGTGCCGCCCTCCTGATCCCGCGTGGGTTGGAATTGGCGCACCTCAACGTCCCCTGGTATGGGGACGCCTATGGATCGGTGCTGTGGATGCTCATGGTGCTCCACACCAGCCACATCCTCACCGACTGGGGCGATACCTGCGTGCAGGCGCTCTGGCTCTATACGCACAAGATCGGGGACGATCAGTTCGCCGACGTCGAGGATAATTCCAATTACTGGACCTTCGTCGTCCTGAGTTGGCTGCCGATCGGCGCGCTCGTCTATCTCGCGCCGAGGCTGGGATGAGCGACACTCCCCCGCTTTCCCGCGGCGAACGCGTCCGGCCGTGGCTGGCGCTCGTATTGCCACCCACCGCCTGGTACGTGTTCGAGTTAGGCCTTGCGAGCGCGCTGAAAGAAGCATGCGGGCCGGTCGGCGGCTGGCTGGGAATCGTGTGGGGCGCGGCGAGCCTCGTCGTCTGCGCGGCTGCCGCCGCACTTGCCTGGCCCTATGCCGGCCCGGCGGGGGATCAGACGCCGCCGCGGCAATGGCTCGCACGGGTGGCGTTGCTCCTGTCCGGCATCTTCGCGCTGGCCATCGCCTTCCAGACGCTCGGCGTCCTGATCGTGCCGCCGTGCGTGCGTTGATACGCCTCGCGCTGCTGCCGGCGCTGGCCCTCGCTGCGCCGGCCATGGCCCATGCCGGCCACGATCATCGAAACCCTCCCGGCTGGACATGGGATCCCTGGATCTCAGGCCCGCTGCTTCTGTCGGCACTGATATTCGCGTTCGGCTGGCGAAGGCTGCATGCCCGCTCGGCAGGTGGGCGGGCACGGCTCGTCCGCCGTGCCTGGCTGTTCGCGGGCGGCTGGCTGGCGATGGCCGGCGCCCTCGTCTCCCCGCTGCACGAGGCAGGGGAACGCTCCTTCACCGCCCATATGCTGGAACATGAGCTGCTGATGCTGGTGGCAGCCCCGCTGATCGTTCTGGCCGAGCCGCTGTCGGCGATGCTCTGGGCCTTTGCCCCCGATGCCCGGCGCGCGATCGGCAACGTCTCCAGCAGCGGTCCGGTCTCCGCCGTCTTCTCGGCACTCACGGGCGCGATCACCGCAACCGCGATCCAGTCGGCGATATTGTGGATCTGGCACATGCCCGCTTTGTTCGATCTGGCACTGGCCAGCGAGGGGTGGCACGCAACCCAGCATCTCTGCTTCGTGGTCAGCGCGCTCTTGTTCTGGACCGCCATGCTCGGCCGCCGCGGCGGCGGCGCGGGTGAGCCCGGCGCCCGCGCGCTTGCCGCATTATGCCTGCTCGCGACTTCGCTGGTCACGGGCGCGCTCGGCGCACTCATGGCCTTCTCCGAAAGCCCCTGGTATGCGGGCTATGCCCGTCTCGCCCGTGCACCTTTCGGCCTCAGCCCCGCGGAGGATCAGCAGGTCGCCGGCCTCATCATGTGGATTCCGGGTGGCCTGCTCCACGCGGTCGCTGCCCTTCTACTGTTTCGCTCCGTGATAGCGCCACAGAGAGCCGCCAATGCCCCATAGCCTGCGCTTCGTCCTGCTGCTCACCGGGCTCGCCACCCTGGCCGGTATCGCTTCGGTCGCCGTCCTGTACGGGCAGGACGCGGCACAGGCACGCACCACGGCGGAGCAGATCACCGGCGGTCATGCCGATGCCGGAAAGGCTGCGATGCTCCGCTATGGCTGCGGCGCGTGCCACCAGATCCCCGGCATCTCCGGCGCGCAGGGCCAGGTCGGCCCGTCTCTCCGCGCCATCGGCACGCGATCCGAAATTGCAGGCGTGCTCGCCAACGATCCGCAAAACCTCATCCGCTGGATCCGCGATCCGCAGGAAGTCGTACCCGGCAACGGCATGCCGGATCAGGGCATCAGCGAAGGCGATGCGCGCGACATCGCGGCCTATCTCTACACGATCCGGCGCTAGGCAGCGTGGACGGTCGATTGTCCGCAGCGCGAGGGAGTCGATGGACCTGTCTTTTTGCAGGCGGGCCCGGGGCGAGCGGGTCGCCCCCCCTGAATGCGCCATCGGGCGGGAACCTGGCTGGGGCGGCAGGATTCGAACCTGCGGATGGCGGCACCAAAAGCCGCTGCCTTACCACTTGGCGACGCCCCACCATCGCGGTTGCCGGCCTTATAGCCGCCCTTGCTCCGGTGGGAAGCCTCGACGCGACGCTTACCGTCGGTTAGGTCGCGGCGACCAAGCAAGGCGGATGAACGACATGACGATCCTGGTGACGGGAGCCGCGGGCTTCATCGGCTTTCACGTCGCGGAGCGGCTGCTGGCGCGTGGCGATCGCGTGGTCGGCATCGACAATCTGAACGATTACTATTCGGTGGCGCTCAAGCAGGATCGGCTGGCGGTTCTGCGCGAGCGGCACGGCGATCGCTTCCGCTTCGTGCGCGTCGATTTCGCCGACCACGCCGCGCTGGATGCCGGGATCGGCACCGAGGATTTTACCCGCATCGTCCACCTCGGCGCGCAGGCCGGCGTGCGCTATTCGATCGAAAACCCGCGCGCCTATGTCGAGGCGAACCTTGTCGGGCATCTCAACATCCTCGAGATCGCCCGCCACCGTGCGGTCGATCAGCTCGTCTATGCGTCGTCGTCTTCGGTCTATGGCGGCAACGCCACCCTGCCGTTCCGGGTGGAGGACCGTGTCGATCGGCCGCTGTCGCTCTACGCCGCGACGAAGAAGGCGGATGAGTTGATGAGCGAGACATACGCCCATCTCTATCGCCTGCCGCAGACCGGGCTGCGGTTCTTCACCGTCTACGGGCCGTGGGGCAGGCCGGACATGGCAATGTGGATCTTCACGCGCAAGATCCTGGCGGGCGAGCCGATCCCGGTGTTCGGCGAAGGCAATATGCGCCGCGACTTCACCTACATCGACGATATCGTCACCGGCATCGTCGCGGCGCTGGACAACCCGCCGGCAGACGATGGCGCGGAAAAGGCCGGCGGCAGCATCGCCCCGCACCGGCTCTACAATATCGGCAACAACAATTCCGAAGAGCTCGGCGCGATGATCGGCCTGATCGAGGCGGCATGCGGCCGCCCGGCGATCCGCGATCTACACCCGATGCAGCCCGGCGACGTCCGCGAGACCTATGCCGACATCAGCGCCATCCAGCGTGATCTGGGCTTCGCGCCGACTACGCCCATTTCCGTCGGCGTGCCGAAATTCGTCGACTGGTATCGCGGCTATCACGGGCTCTGAGCAAGCGGGGCTCGATCATCGCGGCCCCGTCCGCTCGATCGCGGATCAGAACAGCCGGTGTACCCAGCCGTGCGGATCGGGGGCATGGCCACGCTGGATCGCGACGAGTTCGCTTCGCAGCCGCTCGGTCGTCTGACCGGCGACGCCGTTGCCGATCGTGAACTCGCCATCCGCGCCGCGGACCCGGCCGATCGAGGTGACGACCGCCGCCGTACCGCAGGCGAAAGCCTCCACCAGCCGGCCGCTCGCCGCATCCGCCCGCCACTGATCCAGCGCATAGGGCTCCTCGCGCACCGTCAGCCCGCCGGCGCGCGCCAGCGTGAGCAGCGAATCGCGGGTGATGCCGGGCAGGATCGTGCCGGTGAGCGGCGGCGTGGCCAGTGTGCCGTCGTCGAACACGAAGAAGATGTTCATGCCGCCGAGCTCCTCGACCCAGCGGCGCTCGGCCGCGTCGACGAACACCACCTGATCGCACCCGTGGGCGATCGCCTCGGCCTGCGCCTGAAGGCTGGCCGCGTAATTGCCGCCGCACTTGGCCGCGCCGGTGCCGCCGGGCGCGGCCCGCGTGAAATTGTCCGAAACCCACAGCGTGATGCCGGCATTGCCGGTGCCGTTGAAATAGGCGCCCGCGGCGGAGGCGATCACCAGATAGAGATACTCCTTGGCCGGGCGCACCCCCAAAAACGTCTCGCTGGCGAACATGAAGGGGCGCAGGTACAGGCTGCCGCCGTCCCCGCCGGGGATCCAGGCCCGGTCTATTTCGACCAGCCGGCGAACCGATTCCAGGAAGATGTCCTCCGGCAGCTGGGCCATCGCCATCCGCTCGGCCGACTGGCGGAAGCGGCGGGCGTTCGCCTCCGGCCGGAACAGGGCGGTGCCGCCATCCTCCAGCCGATAGGCCTTCATGCCCTCGAAGATTTCCTGCGCGTAGTGGAGCACCGCCGCCGCGGGATCCAGCTCCAGAGGCGCGCGCGCCTGGATGCGGGCATCGTGCCAGCCGCGATCCTCGCTGTAGCGGACTACCGCCATGTGATCGGTGAAGACGCGGCCGAAGCCGGGGGAGACCAGCCGCGTGGCCCGTTCGTCGGCGGGTACGGGGGCAGCATGGGGCTCCAACCGGAACGTCAGCTTGTCGTCGCCGCTCATTACGTCTTCCTGCCTTGCCGCCGCACCGCGAGCTGTTCGCCCAAACCCTTGCCAAACGTCTAGCGCGCTGGCACGATACGTCAACATGGCTGTCCCATCCGCTTCGCCACTTTTCCTGCGTGAGCCTGAGATACGGCGCGGCGTGGAACTGCTCTACTTCGGCTATAGCCATCTCACCCGATCGATCGATCGCCGGCTGAGCGAACAGGGCCTGGGCCGCGCCCACCACCGCGCGCTTTACTTCGTCGCGCGGGATCCGGGGATCACCGTCGGCGAATTACTGAAACTGCTCGGCATCACCAAGCAGTCGCTGGGCCGCGTGCTGAGCGAGCTGGCCGAACGCAACCTGATGGAGACCCGTCCGGGCGAGCAGGACCGGCGCCAGCGGCTGCTGAGCCTGACGGCCGCCGGAGCGGAGCTGGAAGCAGAATTGTTCCAGTCGCTGCGCGAGCGGCTGTCCGCCGCTTATGCCGAGGCAGGGCATAGCTCCGTCGCCGGGTTCTGGACGGTGCTGGAAGGGCTGATCCCGGCAGAGGATCGCCAGCGGGTGCAGGATCTGCGCCGCGGCGGCTGAAGCCGTCAGCCGCGGGCAGCGGCCGCCATGTCGGCATTGCGCCGTGCCGATGCGACGAGCGTCCGCTCCATCAGCGCCATGATCCCGTCCGGCCGGTCGAGAACGTTGAGGCCCTCGCGCGTGCTGCCGCCGGGGCTGGCGACACGATCGGCGATCGTGGCCGGCGTCTCGTCCGCTGCGGCGGCCAGCAGCGCCGATCCCTCGACCGTGGCCAATGCCAGCCGCGCCGCCTGATCGGCAGGCAGGCCGAGCCGCACACCGGCCGCAGCCATCGCGTCGATGAAGCGGAACAGGAACGCCGGGCCGCACCCGGAGAGCGCCGTCACCGCGTCGAACGAGCCTTCATCGGCGATCCACTCGACGATCCCGAGCGGGGCCATCAGCGCCGCCGCGGTGGCGGCCTCGGCGTGCCCCAGCCCTTCGCCGTGCAGCGCCATCACGCCGCGGCCGATCGATACCGCCATGTTCGGCATCACCCGCACGACGGCGCGGGGGGCAGGAAAGCGCGCACGCAGCGATCCGATCTCCACGCCCGCCAGGATGGATACCAGCAGCGTATCCGCGGCCAGAAGCGGGGCGAGCGCGGGCGCAACCACGTCGATCTGCTGAGGCTTGATAGCAAGGACCAGCGTGGCGGGTGGCGCCACGCCCTGAGGCGGAGCGGTGCGGCGCTGCACGCCATCCGGCAATGGAGCCGTTCCGTGGTCGATCACGGTGATGGCGCCGGGATCGACCCCGGCGGCGATCCAGCCGCGCAGCATCGCCCCGCCCATATTGCCGGCGCCGACCAGCCAGAGCGGTCCATCGAGCTGCATTGCATTGAACTCCGGCGACACGTTGCTCAGGCTTCGCCCTGGGTTTCGATCAGGGCGGCGGCGATCGCCTCCTGCGGCGTCTTGTCGGCCCACAGCACGAACTGGAACACCGGGTAGAAACGCTCGCACTCGTCGATCGCGGCCTCGACCAGCGTTTCCGCCTGATCGAGCGAGAGCTGCGCCTCGCCGCTGGCATCCAGCAGCGCCGCATGGCGGAACAGCAGCATTCCCGAAGACGCCCACATCTCGAAATGCCCGATCCACAATTGCTCGTTGATCAGCCCCAGCGTTTCGTAGAGCGGCCCGCGCTTGTCGGCGGGCACGCGGATGTCGGGCAGCGCCAGGAACTGCAGCACGCGATCCTCGTCGCGCCACACCGCGCGCAGCTCGTACTGCGTCCAGCTGCCCTGGAAGGTTGCGACGATTTCTTCGTCGGCACTCCGTTCGAACGACCAGCCATGGGCAGCGAAATACTGTTCGAGCGTATCGATCGGGGCGCTGGCATCGCGCACATTCTCGTAATCGTCGACAGTCATCCGCGCCGCTCCAATGGCACCCTCGCAGGGGCTACGGTGAACCGGCCGCCTGCCACTGGCAAGCGGCAAGCGGCGCGGACACAGGAAAAGCTGTGGATCAATCGCTTAGAAGACAGAGGGCGCACCGATATCGACGCTGCCGCCATCGGCGGCGCCCGGCGCCGTCGCCGCGGACTTCGCTTCCATCGCGTCCAGCCGGGTGCGCAGCATCGCGGCTTCCTCGCGCGCGGCGGCGGCCATCGCCTTGACCGCTTCGAATTCGTCGCGGCTGACGAAATCGAGCCCGCCCATCCACTCCTTGGCGCGCTCCTTGAACGAGCTTTCGGCCTCGCGGCCCATCCCGGCGATCGTGCCGGCGGCACCGTTCACGATCTTCACGAAATCGTCGAACAGGCGGTTTTCGGATTGCATGGGGTTCATTCCTTACGCGAAACAGGTGTTCAGAGCGTGATCTGGGTGCTCGCACCCGCCGGCGCAAGCTTCTCCGCGCCGGGGTTCATCGCGGCGATACCGTAATTGAGGGCAGCCGCGAACAGCAGCCAGGCCAGATAGGGCAGCATCAGCAGCCCGGCCCGCTGGCGGATGCGGCGGAACAGGATCGTCGTCGCCACCGCGCTCACGAAGATCAGCCCGATCAGCCACAAGGCGGCATGCACCCGGTGCGCCGCGAAGAACAAGGGCGACCACGCCAGGTTGAGCGCCAGTTGAACCCCGAACATGCCAGCCGCGATGCCCCGCCCCCGCGCGCCACGGGCCTGCCAGACGATCGCCAGCGCCAGCCCCTGCATCACGTAGAGGATCGTCCACGCCACCGGGAACGCCCAGGCCGGCGGCATGAAGGCAGGCTTGGCCAGTCCCGCGAACCAGGGATTGTCGTACCCGGAATTGGCGAGCACGCCGGAGAGCATGCCCAGCAGCAGGACCAGCGGCACGGCAATGAGCGCCCGGCGGACCAGCGCCATCCGTAACTGCCCCGACGACGCCAGCTGCCCCACCGTCCCTTCCTATTCCGCGGCCTGCGGCGCGGCCAGCGCGGCATCCAGCCTGCGGCTGACCGCATCGGGAGATCCGGTGCGGCGGGCGAGCAGGACGTACAGGATGGGGATCAGGAACAGGGTGATGATCGTGGCCAGGCTGACGCCCCAGACGACGACCACGCCGATCGCCCGCCGCGCGCCCGCCCCTGCCCCGCCGGCCAGCATCAGCGGCACCGCGCCGGCGACGGTGGCGATCGAGGTCATCAGGATCGGCCGCAGCCGGCGGCTGGCGGCATCACGGATCGCTGCGCCGATCGCATGCCCCTCGTCCCGCAACTGGTTGGCGAACTCGACGATCAGGATGCCGTTCTTGGCGGCCAGGCCGACCAGCATGACGATCCCGACCTGGCTGTAGAGGTTGAGCGTCTGGCCCATCGCCGCCAGCCCGATCACGCCGCCGGCCACCGCCAGCGGCACCGTCGTCACGATCACCGCCGGATGGACGAAGCTTTCGAACTGCGCGGCGAGCAGCAGGTAGACGACGAGGATCGTCAGGCCGAATACCAGCCAGATCGAGCTGCCCGCCTCCCGGAACGCCTGGCTCTCGCCGCGATAGCCGAGCGAGGTGACTTCCGGATTATCCCGCGCAGCCGCCTCCAGGAAGGCAAGCGCGTCGCCCAGCGCGTAGCCGGGGGCAAGCCCGCCGGTCAGCGTGATCGCACGCGATTTGTTGAACCGGCCCAGCTCGCGCGCACTCGCCGTCTGGCGGGTGGTGACGAGGTTGGAGAGCGGGATCAGCTGCCCGGTGCGGCTGCGCACATAGACGACGGACAGATCCTGTTCGCTGCCGCGATTGGGCGCATCGGCCTGGACGAGGACGCGATATTCCTCGCCGCGATCGACATAGGTGGAAACGCGCCGCGATCCCATCAGCGTCTGCAAGGCTTGGCTGATATCGTCCACCGACACGCCGAGATCGCCGGCCCGTGCGGTATCGACATCCAGCAATAGCTGCGGCTTGCTTTCCTTGTAGTCGGAATCGATGTTGACGATGCCCGGATTGGCGCGTGCCGCCACCATGATCTTGTCCCGCGCGCGGGCCAGATCGGGGTAGCTGGCGCCCGTGATCACCAGGTTGATCGGCTGCCCCCGCCCGCGCCCCAGCGACGAGGGTGAGGAGGCGAGCCCGCGCAAGGCCGGCAGGTTCTGCAGGCTCTTGTTGATCTTTCCGACGACATCGCCGGTCGTGTCGGTCCGCTCTTCCCAGGGCTTCAGGAAGATGGTCAGCCGGGCCTCGCTGAAATCCTCCGATGCGCCGAAGCCGCCCGGCACGCGGCCGATCGTCTTGCGGATCGCGCCTTCGTCGATCATCGGATTGATCTCCGCCTCCACCGCGCGGAGGTAGGCGTCCATCGCATTGAAGCCGGTGCCCTCCGGCCCGGCCATCTGCACCTGGACGATCCCGGTATCCTCGCCCGGCGCGAGTTCCGACTTGAGCGTCAGGAACAACGCCGCGGCGATCGCCAGGAACGCGACGACACCGAGCAGCACCGGCAGCGGCCGCCGCAGCGCGCCATCCAGCAGCGATCCGTAGCGCGTCTCGACCCACGTCAGCCGCGCCTCCACCCACAAAGCGAGCCGGCCGCGTTTCTCGCGGCGCAGCAGCTTGGAACAGAGCATCGGCGCCAGGCTGAGCGCCAGGAAGCCGGACAGCGCGATCGCCCCGATCATCGCCGCCGCCAGTTCGCGGAACAGCAGCCCGGTCTGCCCGGCCAGGAACATGACCGGCACGAACACGGCGCAGACCACCAGCGTGGTCGAGATCACCGCAAAGCCGACCTGCCGGGTGCCGAGATACGCGGCGACGATCGGAGACTCGCCGCCCTCGATCCGGTGATACACATTCTCCAGCACCACGATCGCGTCGTCGACGACCAGCCCGATCGCCAGCACCAGCGCCAGCAAGGTGAGCAGGTTGATCGAGAAGCCGAACACCCACAGCACCGCGAACGTGCCGAGCAGGCAGATCGGCACCGTCACCGCGGGAATGAGCGTCGCCCGCCACGATCCCAGGAACAGGAAGATGACGAGCACGACGAGCACCGCCGCCTCACCCAGCGTATGCCATACCGCATCGATCGCGGCTGAAATGAACAGCGAACTGTCCGATCCGATATCCACCGTCACATTGGACGGGATCGTGGCCCGCAGCTGCACCATCACCTGCTTGGTGGCATCCGCCACGGCCAGCGTGTTCGCGCCGGACTGGCGGACGATGCCCAGGCCGATGCTGTTGACGCCGTTCGAGCGAAAGACCTGGTAGGGATTCTCCGCCCCCTCCTCCACCCGCGCGACATCGCCCAGGCGGACCAGATAGCCGCCCGCGCCCCGGCCGACGATCAGTTGGGTGAAGTCGGCCGGCTTGGCGAACGGCCGGTTGACGCGGATCGTGACGTTCTGGGATCGCGCCTCGATCCGCCCGGCGGGCAACTCGACATTCTGGCTGCGCAGCGCACGCTCGATGTCGGCCGGCGTCAGCCCGAACGCGGCGAGCCGATCGGGCCGCAGCCACACCCGCGTCGAGGGCCGCGCCTCGCCGCTGACCTGCACCGTGGCGACGCCGTCGATCGCGGAGAAACGATCGACGACGTTGCGATCGACATAATCGCTGAGCTGCAGCTGCGACCAGCCCTTGGCCGAGAAGACGATCCACATCACCGGCTGTGCATCGCTGTCCACCTTGCGCACTTCGGGCGCGAGAACGTCGTCGGGCAGGTCGTCCGCCACGCCGGCGACGCGATCGCGCACGTCGTTCGCTGCGCTGTCCACCGACCTGCCGGGCGCGAATTCGATCGAGATCGAGGATCGGCCGTCGCTGGATCGCGAGCTGATCGTCTGGATCCCCTCGATCCCCGCCAGCCGCTCCTCGATCACCTGCGTCACCCGGCTTTCGACCACGCTGGCGGCGGCGCCAAGATAGGTCGTATCGACGGAGACGACGGGCGGATCGGTATCCGGATATTCCCGCACGGACAGGCTGAGGAAGGCAACGACGCCGACCAGCGTCAGCAGGATCGCGAGCACGGCGGCGAAGACCGGGCGGCGGACGGAAAGGTCGGATATCTGCACCGCCCGCGCCCTCTACCGCGCGTCGGCGGTTTGCGACGGCGGGCGTCGGGGCGCGGCGTTGCCGGGACCGGCCAAGCGAACCTTCATCCCGTCGGTAAGCTTGACGACGCCTTCCGCGACGATCCGGTCACCGGGGACGAGCCCTTCGAGCACCTCGACATGATCGCCCTCCCGCGCCCCGATACGCACCGTCACGCGGCGTACGGTGCCGTCCGGCTGCAGCCGATAGACGAAGCGTTCGTCGCCCTGCCCGACCGCGGCAAGCTCAGGGATGGCCGGTGCGGTCCGCGAACGCCCCTCGATCGCCACGTTCATCAGCATGCCCGGCTTCAGCCGGCGATCGCCGTTGGCCAAGATCGCGCGCACCAGTACCGCGCGGGTCGCGGGATCGATCACCGGATCGATGGTCGCGATACGTCCGCGGAACGGCTGATCGGGGAAGGCGGCGGCCCGCGCCACGATCGGCTGGCCGACGGAGAGGGTCGACAGGATGGTTTCGGGCACCGGAAAGTCGAGCTTGATCTGGGACGTGTCGCTGATCGTCGCAATCTCCGTCCCGGCGCTCACCACCGCACCTGCGGAGATCATCCGGAGCGAGGCGAAGCCGGCGAACGGGGCCCGGATAACCCGGTCGCCGATCGAGGCGCGGGCCTGCGCCGCCATCGCCTGCGCCGAATCCGCCGCGGCAACCTGCGCGTCCAGGCTGGCGTTGGTGGCAAAGCCCCGCTGGCGGAGTTGCTCGAGGCGGGCGAGTTGCTGCCCGGCGTTGCGCGCACGGGCCTGCGCATCGGCCAGTGCGGCGGTCTCCTGTCCCTGCGCCAGCACCGCGATGACCTGACCGGCGCCGACGTAGCCGCCATCGGTGAAGTTCAGTTGCACGATCCGCTCGGTCACGGGGGCGGAGAGCGTCACCTGCTCGCGTGCGCGCGCCGTGCCCACGGCATCGATCCGGTCGACGAAGCGCGCCGCCTGCACTACCGCGGCGGTGACCAGCGGGGCCGGAGTGTCGCCGCGTTTTTCCTCACGCGCACCACCGCAGGCAGCCAGCGCAAAGATCGGCAGAAAGGATAGGGCAAGTCGCATAGCCTGCCGACGAGGGCTAATCCGTTGCACCGGCCGTAGCAATACGTGGCACGTCACAATTTTTTACGCATCCGGATGGCGGAAATATCAGTCAGGACTGTGCTTTGCCGCGATCAGGAATTCGATATTGCCTTCAGGCCCGGTAATCGGGCTCGGAACGATGCCGACGACGGTCCATTCCCGGCTTCCCACCCACGCGGCGACCTCCGCGCAGACCCGCGCGTGCACCTCGGGATCACGCACCACCCCGCCCTTGCCGACTTCCTCGCGCCCTGCCTCGAACTGCGGCTTGATCAGCGCGACGAGGCGCGCATCGCGCCCGGCAAAGCCCAGCGGGGTGGCAAGCACCTTTTCCAGCGCGATGAAGCTTGCATCACACACGATCAGGTCGATCGGCTCGGGGATCTCGGCCGCGGTCAGGTGGCGGGCGTTGGTCTTTTCGTGAACGATCACGCGATCGTCGGACCGAAGCTTCCACGCCAGCTGGTTGGTGCCGGAATCGACCGCATAGACCCGCACCGCACCCCGCGTCAGCAGCACGTCGGTAAAGCCGCCGGTGGAGGAGCCGACGTCCAGCGCCACGCAGCCCGCCGGGCTCCACCCGAAATGATCGAGCGCGTGGGCGAGCTTCACGCCGCCGCGCGATACCCAGGGATGATCGCGCCCGCGCACCTCGATCGGGACGTCCTCGGCAATCGTCTGGCCGGCCTTGGCGACGCGCGATTCGCCGGCGAAGACCAGTCCGGCCAGGATCAGCGCCTGCGCGCGCGTCCGGCTCTCGGCCAGTCCGCGATCGACGAGCAACTGATCGGCACGCATTCTTTTCATGGCCGCTGCCCATGGCGCATCGCTTCGCCGCGGGAAAGAGACCGGCGGTCGAACGTTGCTTGTCCACCATAGCGGTAGTAATATGGTTGGCGGCGTGATGGGGACACTCCATCGACAAGGCCAGGAGACGACGCATGTTGCACATCGCTTCCGAGACGGCGGGCCGCCGGCCGACGATCCTCACCGTTCCGGGCCTCGGCAATTCCGGCCCGACGCACTGGCAGACCCTGTGGGAGCAGGCGGACCGCGATTGCGTGCGCGTCGCTCTCGGCATGTGGTGCGATCCGCGCCGCAACGCCTGGGTGACCCGGCTGGAGCAGGCGATCCGCACTGCCGAGGCACCTGTCGTCCTTGTCGCGCACAGCCTGGGATGCGTGGCGGTCGCCTGGTGGGCGGCCCTGGCCGGCCAGCAATGGGGTGCGCCGGTCGCGGGCGCGCTACTGGTCGCGCCGCCGGATGTGGAGCGTGCGGATGCCTGTCGCGAGATTGCCGGCTTCGCCCCCGCGCCGCGGGTCAGCCTGCCTTTCCCGTCGATCCTGGTGGCCAGTGACGACGATCCCTATTGCTCCGGCCAGCGCGCGTTCGACATGGCCCGGCTTTGGGGGAGCCATTTCGTCGATGCCGGCGCGTGCGGGCACATCAACGCGGACAGCGGCCTGGGCTGGTGGGGTGAGGGCCGCGCGTTGCTCGATCGCCTGATCGGTGCTGCGGAGGGCCCCGTCGCGCACGGCGCGGGACGGGCCGCCGCCCAGCCACTGCTGGACGGCGGTATCGACAGGCGGGCGCGTAGCTGACGCCGCCCGCTGCCGTTCGTTACTTCAGCGAACTGACGTAGTCGGCGATCGCCGCGGCCACTTTCGGATCCTTCTGGCCGACGTAGATCATCTTCGTGCCGGGAACCATCTTCTTGGGATCGGAGATGTAGGTCGCGATCTTGTCTCGCGTCCAGGTGATCTTCGACGCCTTCATGGCCGGCGAGTAGGTGTAGCCCGGAACCGTGCCCGCCTTGCGGCCGGCGACGCCCCACAGGTTCGGGCCGATACCGGATTTCTCGCCAGCCGCCACCTTGTGGCAGACGCCGCACACGGCGAAGGCCGGCGGCTTCGGCGCGGGCGCCGCCGCCGCGGGCTGCGCCGCAATCCCCGCCATCGCCGAGGCGACGACTGCACCAATCAACCGCACCCGCAGATCACCCGACGCCATGCATTCCTCCGTTGAAGCCAGTCACTTGTTCCGTGCTTGCCTATAACCCCCCGGGGCATGAACGTCGCTTTAATCTCTGCGACGCGATGAAATATCCCGCCTGCGCGACGAATGCGGCTGCAAACTCCATTGATCCATGATAAGAATAAAGGCCATTAGGCGGGCTGGCGATGACGGGGAGGCGGGCGTGTCGCACCCGGTCCGAAGGTCGACCGGTGGGAGGAGTATCATGATCAGGTCCGAACTCGTGTCGATGTTGGCCACGGATAACCCCGATCTGGCGCTGAAAGAGGTTGAGCGCGTCGTGGATGCGTTCTTCGACGGGATCAGCAGACATCTGGCGCGCGGCGGCCGGGTCGAACTGCGCGGCTTCGGCGCCTTTTCCACGCGGCCGCGCACCGCGCGTACGGGCCGCAATCCGCGCACCGGCGAGGCCGTCGATGTCGACGCCAAGCACGTCCCCTATTTCAAGCCCGGCAAGGACATGCGCGCACGCCTGAACGTGTGACGCCTATGCTCTTGACCGATCGCCCCGCGCCTGCCTTGGCTGTCGGCAGCGCGCAACGGCGGCGCGCAGGCGGGCGGACGTGGCGAAACCGGTAGACGCGGCAGACTTAAAATCTGCTTCCCGATGGAGTGCGGGTTCGAGTCCCGCCGTCCGCACCATTCCGCAAAAGGGGCGTCCCGCGTCCGGCGCGCCTGGGGTTGCGCAATGATCCGCGCCCTGCCCCTGCCCCTGCTGCTCGCCCTACTCGCCCTGCTGGTCGGCTGCACCCAGGCGGATCGCGCCGCACCACCTCCGCCGGATCGCCTGATCCGCATCGCCGATGACGAGGCGAAGGGGCTCGATCCGCAGAAACTCTCCGACCTTGCGACCCTTCGCATCGCGGCCGAACAGTTTGAGGGGCTCACCCGCTTCTCGGCTGCCGGCACCGTCGAACCCGGGCTGGCCAGCGGCTGGCGCGTTTCGCCCGATGGGCGAACATGGCGCTTTCCGCTTCGCCGCGCGCTGCGGTTTGCAGACGGCGTGGCGATCGGGCCGGAAACCTTCGTGCGCGGCTTCGCCCGGCTGCTCGATCCGGCAACGGCATCGCCCCACGCCGTCCTGTTCGCGCCGATCGCTGCGGTGCGCGGCGAGGCGGATGCCGTGATCGTGCGGCTCCGCGCGCCTTTCCCCGCTTTGCCCGAGCTGCTGGCGCATCCGGCGATGGCGGCGCTGCCCCTGCACCGCATCGATGCCGCCGGAGACCGCTGGACCGCCGATCGCCCGATCGTCGCCTCCGGCGCGTACCGGCTGGTGGCGTGGGCGCCGCATGACCGCCTGACGCTGGCCGCCAACCCCGCCTGGCACGACGGCCGGCCCGCGATCCCCGCGGTCGAATGGCGGCCGATGGAGGACAGGCTCGCGGCGCTGCGACTGTTTCGTGCGGGCGGTGCCGATCTGACCGGCGACTTTCCCGCCAGCCGCCTGCCCTGGCTGCGCGCCAACCTGCCCGGCGCGGTGCATATCGCCCCGTATCGCGGCGCTTATTATTTCGTGTTCAACCTCCACGATCCGAAGTTCGCCGACGTCCGTGTCCGCCGCGCGCTCAACATGGCGGTCGAGCGGCGCTGGATCGCCGGGCCGCTGATGGCGATCGGCACGCAGCCCGCCTGGGGAGTGATCCCGCCCGGCACCGGCGGCCTGCCGGATTATCGGCCGGACTGGGCGGATTGGCCGCGCGCGCGCAGAATGGCGGCAGCGCGGGCGTTGCTCGCCGCTGCCGGCTATGGGCCGGGGCATCCGCTCAGCTTCGATATCCGCTTCAACAGCGATGCCGATCATCGTCGTGTGTCGATCGCACTGGCGGCGATGTGGCGGCCGCTGGGGGTGGAGGCGCGGCTGCTGAACAGCGAATCGGCCCTGCACTTTGCGGCGCTGCGCCGGCGTGAATTCGGCATCGCCCGCTCCGGATGGATCGCCGACATCGCCGCGCCGGAAAACTTCCTGGCAGTGCATCGCAGCGATGCGGGCGCGATCAACTATTCGGGCCATGCCGATCCACGCTACGACACCGCACTGGCCGCGGCCGCTGCCGAACCGGATTCGGCGGCCCGCGCGATCGGCATGCGACGGGCGGAGACGATACTCATGGAGAATGCGCCGGTGCTGCCGATCTATTATTATGTCAGCCGCGCGCTCGTCGCCCGCCGGGTCGTCGGCTGGCGCGACAATCCGGCAAACGTTCACCCCAGCCGCACGCTCACCCTGGCGGGGCGCTGATGCGGCCTGCGCGCGCCTTGCTGCTGCTCGCCGCCGCCGCCGCCGCGCTCGGGGGCTGCAGGCAGCCGGCAAAGGACGGTCCGATCGATGTAAGCGCGATCGGCGCGGCGCCCGCGCTCCGCGATGCCAACCGCGCGGCGCTCCAGCCGAACGATCGCGTGCTGCTCGGTGCCGTGGCGCAGGGCCTCGTCCGCTTCGATGGCAACGGGCAGATCGATCCCGGCGTCGCGCGGCGCTGGGCCGTGTCCGACGACGGGCTCTATTACACGTTCCGCATCGATGCCGGCGGCCGCGTCGATGCCGGGGCGGTCGCCGCCAGCCTGCGCCGCGCGATCGGCCGTGCGAGCCGGAACGCGCTGAAGCCGGTGCTGGGCGCGATCGACGAGATCGTCGCCGTCACGCCCGAGGTGGTCGAGATCCGGCTGCATGCGCCGCGGCCCAACCTGCTCCAGCTGCTCGCGCAGCCGGAACTCGCGCTCCGGGTCGGCGCGGGGGGCGCAGGGCCGTTCCGGATCACGGCACGCGACGCGCATTCGCTGCTGCTGGCCCCGGTCGCGGCCGAGCCGGCAGCGCCCGGCACGCCGATTCCGGGCGAGGTCCGGCTGTGGGCGGAGCGGGCGGCACTCGCGATCGCCCGGTTCGGCGCGGGCCGCTCGTCCGTGGTGCTCGGCGGAAGTTTCAACGATCTGCCGATCCTCCGGCAATCCCGCATCGATGCGCGGCTGCTGCGCATCGATCCTGTGTCCGGGCTGTTCGGGCTGACCTTTGCCGATACGTCGGGTTTTGCCGGCAGCAGCGAGAACCGCCGCGCACTGGCAATGGCGATCGATCGGGAACGCCTGACCGCAGCCTTTGACGGCGCGGAATGGCGGAGCAATGCGACCTTGCTGCCGCCCGGTGTCGCCGATCTGCCTACCCCTGCCCGGCCCGACTGGATCGATACGCCGCTCGATGCGCGCCAGGCTCTCGCCCGCGCGACGGTGGCGCGCTGGACCGAGGAGCAACAGGGCGCGGCGCCGACGATCCGGATCGCGCTGCCCGTCGGGCCGGGCGCCAACCTGCTGTTCGCCGCGCTCCGGCGCGACTGGCGCGGGATCGGGGTTCGCGCCGAGCGTGTCGCACCCGACTCGCCGGCCGACGTGCGGTTGATCGATGCCGTCGCCCCCGCCGACGTTGCCAGCTGGTATCTGCGTCGTTTCACGTGCGATCTCAGCCGGGTGTGCAGCGAGGAGGCCGATGCGCTGCTGATCGCCGCACGCGATGCCACCACGCTGGCGGAGCGGGCGGGCTTCCTGGCCGGTGCGGATGCCCGGCTGACGGCGATCACCGCCTTCGTGCCGCTGGCGATGCCGCTACGCTGGTCGCTGGCCGAGCCCGGCCGCATTGGGCTTCAGCCCAACGCGCGCGGCATCCATCCGCTCGATCATCTGCGCGGGCGGTGAAGCACCGCTGCCGCATCGGTTGACCATCCGGCCCGCCACCAATAGGAGGCCGGGCGACGCGGGGCTCGTAGCTCAGTCGGTAGAGCAACGGACTTTTAATCTGTAGGTCCCGGGTTCGAATCCCGGCGAGCCCACCACGTCGGCCCATCGTGGGGCACCACACCGGCTCGTCGGCGGCTCGACCGGCTTCAGCTTCACACATTCGCTCATCGCAGCCAGTGCCGGCCCTTCTGCCGGGCGGCACCCCGCCCTATCTGGATAGCGACGTGATCGCCGATGTTCCGCCCCCTGCGCCGCCGCCGGCCATCGTGATCCCGGTGCCGCCGGCCCCGATCCTCCTGCCGCTCACGCCGCCGCCCGCCGCCACCGCCGATCCGCCGCCGGGACGGCTGCTCTCGACCATCGAGGCGCTTGCCCGAGACGCGCAGGAATATGCCGCCGCCAACGCGGTGGGCGCCGACGAGGCGATGCGCCGCTTGCAGGCGCAGGAGGAGAGCATCGCCGTCACCGATCGCCTGGCCATCGCCTACCGCGATCGGCTGGCGGGGATCGCGATCGAACACAGCCCCGCCTACCGGATCATCGTCTTGCTCACCGGCAGCGAGGCGGTGCCCGATCAGAGCGTGTCCGCCGGCGGCCTGACGGTGCCGATCCTGTTTCGCACCGGCGCGGCGGCAACCCGCGATCGGCTGCTGGCGACGATCACCGAGCATCGGCTGGCGATACTGGATGCGTTGCCCGGCCCCGCCGGCGTGGGGATCGATCCGCGGAGCGGGGAGATCGTGGTGACGGTGAAGGCGCTGACCGGCGGGAGCGAGGAGGCGCTGGCGCGCTCGGCCGAGTTCAGCACGCTCACGGGTGTCCCGGTCCGCGTCCGCCTGCTGGATCAGACGGAAGCGAACCTCAGCGCGGTGGGCGGATCGCGTGTCGAGGGCATTGACGACACGACCGGCCGGCGGGCCGCCTGCACCACCGGGTTCGTGGTGACCGATCAGGCGCGCACCGGCATCCTCACCGCCGCGCACTGCCCCTATACGCTGGTCTATCGCGATCCTGCCGGCACGATCGTGCCGCTCACCCAGGCCGGGGCATGGGGCGCGCGCTACCAGGACGTCCAGATCCAGCTGGGCCCGACGGCCCTCTCCCCCCTGTTCTTCTCCGATCGCGAAAAGAGCGTGCTGCGCCCCGTCACGCGGTGGCGCAACCGGGCGAGCACCCGCGCCGGCGACGTGGTCTGCCACCGGGGCGAGCGGACCGGCTATAGCTGCGCGCAGATCGAACTCGTCGATTATGCGCCGCCGGGCGATCTGTGCGGCGGCCCATGCGACGCGACATGGGTAACCGTGGCCGGGCCGTCGTGCGGCGCGGGGGATAGCGGCGGCCCGGTATTCGCCGGCACGACGGCGTTCGGCATCCTGAAAGGCGGCAGCTACCGCCGCGACGGCGGCTGCACCTTCTATTACTATATGTCGACAGACTATCTGCCGGCCGGCTGGACCCTGCTGTACCGCTAGGTGCTGACTGGCCCGGCCTGATCTGCCCGGCCCCGCTCCGCTGCCCGGCCCCGCTCCGCTGCCCGGAATGAAACCACGACGGCGTTCTGCTCGGCCGATGGAGCGACGTCAGCCGGCGCGGGCCTGCCGCCCAGACACCTTGTTCCCAGGCCGCACTCCCGTCGTTCCCGGCGGCCCATTCACGGTGGCGATCCCGCGGCCCCGCACGCCGCCCGCATCGATGTTGACCCGACTGCCGCCCCTTGCGACTGACCGGGGGAACGATTCCGAGGATTTGTCGATGCTTCGTCCCCTGCTCGCCACCGCCGCGCTCGCCGCCGCGCTGCAACCCGCGGCCGCGCAGGTTTCCGCCCGGCCCGTGCCGCCCCCCGCCGTCGCCACCCGCCAGGTAGGAAGCGCCACGCTGGAGGGCGTGCCCGCCATCCCCGCCGATGTCTCGGCTGCCGTGCAGAGATACCAGAACAGCCGCTCCGCCCTGTTCGAGGATTGGCTGCCCGACGGATCGATGCTCATAGCCACCCGCTTCGGTGCGACGCAGCAGATCCACCACGTCGCCGGCCCCGGCGCCGCGCGCACCCAGATCACCTTCGGCGATGAACCCGTCTCCGCGGCCCTCGCCATTCCCGGCAGCGATCGTTTCCTGCTCAGCCGCGACAATGGCGGGGACGAGTGGTTCCAGCTCTATGCGCGCGGGCTGACCGGCACGGCGACGCAGTTGACCGAACCCGCCACCCGCAACGGATCGCCGGTGTTCAGCAAGGACGGGTCGTTGCTGGTCTGGTCGCGTGCCACCAAGGGCAGCGCCGCCTACAGCCTGCGCGCCCTGGATCCGCAGGCGGGCGGCCCCGCGCGCGAGATCTACAAGTCGGACGGGGCGATTTCCCCTGCGGCGATCACCCCGGACAAGGCCCGCTTGATCTTCGTGCGCGGCATATCGAACCGCGAGGACCAGCTTTTCGAACTCGATCTCGCCAGCGGCAAGGCGACCCGCGTCGCTGCCAAGGCTGCCGCAGCGGTCTATCAGGATCCGCGCTACCTGCCCGGCGGCAAGAGCATCCTCGCCATTTCGGACCGCGACAGCGACACCCGCCGGCTGGTGGAGATCGACATCGCGACCGGGAGGATGACGGTGCTCACCCCCGATCTGAAGTGGGACGTCGAAAGCTACGACCTGAGCGACGATGGCCGCGTGCTGGCCTATTCGGTGAACGAGGACGGTTTTTCCCGCATCGTCGTGCAGGATCGCGTCACCCGCCGCGCTTTGCCCCAGCCGGCGGTGCCGAAGGGCGTGCTGACCGCGCTGAAGTTCACCCCCGACGGCAGGAGGCTGGCGATCGGGCTGACCGGCGCGGCCTCGGCCGGCGACGTCTGGGTGTGGGACATGGACGGTGCGCAGCTCGTGCGCTGGACGACGTCCGAGCTCGGCGAGCTCGATCCGGCCACCCTGGCGGAGCCCGAGCTGATCCGCTTCAAGTCGTTCGACGGGCTTTCCATTCCCGCTTTCGTCTACCGCCCCAAGGGGGTTGCCGCGGGAACGAAGACGCCCGTCATCATCGACATACATGGCGGGCCGGAGGCACAGACCCGGCCGATCTGGAACTACGGCGCGCAATATTTCGCCGATGTGCTGAAAGCGACGGTGATCCTGCCCAACGTCCGCGGCAGCGACGGTTACGGCAAGCGTTACCTGAACCTCGACAACGCCGAGAAGCGCGAGGATTCGGTGAAGGATATCGGCGCGCTGATCGATTGGATCGGCACGCAGCCGGGACTCGATGCGGGCAAGGTCGCGGTGTACGGCCAATCCTATGGCGGCTACATGTCTCTGGCGGTGATGACGCACTATTCGGACAGGCTGGTCGGCGGGGTCGAACGCTACGGCATCAGCAACTGGGCGTCGTTCCTGAACAATACGGAGGCGTATCGCCGCGACAATCGCCGCGCCGAATATGGCGACGAGCGGACGGCGAAGATGCAGGCCGTGTTTGCCAGGATCTCCCCGCTGGGCAATGTCGCGCGGATCACCAAGCCGATGCTGGTGATGCAGGGCGCGAACGATCCCCGCGTGCCGAAATCGGAGTCCGATCAGGTTGTCGCGCGGCTGCGCGCGAACGGCAACGATGCCTGGTACGTCCTGTTCGCGGACGAGGGCCACGGCTTCCTGAAAAAACCGAACAATGATCTGCGCCGCGAAGTGGAGACGGTGTTCCTGCGCGGGCTGTTCCGTTGAGCGTCGTCGCCGCCTACCTTTACCGTAACGGGCGGCGCGTCCGCGAGGTCGCGATCGACGAGCGCGTCGATTGCCCGGGGGACAAATCGGAATTCGTCTGGATCGGCATCGCCGACCCCACCGAGGACGAGATGCGGACGCTGCAGCAATGCTACGATCTTCACCCGTTGGCGGTGGAGGACGCGATCAAGGCCGATCAGCTGCCGAAGGTCGACATCTATGGCGACCAATTGTTCGTCGTCGCGCGCACCGCCAACCTGGAAGGCGACGAAATACGCTACGGGGAAACCGCGATCTTCGTCGGCCACAGCCATATCATCAGCGTCCGCCACGGATCGGCGCGCCCGCACAAGATGCTGCGCGCGCAACTGGAGGCGGCGCCCGGCCAGCTCGTCCACGGCGTCGATTATGTGCTGCACGCCGTCCTCGATTTCGTCGTCGACGGCTATCTGCCGCTGATCGACACGATCGAGGACGAGGTGCTGGACATGGAACAGCGCACGCTCGGCAGCTTCCTCGGGCGGGAAGAGATCAACCGCATCTTCACGCTGCGTCGCGAACTGATCCGCTTCGGCCGCGTGCTGGGGCCGATGGGCGAGGTCGCCGCCAAGTTCGTCCGGCTCGACCTGCCGTGCATCGATGCCGAGGCGCGTCCTTATTTCAGCGACGTGCTGGATCATGTCCGCCGCGTGCAGACGATGGTCGATGGCCTGCGCGAAGTGCTGACATCGGTGTTCGAGCTGAGCACGCTGCTGGAACAGCAGCGCACCGGCGATATCACCCGGCAGTTGGCGGCGTGGGCGGCCATCCTGGCAGTGCCGACGGCGATCGCCGGCATTTACGGCATGAACTTCCAGAACATGCCGGAACTGCGCACGCACTACGGCTATTTCGTCGTGCTGGGGGTGATCGCCGCGACCTGCGTGGCGCTCTACGTCCGCTTCCGCCGGGTCGGCTGGCTCTGAGCGCCGCCGCGCCTGGCGTTCAGGGCGGTGTCGGCGAACAGCGTAGCGCCCGGCCAGCGCCCCCCTCATCCGGGATCGGATCCGGCGCAGCGCTCCCCTTCCACACCTGCACCGCGGCGCGCCCGCGATTGTTCGCATAGAACCGGCCGAGCGCGCCGGGCAGCATCGCATCGTTGACGAACAGTCGCAGCGTTCCCGTCATCTCCGGCGCGAACTGCGCAACGTATCCGCCGCTGTTCGGATCGCACACGAAGGGCGGCCGCTCGATCTGGACGTGGCGGCCGAACAATCCCTCGGGCAACCACGAACCGTGTGTTTCCTGCACCGCGACGATCGGCTGCAGCCACCCGGCCAGCGTCACCCGCCGGAACGGCATGGCGACCGCGTCCCGCC
The DNA here is from genome assembly GCF_028292925.1 of Sphingomonas bacterium. GTDB lineage: Bacteria > Pseudomonadota > Alphaproteobacteria > Sphingomonadales > Sphingomonadaceae > JAQGLK01. The sequence continues at coordinate 30,958 of NZ_JAQGLK010000035.1, forward strand.
ACCACGGCAGATCGGCCGAGTGGCCTATTCCGGGGCTCGCGGCAGCGTTGTGCTCCGACCAGCCTTCCGGCTCGTTCCGCCGCGGCCGGGCATTTCCCAGCACCGTCAGCCGGATCGAGTATTCCTCGCCTGCCTCCAGCGATCGGCGCGCGCTGGTACAGGGCGATGCGATGTCCATCTCGAAGGTCGTCGCGCTTTTGCCCACAGGCGGATAGGCGGTCTTGTCCCGGCACAGCGCATCGAGGCGTTCGCTGAGCGGAAAGATCGCGACCAACGAAATGACGGCCGCCAGCAACAGCAGCGTGCCGAGGATCAGCGACCATCCCGCGATCGTCGGCGCGATCCGCCACTTAAGCAGCACCGCCAGCCGCTGATACCAGTTCCGCTCGCGCAGCCGGGCGATGCGGGTGCGGCCCGGTGCCGGGGCGCCCCGCGGATCGTATCCCAGCGCGACCCGCCACGCTTCCCGCGCGCGGCCGCGCAGCTTCAGGGAGTAGCTGCGGCTCCACCAGAACAGCAGAGTCAGCGCCAATCCCATCAGCAGCGCGAACAGGAAATTGCGCGAAAAGGCCTCGACCCACGGCCCCGCATAGCCGCCGCTGAGCCGATCGATCAGCGACAGGGCCGGCCCGGCAACGCAGCGTGCATCGGCGCAGAAGCGCCATGGATGCGCCGGGTCCAGCAACCTTTCCCAAAGCGGCATCGACAGCAGGAGCACGCACAGCAATGCGCTCAGGAAGTATTGCATCCGGCGCACGCCGACCATGTCCCACGTCCGCTCCTGCCGCTCGAACCAGCCGTCCGGGCCGCGATCCTGGCGCCGCTCTTTGCGCATCGCCCTTGCGACGGTCACGTCCAGCGCCCGCTGGGAGAGCCCGCTCTTCTTGGCGAACACGACATCGAACCGCTGCGGCAGGCCGACGGGGGCGTAATTGTCCGTCCCGCTATGGATCCGCTCCACGACGCTTTCGTGCACGCGGACGGAGGTGAGCAGGCCGTGGTCGCCGCGGATATGATCCGCCAGCGCCGCGATCTCTTCCGACGGATCGGTGTCCGGCCGATCCGCCACCGCGAAGTCGCGATCGGCTATCTCTGGATCGCGCGTCGCGCGGGTTACCCGCGCCAGCGCCTCCTGCTGGGGGAAGGCGGGATCGCGCCAGTCGACCATGGCTGCGATGCGTCGCGGCTGGTAGCGGTAATAGGCGCTCAGCCCGACGCGGCTGTCATGGATCGGGCCGTACACGTTCGCCGTGGTGGCGATCCGCCGTTCCAGATCCGGCACCAGCCGCACCGCGCCGTCAAGTTCGTCGATCATCCACAGCAGGGAGACGAAACTGAGGCTCTCGTCCGGATAGCCGCCGCCGACATCGGCGTGCATGCCCGAAAACCAGACCTGCTTCAGCCGCCCATCCGGCACCTGCCGGATCTCCTCGTGTAACTTGCCGCCGCTCGCCACGCGAATGTGGCCGCCCCAGCGGACCAGCATTTCCTCGCGCACCTCGTCCCATAGCAGCGGCTGGAAGGCATCGCGTTCATCGTCCAGAGCCAGCGCGTGCCGGGCCTTGGCCACGCGTGGCGACAACTCGTAATTCGGCATCGTCAGTGGCCAGATCCAGTCGTCGATGCCGCGGGTTATCTCGATGATCGGCCCGCCATAGGCCGCCACCGTGTCCCACACCCCCACGAAGGCAATATCGGTGAAGCAGTTGCGCGCCGGATCGTAGCGGATCCGCCCCGTGATCCGGCGATGCCGTTCGAGCACCCAGTCCCGCGCCGCACGGACGATACGGGCGACGGCGCGGGCCGGCGAGCGGTTGGGCCACGCCTCGCCGGCGAACGCGCGGTAGGCGGCACGGGCCAGGTAGGCGAGCTGATCCTCGTCGGCCGGCTGGTGGGGACTGGGGATTTCATCGGCCGTGCCGCCGCGCACGATGCCTTGCCGGGCAATCAGCCCGGTCAGCAGCCGGATGGTGAACGCGCCGCGGCTGAAACCGAACAGGAATATCTCGTCGCCCGGCATCCAGTTGCGGCAGAGATACTTGTAGAGCATCAGGATATTGGACTTCAGCCCGATGCCGAAGATCCCGCCGAGCATCGCCAGCGGACGGAAGGCCGACGTGCCGACGCCGTTGCTGTAGAACGCGATCTGCACCGGCGCGCCATCGCGCGCCGGGCCGAGATCGGCCGCTTCGTACAAGCGCCATACGTTGGTCTTGAACAGCTTGCCGCTGCTGTTCCCGGTCCCATCCGAAAACAGCAGGATGCGGCGCGGGGCGCGCCGTAGCGCCTGCATTGCCCCAGTAGCTAACGTGGCGAATGCCGTGGCGACCGATGCGCCTGCGTCGCTGCGATCCTGCCGATCGCCCCCCGCCGAAGTCACCGCTTCCATCTCGCTTCCCCCGAATCGACTGGAGCGGAGTGTGGATCGTGGAATACAACATCGCAACTGAGGGCCTTCAACAACATCTGCCAGTTTGACTTGATATCCTTTCCCAACAACTTGGATTGTGCTTTTTCGGGATTTCACGGCCGGGATTGCGCGCGCATCGCCAGGCTGTCCCGCCCGTGCATTTCCGCGAGTGGCGCAACGATCCGCAGCCGCCTATATCCAGGGCATGCTACGCCTGAGCGAACTGAAGCTGCCCCTCGGCCATCCGCCCGAGGCGCTGGAAAATGCCGTCCGCGCCCGGCTCGGCGTGGGCGAAGGCGTGCCGATTGAATTCACCGTCGCCCGGCGGGCCAACGACGCGCGGCGCAAGTCGGCGATCCTGATGGTCTATTCGGTCGATGTCACCGTCGCCGACGAGGCGGCGCTGCTCGAACGTTTCGCGGGCGATCCGCACGTCCGCCCCACGCCGGATACCGGCTACGGCTTCGTCGCGCGCGCTCCGGCCGGCGGCCCTGCCACTCGGCCGGTGGTGATCGGTGCCGGGCCGTGCGGCCTGTTCGCCGGGCTGATCCTGGCCCAGATGGGCTTTCGCCCGATCATCCTCGATCGCGGCAAGGTCGTGCGGGAGCGTACGAAGGATACGTGGGGCCTCTGGCGGCGCGGCGTGCTCGATCCGGAATCGAACGTCCAGTTCGGCGAGGGCGGCGCGGGCACCTTTTCCGACGGCAAGCTGTGGAGCCAGATCAAGGATCCCCGCCACCTCGGCCGCAAGGTGCTGACCGAATTCGTGAAGGCCGGCGCGCCGCCGGAGATCCTGACGGAAGCGCATCCCCACATCGGCACCTTTCGGCTCGTCACGATGGTCGAACATATGCGCGAGACGATCCAGTCGCTTGGCGGCGAATATCGCTGGCAGAACCGCGTCGACGATCTCGACATCGCGGTCTCGGCCGACGGCAGCCGCCGTATCCGCGGGCTGCACCTCCACACCGGCGAGTATCTGGCGGCGGATCACGTCGTCCTCGCCGTCGGGCACAGCGCGCGCGACACGTTTGCGATGCTCCACGCCCGCGGCGTCCATGTCGAGGCAAAGCCCTTCTCGGTCGGGGTTCGGATCGAGCATCCGCAGTCGTGGATCGATCGCGCCCGCTTCGGCGATTGCGCGCGCCACCCCGATCTCGGCGCGGCCGCCTACACGCTGTCGCATCACTGCACGAACGGCCGCACCGTCTACAGCTTCTGCATGTGCCCGGGCGGGCGCGTGGTGGCCGCCGCGTCCGAACCGGGCCGCGTCGTTACCAACGGCATGAGCCAATATTCCCGCGCCGAGTTCAACGCCAATTCCGGGCTGGTGGTCGGCATCGATCCGGTGCGCGACTATCCGGGGCACCCGCTGGCCGGGATCGAGCTCCAGCGCCGGCTGGAGGAACGCGCCTTCGTCGCCGGCGGGTCCACCTACGCCGCGCCCGGCCAACGCCTCGGCGATTTCGTGGCCGGCCGCCCCTCGACCGAACTTGGCGCGGTCATCCCGTCGTACAAGCCCGGCGTGACGCTCACCGATCTGGCCACCGTGCTGCCCCGCTTCGTGGTGGAGGCGATGCGTGAGGCGCTGCCCGCGTTCGGCCGGCAGATCCCCGGCTACGATCACCCCGATGCGATGCTGACGGGGGTGGAGACGCGCACCTCCTCGCCGATCCGGGTCACGCGGGGGCGGGACTTCCAGAGCCTCAACACCGCCGCTTTGTTTCCCGCCGGCGAGGGCGCGGGCTATGCCGGCGGCATTCTCTCCGCCGCGATCGACGGTATCAAGGTGGCCGAAGCGGTGGCGCTATCGATCACCGGCGGAGCGCGCGCGGCCGCCTGAGGCGCGCTCTCCGCCGGGTCGAAGGTTCAGGCCTGCCCGCTCGCCGATCCGGTTCCCGCGCTGCGTACGACGGCGCCGGTGCCATCGTCGGTCAGGTTGACGCCTTGGGCCGCCGCCTCGGCGATGGCGGCGGCCGGGTTCGGGGAAATCGCGCCCTGGCCGCGATCGCTGTCCGGCAGTGCCTCGGCAAGGCTCGCAGGATCGTTCTCGGTCGGGTCGATGCTGTCGGGGTCGGTCGCCATCGTTCGCTCCTTGTTGCGCAGCTGTTTGCGGGGATCAGGCACTCGCCAGATATTGTTCCAGATCGTCGCTCCCGCCGATCCGCTCGCCATCGATGAACACCTGCGGGGTTGTCGCAACCCCCTGCTCTTCCTGGAAGGCATCGACTTCCTCGCGCGATCGCAGGATCCGGTCGTCGACCTGGAAGCCTTCCTGCTCCAGCATCTGCTTGGCGCGTACGCCGAACGGGCAGGTATGTTCGGGCAGCACCATCCGGTACAAAGTCGCGCTACGATCTTCCGCCATCGTGGATGTCCTTCTTCAAGGCCGCGCCGGGTCCGCGCGCCGGATGCACAGCGAAGCATCGGCCAGAGCGTTCCGCAGTGGCGGCCCGGCCTGCATTGTCTTAGCCTGCGGGCAATCCAGCCACCATGCCCCGGAAACCCCGATGACCGATCTCAGCCGCCGCCAGGCGCTCGCCCTCTCCGCGCTCGCCACGCTGGCGGGGGCCCTGCCCGCCTGGGCGCAGGACGGCGCCACCGCCGCCGCGGCGTGGGACCTGAGCGAGCTCTACCCCAGCGACGCGGCATGGGAGGCGGCGCGCAAGGCGACCCTTGCCGAGGTGCCCGCGATGAGAAACTGGGCCGGGCGGCTCGGCAGCGATGCGCCGACGATGGCTGCCGCGCTCGTCGCCGGATCCGATCTCAACCGCACGATCAGCCGCCTGTACGTCTATGCCAGCCTGAAGGCGGACGAGGATGTCCGCATCGCCGCCAACCAGGAAAGGCGCGCGCAGATCATCGATCTCTACACCGCTCTGGGCGAGGCGACGGCGTGGATGGCGCCTGAACTGCTCACCGTCGGGCAGGCCAGGATCGATGCGTTCGTGGCGCAGAATGCGACGCTGAGGGAGCGATTCTCCTTCTTCCTCGCCAACACGCTGCGGCAGGCGCCACACACGTTGACCCCGGAGGGGGAGGCGATCCTGGCCAGCGCGACCACGCCGTTGCAGGGCCCGCAGGAGATTAGCGGCCAGCTCCGATCGTCCGATATTCCGTGGCCGACGATCACCCTGTCCACGGGCAAATCGGTGCGGCTGGACAGCCAGGGCTATACGCTCAACCGCGATGCGCCGAACCGCGACGATCGCAGGCGGGTGTTCGATGCCTTCTTCGGCGCGCACCAGGCGTTCCGCAGCTCCTTCGGCGCGACCTATGCGGCGAACGTCCGTGGCGACATCTTCACCGCCAAGGCGCGCAGATATCCCACCTCGCTGGCGGCCGCGCTCGCCACCGCCAACGTGCCCGAGGCGGTCTATCGCACGCTGGTGGCGCAGGCCAACGAGGGTTTGCCGCAGCTGCACCGATATTTCGATCTGCGCCGCCGGATGCTGAAGCTGCCGGATCTGCACTATTACGACATCTATCCGCCGCTCGTGTCGCAGGATCGCAGGATCTCGCTGGCCGAAATGCGGGCCACCACGATCGCTGCGGTAAAGCCGCTCGGCCCGGATTACGTCGCGCGGATCGGCAAGGCGACGGCGGCGCGGTGGATGGACCCCTATCCGCGCCCCGGCAAGCGCCCCGGCGCGTACATGAATCCCGGCGCATTCGACGTGCATCCTTATCTGCTGCTCAACCTGGGCGAGAATTACGAGGGCATGTCGACGTTCGCGCACGAATGGGGCCACGCCGTCCACTCGCTGCTCGCCGCTTCCGCGCAGCCGTTCGACAAGGCCGACTACCCGATCTTCCTGGCCGAGATCGCCTCCACCCTGAACGAGCAGCTTCTTGCCGCACACATGCTGGGGCAGGCGAAGACGAAGCAGGAGAAGCTCTTCTACCTCGGCCAGCAGATGGAGAGCCTGCGCAGTACATTCTTCCGCCAGACGATGTTCGCCGAGTTCGAACTGAAGGCGCACGACATGGCCGAGGCGGGCGAGGGCCTCTCCGGCGAACGTTTCACCGCCGTATATCTCGATCTGCTCAAGCGGTATCATGGTCCGCGAATGACGATCGATCCGGTCTATGCGGCCGAGTGGGCGTTCATTCCGCACTTCTACAACAGTTTCTACGTGTTCCAGTACGCCACCTCGATCTCGGCCGCGTCCTACTTCGCGCGGGCGATCCTGAGCGGCGGCGCGAGGGAACGCGACAATTATCTCGGCGTGCTGAAGGCCGGCGGTTCGGACTACCCGACGGAGATATTGAAGCGCGCGGGGCTGGATATGGCCACGCCCGCGCCGTACCGGGCGCTTGTCGCGACGCTCAAGGAGACGCTGGATCAGGCGGAGGCGCTGCTGGCCTAGGTTCCGCCGGCGCCGCCTTCCGCTCCAGAAAGCGGTGGCGGGCCTCGGCAAACAGGCGCGGCGTCTGCGGCTTGACGAACAGCAGGTGGACCTCGGGCCGCTCGCCCCGCAGCCGCTTCTCCAGCCGGTCCACCGCCTGCTCGATCGCCGCGGTCGTCAGCGCATCGTCGAACTCCACGCTGAGCATCACCAGCACCTGATCGGGCGCAAGCTGCACGGTGATCACGTCGTTGACGCCGATCAGGCCCGGCGTGTCGCAGGCGATCCGGCGCGCCGCCTCGTCCAGCACGGCATCGCCGCGCTCGCCGATCAGCAGCCCCTTGCTCTCCCGCGCCAGTACGATCGATACCGCCGCCAGCAGCAGCCCGATCGCGATCGAGGCCGCACCGTCGAACCGCGGCTCATCGAACTGCACCGCCGCCCAGGTGCCGACCAAGGCGAACCCGATGCCGATTATGGCGGCGCTGTCCTCCAGCAAAACCATGAATTGCGGCGGGTTCTTGCTGGCGCGGACCGCCGCCCACCAGCCGAGATCGCCCTTGCTCGCGGCGAAACCACGCGCTGCGACGATCCACGATCCGCCCTCGAACAACATCGACAGGCCGAGGACGACGTAGCTCACCGTGGGGCTGACGATCGGTTCGGGATCGCGGATGTGGACGATCCCCTCGTAGATCGACACACCCGCGCCCAGCGCGAACAGCAGCAAAGCGACGATGAAGCTCCAGAAATACAGCTCCCGGCCATAGCCGATCGGGTGCCTGGAATCGGGCGTCTTGCGCGATCGGCGCATGCCGTGGAGCAACAGCACCTCGTTGCCGGTATCGACCAGACTGTGCACCGCTTCCGACAGCATCGCCGACGATCCGGTGACGAACGCCGCGATGCACTTGGTAACCGCCACCAGCAGGTTACCGATCAAAGCAGCAACCACCGCTCCCTTCCCGCTCTCCGCCACGTCAGGCAGATCGCATGCGCGGGGCGCGCGGGCGCCGACATTGTGAGGTGGCTGTCATTGCGGCAACAGCCGTTTACGCGCCACAAGGTTCCCGCACGCCTGCACCGATCGGCCATGTCCGGGCGGGGGGCCACGCATGGCGGATTACGCCGCCAGTTCCGTCCTATGGGGGCAAGGGGAATCATCACGATGGCGCGCAGGATCAAGACGTCTCTCATGGCCGCAGCCGCGGTGTTGCTGGGCGCAGCACCGCTGGCCGCGCAGATGCCGGGCCAGCCGGGTTTTCCGGCAAGCAAGATCATCGGCTTCGACGTCCACGAAGGCACGTCGATGTCGGTCTCGGTGTCGCCGGACGGGCGCATGCTGGCGGTCGATCTCCAGGGCAGCCTCTGGATCGTGCCCGCACGCGGTGGCCGGGCCAGGCGGATCACCGACTATTTCAACGATGCGCGCCAGCCGGTCTGGTCCCCCGACGGCAAGAGCCTGGTCTATTTCGCCTATCGCGACGGCAATTACGATCTGTGGACCGTCTCCGCCGACGGCACCGGGGCGAAGAAGCTGACCGACGGCGTCTTCGACGATCGCGAGCCCGCTTTCTCGCCGGACGGCAAGTTCATCGCCTTCTCGTCCGATCGGGCGGGCCAGGGCGCCCCGACCTACAATATCTGGACGATGGAAATCGCCAGCGGCAAGCTGCGCCAGATCACGGCCGATGCGTTCGAGGATCGCATGCCGACATGGTCGCCGGACGGGCGCGAGATCGCCTATTCCAGCCCGCGCGACAAGGTGAACGCGATCTGGGCGACGTCGCTTGCCGATGGCCGCGAACGGATGTTGCGGCAGAGCGCGAGCCGGATCGACGCGCCTTCCTGGGGGCCGAAGGGACAGCTTGTTGCGATCACCTCGGACGACAATGGCAGCCGGCTCGAGATGGACGGCGTGGCCGTTTCCGGCACCGAGAACGTCTTTCCGTTCCGCCCGTCCTGGGTGAAGGGCACGTCCGATTTCTATTACGTTTCCGACGGCAGGATCCGGAAGCGTTCGGGCAAGCGGACCGCGACGATCGATTTCACCGCCCACCTCGAGGTCACGCGGCCCGATTACGTGCGCGCCCGGCACGATTACGATTCCACCGCGCCGCGCCGTGCGCTCGGCATCGAACGTCCGATGATCTCGCCCGATGGCAGCCGGATCGCGTTCGTTGCGCTCGGCGATCTCTATGTCGCGTCGGTGAAGGGCGGCACGCCCGAAAACCTGACGAAGGATCATGCGATGGATTCCGATCCCGCATGGTCCCCCGATGGCGGGAGCATCGTCTACACCTCCGACAAGTCAGGCGGGCTGCCGCAATTGTGGATCCGCGACCTGAAGACCGGGCGTGATCGCAAAGTGACGAACATCGATACCCAGCCGCTCGGCGCGTCCTGGTCGCCGGACGGCGATCGCGTCGCCTATATCGATGTCGACGGTCGCTGGGGCGTGGCCGGCGTGTGCGTGATCGACGTGCGCACCGGCAAGATCACCCGGCTCCAGGCCTCCCTGCCGCAGCCCGGCAGCCCAAGCTGGTCGGCGGACGGCAAATATGTCGCGATCAGCCTGTCGAAGCTCTTTTCCAAAAGCTTCCGGGAGGGCACCAATCAGCTCTACGTCATCCCCACCGATGGCAAGAGCCCGCCCTTCTGGCAGGTGCCGGACGCGAACGTGGGGATCGATACGCGCGGCGGCGGCGGCCCCGCCTGGTCCCCCGACGGCACGAAGATGGCGGCGATCTACGAAGGCCTGCTCAAGATCTGGCCGGTCTCGCCCGAAGGCGCGGCGCTCGGGCCGATGAGCAGCTACACCTCCGAAATCGCCCACTATCCGACGTGGACCGCGGATTCGCGGAAGATCCTCTACCAGTCGAACGACAAGCTGAAGACGATCGACGTCGAAACCGGCAAGATCGCCGAAATCCCGTTCAACCTGACCTACACGCTCGCCAAGCCCACCGGCCGCACCGTGATCCACGCCGGCGCGCTGGTGGATTCGGTGCGCGATGTGACGCAGGCGAACAAGGATATCGTGATCGACGGCAATCGGATCGTCGAGGTCCGCGATCATGATCCCGCGCTCCACGCCGCCGCCGCCCGCGTCGTCGATGGCACCGGGCTCACCGCGATCCCCGGCCTGATCGAACATCACGCTCATTCGCAAAAGGATTTCGGCGCCGCATCGCACCGCGCCTGGCTGGCCTACGGGATCACCACCGTCCGTGATCCCGGCAACCAGGTCTATTACGGGATCGAGGACCGCGAGGCGCAGGAGGCGGGCGTCCGCATCGGCCCCCGTTTCTACACCAACGGGCCGCTGCTCGAATGGCAGCGCGTCTATTACAAGATGGGCGTGGCGGTATCCGGCCCGGCCCATCTGGAACGCGAGCTGGAACGCGCCCGCATCCTGCACCACGACATCATGAAGAGCTACGTGCGGATGCCGGATCTCCAGCAGCGCCGCATCGTCGAGGCGGCGCATGCGATGGGCGTGCCGGTGACCGGCCACGAAATCTTCCCGGCGGCGTTCGTCGGCGTGGATGCGACCGAGCATATGGGCGCGACCAGCCGGCGCGGCTATTCGCCGAAGCAGGGGCCGCAGGGCCGCGCCTATGAGGATGTGATCCAGCTGTTCGGCAAGAGCCAGCGGACGGTGACACCCACCCTGTTCGGATCGCTGACATCGTATCTGGAGAAGAACCCGGCGTTCAAGAACGATCCGCGGGTGAAGCTCTATCCGCTGTGGGCACAGGAATCGGTCGCCTCGTCGGGTGCCGATTTCTCGGCGGCGGCGGCCGGGCTGCCCGGCGCGCTGAAGGCGGTGAAGGACATGTGGGATGCCGGCGCGCTGGTGACCGCCGGCACCGATACGACGATCGCGATCAACCTGCTTTCCGAAATCGCCGCCTATGTCGATGCCGGGCTGACGCCGTTCCAGGCGCTGCAATCCGTCACCGTCAACCCGGCCAGGTCGCTCAACCTGGATGCCGGCACGATCGAACCCGGCAAGCTGGCCGATATCGTCCTGATCCAGGGCGATCCGCGGCAGAACATCGCCAATACGTTCAACGTCCGCAAGGTCGTGATGAACGGCCGGCCCTACGACATGGACGAGCTTCTGAACCCCACGAGCAAATAAACGGGGGATCGGCAGGGAGCGCGCCGCCGCCGCCGCGCGCTCCCTTTGGCTGGTGAGCGGCGGCGACCTCCACGTCCGCCCGACCGGCGTTTCATCGAGCAGCGCGCCCGGTTCCCAGCCGGTATCGAACCAGCAGGTCATATCCAGCGCCTATGCCCGACCTCGCAGGTCGGCGTTGGCTTCGCGGCGTTAGGCACGGGATACGCCCCGGCTGTCGGCCAGGATCGCCGGCATGCTGCCGATCGAGCGGGGGCCGACCATTCCGGTCTCGTGGCCCGTGCCGGTGGTGAGCCGCTGCACGCGCGGCCCGGCGATCCCCCGTGAAACGAACGGGGGCGCGAAGCCTTGCGGCCGCGCGCCCCCGCCTGTCCCCCGTGGTTCGGCCTAGAACGCCTTCTTGATGCTCGTGTACCAATAGCGGGCCTGCGGCTGATAGACGCTCGACAGGTAGCCGGCCGAGGAAAGCGGCGGATCCTTGTCGAAGATGTTGCGCGCGCCGATCTGGATGGTCGTGCCGTCCATCATGCCGTTCTCGAACGTGTACTGGCCATAGAGGTTGACGGTTGTCTGCCCCTTCACGACGAAGGCGTTGGTCGCCGCATCGCGCACCGCATTTTCGTACACGTCGTCGATGAACTGGGTGAAGGCGCCGATCGTGACCGGGCCGGACTGCCAGCTGAACGTCGCCGCGATCCGCCAGCGCGGCTGGCCGTCGCGGCCGACGACATCGCCGCCGCCCTGGATCGGCACGCCGGCATTGACCAGCCCGGCGGCCCGCCCCTCGATCACCTGCTGCACGCCCGTGGGCGCATCGACGACATAGCTGATCAGCCGCGATGCGTTGACGTTGAGCGAGAAGTTACCGACGCTGGTGTCGCGCAGGCGGTAATCGAGGTTGAAATCGATACCCTGCACCGTCACCGGCAGCAGATTTTCAAAGTTGGCGATCACGTAGAGCAGCTCGCCCACCGGCGCGAGCCCGGTGCCGGCGGCCAGCGCAACGTCGTCTGCGGTCGGCGCGCGGCGCACCACGTTGGGGTTGCTGCTGCCCTGCGCGCGCAGCAGGTAATCCAGGTTCAGACCGTTCTGGTAGTCGAGCAGGCCGACGACGTTCTTCTGCCGGATCCGCCAGCGATCGACCGTGAAGGTGACGTTGCCGAGCCCGTAGGGCAGCGGCGGCGTGAGCACGGCGCCGAAGCTCCAGCTTTCCGACTGTTCCGGCTTCAGGTTGGGGTTGCCGCCGCTGCGGCGCAGGACGGAGATGGAGCGCGCGCATTGCGAGAAGTTGGCGATGCGGCGCGCCCGCAGATCCGCCTCGCACAGCACGTAATCGATGCCGGTGTTCACCCGGTCCAGCGTGGAGGTGTTGATCACCTCCAGGTTCGGCGCGCGGAAGCCCTGCGACCACGAACCGCGCAGCTTCATGCCCTCCAGCAGATCCCACGATCCGGCGATCTTCGGCTTCGCCACGCTGCCGACATCGCTATAATCCTCGTATCGGCCGGCAAGCTGGAAATCGAGCGAGCGGACGAGCGGTATCTCCATGTCCGGGCTGACGATCGGCACCGCGAGTTCGGCATAGGCCGATTTCACGTTGCGCTTGCCCAACACGTCCGGGCTGGGGCTCGCCCCCGCCAGATCGGATCCGTAGAAGATTCCGGTCACCGCATCGGTATAGGTCGTGTCGGTCCCCGCGATGCCGCCCTGCCGCGCATCGCGGTTGTCGTTGTAGAATTCGCGGCGATATTCGATGCCGGCCGCAAGCCCGATGTTAAGCCCGCCCCAGATCTCCAGCAGATGATTGTTCGAGATCTTGAGGTCGGCCAGTGCCAGCGATGTGCGGGTGCGCCGGGTCGCCTTGATCTTGAAGCTGTCGATCGTCGCCTGATTGTTGATCGAGGTATCGCCGATCGAAGGGTTCGCCGGATCGCCGCCGTTGAACGGATTGTAGGCATCCGACGTGGTCTTGTTGATCGCCTGTTGCAGCAACGTGTTCGACAGGCCGTCGGCAACGTCCCTGGCGGTCGCCCAGGTGTAGAGGCCCGCCGTCTCCCAGTTCCAGCCACCGATCGCGCCCTTCAGCCCGCCGAGGAAGCGATACTGGTAGTTCGTGACCTCGACCGTGCGGGGCCCCACATCGACATAGTTGAGCGCGCTGATCGATACCGGCAGGCCGGCGGCGGGGATGTTCAGCCCCGGCAGGCGGTTGGGCGAGCCGACCGCGCCGAGTGGGTTCCAGTAAGCGTTGGCGGCCACGGTGATCGGGATGTTGGCGAGCGACCCGCCCGAACCGACGGTGGCTTCGGTCTTGCCGCGATAGAAACCGGCCTCGCCGAAGTAGCTGATATCGTCGGTCAGATCATAGTTGAGGAACCCGAACAGGTTGATCCGGCGAACCGATGCCTGGGTGGTCAGATCCTCGAACGTGCCGGGCGCGTCGAACCGCAGGTTCGAATCCACCGTGGCCATTTCGGTGGTGCCGTTGCCGTCGTCGTAGCAGACGCCGGGCGTGCCGGTGGCGACGCGGCAGCCCGCGCTGCTCGTCGGCTGGTTGTGGAACTGGCGGGACGCGTTGGTCAGCGCAACGCCGTTGCTGGTGATCACCCCGGCGCCGGTTGCCCGGAACGTGCCCCACGGCGTGCTGGTGCTGGTGCCGTTGAACGCGTTCACACCCGCGAACGACGTTCCCGCGACGGAGCTGCGACGGTCCACGTTGGCCGTGTAATCCTGATCGCGCAGGTACAGCTTGGATTTCTGGGCATAGCCCGCAAACAGCGAGACGTTGCCGCGCCCTTCGTTGAAATCCTTGCCCGCCAGGCCGTTGACGGTGAACTCGCGCAGGTTGGTGCCCTCGGCCAGGCCATATTGGGCATCGAGGTTCGCGCCGTTGAATTTGGACTTGAGCACGTTGTTGACGACGCCCGCCACCGCGTCCGAACCATAAAGCGCCGCGGCGCCGTCGCGCAGCACCTCCACCCGCTCCAGCCCGCCGACGGGGATGGTGTTCGAATTGTAGCCGAAGGTCGGCACGCCGGAATCGATCACGCCGGTGATCGCCTGCGATGTCGGGTGCAGCACGGTGCGCCGGCCGTTGATCAGCAGCAGCGTGTTGCCCTGGCCGAGCCCGCGCAGGCTGACCGTCGAGACGTCGCCGCGCGCGGCGTTGGCGTTGCCGCCGCCGAGCACCTGTTCGTTGAAGGTCACGCCGCCAAGCTGCGGGATCGAGCGGAACAGATCGGCCCCGGATACCGCGGCCACCGCCTCCATCTGTTCGGCGCCGACCACGTTCACCGGCAGCGCGCCGGTGATCCGCGCGCCCTTGATCTGCGAACCGACGACGACGATGTCGCTCTGCGGATCGGGCGCCTGGTCGGCCGCGGGCAGTGCGCTGGTCGGGCTGTCCGATACGGTGCCGGGGATTTCGGCCTGGGCCAGCACGACCGGGCGGAACGCCGCCTGCTGCGGTGCGCCTGCTTTCGCCCGCATATTCGGATCGCGCAGGATGATCACGTCGTTGCGGTCGCTGGCGATCGCCAGGCCGGTGCCCTGGATCATCCGCTTCAGCGTCTCGCGCGCGTCGTGCGCGCCGACGAGGCGGGGGGTGCGGATGTTGCCCAGCCTTTCGGACGGGGCGATGATCTGCAATCCGCTCTGCATCGCGAATACAGGCAGCGTCTTGGCCACCTTGCCCTCGGGCAGATCGAACATGCGCTGCTGCGCCTGCGCCTCGCCCGCCCATAGCCCCAACATCGTCGCACCCAGCAGCGCCGCTCTCGCGGCCCGATTCCTCGTCATGTCCCGGTAATCCCCCTTTGAGCGGCGCCGCCCCGCTGATTGCGGGTTCGGCATCCTGTTCACGCACATGACGATGCACCGGCGGGCCGGCGTACCGCCGATCACCGCCTTGCGGCGTCCGTCTCTGGTCGTTCTTTCCGGCACCCGGCCGGCGTGGCGTTGCACATGCGGATCCCCGTACGATGGAGTTCCGGCATCCCCTTCCCGAGGTGGCGGCGTCGCGGCCGCCTGTGCGATGTCTGCCCGGCAGCGTCTCTTGGAGCCGGCGCAGCGCGCTTGAACGATTAAGACAGCTCCGCGTCAGGTTTCCGCCATCGCCCGCTTCAATAAAGTGCGCGCACCCCGAAACCTCATGCGCTGCGATGCACAATAACCGCTTGCTTTCACGTGCCGTTCATCATCCACTGACAGTCGTGAACGTGATTCCCCCCAACCGGGCCGAGTGGCTGGCGCGCCACATCTGCCCGCACGAGCCGGCGCTTCGCCGCTGGCTGACGCGCCGCCCGTCGTTCCGTTACGATATCGACGATATCGTGCAGGAGGCTTACGCAAAGCTCGCTTTGCTGGCGTCGGTCGAACATATCACCAATCCTCGCGCCTATTTCTTTCGCACTGCGTTTTCGATTCTGGTGAACGAGACGCGCCGTGCGCAGGTCGTATCGATCGATAGTCTGGGGGAACTTGGTCGCCTGGACGCGGAGTCGCAGGAAGTAGCACCCGACATACAGGCCGAAAGCCGGCAGGAGTTACGCCAGGTCGCCGAGGCGATCGCACAACTTCCGGTCAAGTGCCGCGAAGCGTTCATTCTGCGCAAGGTTCACGGGCTGTCGCAGCGCGAGTGCGCCGTTCATCTCGGTATTTCGGAAAGCACCGTGGAAAAACATGTCGGCCGTGGCATCCGCCATCTGGTTCGGATATTCGGGCGTGGCGGAAAAGCGGGGGCTCCTGCGTCTATGGTCCGAATGCCGGATGCGGGAAATTATGCCGAGGCGCGAAACGAGTGACGAGATCGACGAGCGGGCCGCTCAGTGGGCGGCTCGGGTCGATAATGCGCCGCTCGATCCCGCAGAAGAAGCCGAACTCCAGGCGTGGCTTGCCGGCGATGCGCGACGGCTTGGCGCCTATGCGCGCGCGCGCGCCATTCTTGTCCGCGTCGAGGTCGCACGGGCGCTGGGCGCGGGATACGATCCCGATCGCTTCCTCGCCGTCGATGGTAGCGGCGACTGCGGCGATGGCGGCCAGGATGATAGCCACGCCGGAGAGGACGTCGTCGGTAGAAATCCCGACATCTCGCGCCGCCGCATGCTCTGGCTGTCCGGCACCGCGGCCGCCGTCGCCGCGGTGGCCGGCGGCACGATCGGGTTCGACCGGCTGAGCCGCGGCCGCTACTACGAAACGGGAGTGGGCGAGATGCGGCGGATCGCCATGCCCGATGGCAGCATCGTCAACCTCAACACCGCCAGCGCGCTCTACGTCCGCTTCGACAGCGCGCGCCGCGCCGTTTTCCTGGATGCCGGCGAAGCGCAGTTCGAGGTCACGAAGGACCCGGCGCGGCCGTTCGTCGTTACAGCGGGCAGCACCAGCGTGCAGGCGATCGGCACCGCCTTCTCCGTCCGGCGGGAGCCCGACGCCAAGGTAAGCGTCGTGGTCAGCGAAGGCGTGGTCGAGGTAGCCCGCGCCGGCAATGGCACCAAGCCGGTGACCCTCGCCCGCAACATGCGCGCGCATGCCGATGCCCATGCCGACACGCCCATCGACGCCGATACCGTCGATCCGGAACTGGTCCAGCGGCAGCTCTACTGGCGCGAGGGCAAGATCGCCTTCACCGATGCGACACTGGCCGACGCCGCGGCGGAATTTGCCCGCTACAATGCCGAACGCATCGTCATTCCCGATCCGGCACTCGCCGCGAAGCGGATCAGCGGGCTGTTCGTGGCGACCGATCCGGCCGGCTTCGCGGACGCCGTCGGGGCGATCTTCGGAGTGGATATCCGCCGCGACGGCACGGCGATCACCATCACGGCCGGCTGAGACCCGGCGAACGGGCGCGCGGCATTCGTCGAACAAGGGGGCGGACCGTCGGGCCGCGACAGGGAGATCACGAGCATGAGCCGTAACGACAGCGAAGACGCGTCCCCCGCGACCTTGAGCCGGCGTGACTTCGCCGCCCTCGCCATCGGTGGGGCCGCAATCGTCGGCGGGGCGCAGGGCACATCGGCGCAGACCGGCCGCCCGGCCGTGGCCCCGGTTGCGCCCCCTGCCCCCGGCCCCGTCGAGCCGACCCGGCTGGTGAGCGCGGGCGAGACGCTGCGCCCCGAGATCGTGGGCGACTTCGGCATCGTCGCGGCCGGGCGCCATTATGCGGTGGCCGCGGGCACCCGGATGCTGATGGCCGGCGGCAATGCGACGGATGCGGGGGTTGCCGCGGTGTTCGCGGCCGCCGTGACCGAGATCTCGCACTTCGGCTTTGGTGGCGAGGCACCGACAATCATATACGACGCGAAGACGAAGAAGGTCTCCGTCGTCAACGGCCAGGGCACCGCCCCCGCGCTTGCCACGCCGGACAGGTTCGCCAGCGCCGGTATCATCCCCGGCAACGGCCCGAACGGCGGCACGGTGCCCGCGATGGTCGATGCGATGGCGCGCGCGCTGCAACTGAACGGCACGATGACGCTGGCGCAGGTACTGGTTCCCGCGATCGAGCTGGCGGACGGCTTCGTCATGTACAATTTCCTGGCCGAGGTGTTCGCCAGCCAGAAACAGGCCACCTCGAAGTGGAAGTCCGCCTACGACACCTATTATCCGGGCGGTAAGCTGCCGGTGACGGGTGAGATCTACCGCCAGCCCAATCTGGCCCGCACGATCCGTACCATCGCAGAGGCCGACGCGGCGGCGTTCAAGCGGAACAAGGATCGCAAGGCCGCGATCCAGGCCGGCCGCGACGCCTTCTACAAGGGCGACATCGCCCGCCGGATCGGCGCCGCGATGGAAGCCGATGGCGGCCTGATGCGGTATGAGGATCTCGCCAGCTATCAGGGCAAGGTCGAGGCGCCGGCGACGGCGGACGTGTTCGGCTACCGGGTCTGCAAAGGCGGCTTCTGGAGCCAGGGCCCGGCGATGCTGATGGGCATGAGCATCGCGGAGGCGGCCGGGATCGGCGCGATGGTGCCGGACAGCGACGCCTATCTCCACACGCTCGCGGAATCGATCAAGCTGGCGTTCGACGATCGCAATGCCTTCTTCGGCGATCCCGATTTCGCTACCGTTCCGATGAAGGGGCTGCTTTCCCGCGAATATGCCGCCGAACGCGCGAAGCTGATCGGGCCGCGCGCCTCGCTTGAACATCGCTTCGGCAACCCCTGGGCGCATGAGGGCCGGCCGCGCACGACCCCTGCCTTCACCCCGCACATGCTGAAGCCCACGGGCGGCCCGAGCGCCGACACCACCGCGATCGAGGTGGTCGACGCGCAGGGCAATCTGTTCAGCGCGACGCCGAGTTCCGGCTGGCTGCTGGGCGGCGCCTATATCGCCGGCGACACGGGCGTGCCGATGAGCAACCGGATGACGGTGTTCGATCTCGATCCCGCCAGCCCCAACGTGCTCGCCCCCGGCAAGCGGCCACGGACCACGCTGTCGCCGTGCATGGTGCTGAAGGATGGCGCGCCGTTCCTGGCGATCGGCACGCCGGGCGGCGACAACCAGGATCAGCAGATCATGAACGTGCTGCTTCGCATCCTGGCCTTCAACCAGCCGCTACAGGCCGCGATCGAGGCGCCGCGGATCAACTCCAACCATTTCCACGGATCGTTCGCGGTGAAGAAGGATGCGCCCGGCGTGCTGGAAATCGAAAACCGGGTGCCCGAAGCGGTTCGCGCCCAACTGGCCGCGCGCGGCCACAAGCTCGACGTGCTCGGCCCCTACGGCGTGTCGACGGGCATCGTGGCGGTGGGGGTGATGCCGGGATCGGGAACACTGCGTGGCGGTGCGGACGTGCGGCGGGAGCGGTACGTCTTCGGCTGGTAGGCGGCCGGAGGGCCAGTAGCCGGCGGTCAGCCGGCGAGCGGCGAGCCCGCATAGTCCGCAAGCAGGGCGGCGACATCGTCATAGATGCACATGGCGCCCGCCCCGCGCAGCGCCTCGTCGCTGAACTTGCCCGATCGCAGCGCGACGGTGGCGATGCCGCATTTCGCCGCGGCGGAAACATCGTAGGGCGTGTCCCCCACCACGATGACCTCGTCGGGGCCGAGCGGCGCGACTTTCTTCAGCGCGGTCGCAAAGATGTCCGGCGCGGGCTTGGTATTCTCGACGTCGTCCGCGCTGGTCGCCGCGGCCACCAGATCGCGGATGTCGAGCAGATCGGTATAATGGTCCAGTTCCGATTTCGCAGCGGAGGAGGCGAGCACCACTTTCTGCCCGGCCTGGTGGACGCGGACGATCAGCTCGCGCGCGCCCGGGAAGGGCTGCACCTGATCGAGGTAACGGGCCTTGAACACATCGCCATGGGCATCGCCCAGCCGCTCGTGGGTGGCCTCGTCGCTTCCGGGAAGCAACGTCGGCACCAGATTGTCGGCGCCCTTGCCGATCTGATCGTGGATCACCTGCCGATCGAAGTGCACGCCCTCGCCGCGGAACACCTCTTCCCAGGCCAGAACGTGCTGATCGTTCGAATCGACCAGCGTTCCGTCGATATCGAACAGGATGGCCTTGATGGGCATGCGTCGGCTCGCTTCCGTGCAGAGGAAAGGGCTGCCGGCCGTCAACGGCCAGCCTGATGGACTGACGAACTGGTGAACTGGTGAACGGCGATGCCGGCGGCGCTGTTCCGCCGGGCGAGAAAATGCGGCGCCAAGGGCGGCGTGCGGCGTCTGGGATCCGCCTTGCGCGCCGGAGAGCCTTTCCCCGCCGGGGCTATGCCGGTAGCGATCGCCACGAACCCGCACCGCGACGGATCCGCGCGGCACGACACAGGATGACCCGCCTCATGAGATACTGGCGATGACACCACCCGCCATTCTGCGCAGGCTGATCCCGGATCCGTTCATCCTGGCCTTGCTCGTTACGCTGCTCGTGGCGACGTTGCTGCCGGCGCGTGGTCAGGCGGCGGTAATGGTCGGCTGGCTGTCGACCGCGGCGGTACTGCTGCTGTTCTTCTTCCACGGTGCCAAGCTCGCGCGGGAAACCGTATTCGCCGCCTTGCTGCACTGGCGGCTGCACGCCGTGATCCTCGGCTCGACGTTCGTCATGTTTCCGCTGCTGGCGATGGCCGTCTCGCGCGCGTTTCCGGCGCTGATGCCGCAGCCACTGTGGATCGGCATCCTGTTTCTGGCGGCGCTGCCATCGACGGTGCAGTCGTCGATCGCGTTCGTCTCGATGGCGCGGGGCAACGTGCCCGCGGCGATCGCATCGGCATCCGCCTCGCAACTGCTCGGCGTGCTGGTGACGCCGCCCCTGATCTCGCTGATGGCCGGGGCCCACGGGGCGCAGGTGTCGCTCAGCCAGATCGGATCGGTCATGATGCTGATCCTGGCGCCGTTCGTCGCCGGCCATTTGCTGCGGCCGTGGATCGGCGGCTGGGTGCAGCGCCACAAGCCGGCGATCGCCATCACCGATCGTGCGGCGATCCTGATCGCGGTCTACAGCGCCTTTTCCGCCGCGGTGATCGAGGGCGTCTGGAGCCGGGTGCCGCCGGCCACGTTCGGCGTGCTCGTCGCGATCTGCGGCGCGATGCTCGCTTTCGCGTTGATCTTCACCCATTTAGCCGGCCGGCTGCTCGGCTTCAGCCGGGAGGACGAGATCACGATCCTGTTCTGTGGTACGAAGAAATCGTTGGTGCAGGGTGTGCCGATGGCGCGCGTTCTGTTCGCCGGCCCCGATCTGGGGCTCATCCTGCTGCCGATCATGGTGTTCCACCAGATGCAGCTGATGGTCTGCGCCTGGATCGCGCGCCGTTATGGGGAGAGGAAGGACGATGTGTGAACCGGAATGGCCCCAGGCGGGGCGGGAACGGATGATCGTGCCGGCCCCGGTCGGCACCCGCGGCACCGGAATCGAGATCGACGAGCCCGGCATGCTCCGCCGCATGGATGCGGATCACGTCTTCATGATGGGCGACAACCCGGCTTTGCCGCGCATGCCCGAAAAGCCGCGGCTGCTGGATTTCTTTCGGCTGCGCTTCCAGGGCATCACCGCGCGCCACCTGCTGACGAGCGCGGGCCGCGCGCTGGACGACGGTCAGGACGAAAAGGTGGTGCTCGCCTGCCTGCTCCACGATATCGCCAACGGTGCGCTGATCCGCAGCGATCATGGCTATTGGGGGGCACAGCTGATCGCCCCCTATGTCGATGAGGAGGTGGCCTGGGCCGTCCAGTACCACCAGCCGCTCCGCTATTTCGCCGACGAGGCGTTCGGATACGCCTATCCCGAAAGCTACAACGCCTTCTTCGGGCCGGACTATGTACCGCCCGATTATATCCGCCGCGATGCCGAACATGCCCGCGGCCACCGCTGGTACAAAACGGCGCGGCTGGTCACGCTGTACGACATCTACTTCTTCGACGACACGCCCGCCCCCGATCCGGAGCGGTTCGCCGACATCATCGGCCGCCACTTCCGCGAGCCGGCCGAGGGGCTTGGCTTCGACGGATCACCGACCGCGCACATGTGGCGGACGATGATCTGGCCGAACAACTTCCTCTAGGAGGGTCCGGCCGGGGCCGGACCCTCCCGAGCCCTCTTAGCCGCCGAAGCGGACGCGCGCGCCCATGCGGAAGGCGCGGCCGACGGGATCGAACAGCACCTGGTTGGTGCCCAGATTGCCGCTGGGGATCGCCGGCGGATCGCGATCGAGCAGGTTGTTGACCGCGCCGAACAACTCGAACTCGCGCCCGCTGCCCACCGCGACCTTCAGCGTCCCCGAGACATCGAGGTAGAAGCGGCCCGGAACCCGATTGTTGTTCACGCTGGTCGGCAAAGTCGTCGCGTAATTCTCATCGTCCGGCCCGACGAAGCTGACATTGTAGCTGCCCGACGGGATGTAGCGGCCCTGGAAGGTGAGCGAACCTGGCCCCTTGGTGTAGGTGACGAGGCCGTTGATGGTATAATCCGGCACGCCCAAAACGGTGCCGGCGCGCGATCCGGTCTGCCCGGCGCGGTCGAGCGAACCGGCGCTGTCGGTGGTGATCAGATCCTCGGTAATCGTCGCCAGCGCACGCAGCGCGAGATCGCCGATGTCACCGAGCGACTGGCGATAGTCGAACTCGATGTCGAAGCCCTTGGTCTTCACCGAATTGGCGTTGAGCAGGATATCGGACACCTGCGTCACCGTGTTCGACGCATCACGCACGATCAGCCCGCAGAACTCCGTCGCGCCCTGGGCGCAACGCTGCACCAGCGTCTGCGCGCCGAGCAGGCCGATCGCATCGTCGACCTTGATGTTGAAGTAATCCACCGACAGCCGCATCCGCGACAGGAACCCGCCGGTGGGCGAGAGCACGATGCCTGCGGTGAAGCTGTCCGCCTTCTCCACGTCCAGCAGCGGGTTGGATCCGCGGATCAGCACGGGATTGGCCTGCAGCCCGGTAACGGGGTCGGTCAGCCCGATCGTCGTCTTGGTCTGCGGCCCGACCAGTTCGCTGAGGTTGGGCGCCCGGATATCGCGCGATCGCGTGACGCGCAGCCGAACCGCACGAACGGGCTCGTACACGCCGCCGACCTTCCACGTCGTGACGGTGCCGCTGTTGCTGTAATCGGTGTAGCGCACCGCGCCGTTCAGCTCGAGATTGTTGGCAAAGCTCAGATCGTGCAGCAGGGGCACGATCGTCTCGGCATAGGCCTCCTTCACGGTCTGCTTGCCGTTCGTGGCCGAGCCGTTCAGCACCCAGAAGCCATTGACCGCAGAGATCGGATCGGTGGTGCCGCTGATCGTGTTGCGGCGATATTCCCCGCCGACGGACAGCGATACGGACCGATCCTGCCACAGCTTGAACAGATCGCCGCTCAGGTTGACGGCGGCGACCTGCTGGGTGTTGCGCGTCTTCTGGAAGCCCGATCCGAGCACGTAGGCGCGCGCCGCATCGCCGAACCGCCCCTCGCCGATCAGGTTGATCGGCACGCAGGCGGCATCGTCATTGGCGGTGCTGGCATCCGCATTGACCCGGCAGACGATCGATCCATCGGCGCGGCGCACGGCATCGAACGCCTTGCGCAGGTTGCCGTTGATCGGATCGTTGGTGTTGATCTGCGTGAAATCGGTGCGGCCATACTGGTAATAGGCATCCCACCGCCAGCCGCCGCCGATCGTGCCGTCCACCCCGGCGACGCCGCGATAGGTCTTGGTGGTCGACACGGCCTGCGGGCTGCCGAGATCGAAGCCCGAGCGGCCGAACGTCGCCTGCGCGATGTTGTTGGCGCGCATCGTCTGCGCGATCGAGGCCGGCAGGTAGGGGTTGTCGACCTTGAGGTTGCCGATCAGCGATCCGTTGAAGTCGCGGAAGGTGGACGACAAGGTCGTGCCCTTCACCCGGCCATAGGACAGGTCGACATAGGTCCTGATCGCATCGGTCAGTTCGTAGGTGGTCGTGTTGTAGAAGCTGTACCGCTCGACCGGCACCTTCAGCAGCAGGCTGGAAAGATACGGGTTGCGGCGATGCCCGTCGCCGCCGATCATGAACAGCGGACCGGCAAAATCGCCATAGACGAAGCGCCCGGGCGTACCATCGGCGTTGAACTTGACGCCGCGCAGCGGATCGTTGGCGACGTTGGCGTAGATCGGCTGGCCGGCGGCGTTGAGCGAGCGGTTGATCAGCCCGCCCGGCGACACCGTCGACGGATGCACGTCTGACGTGATGATGCTGGACGGCTGGCCGCGATTGCCGGCGGGGTTGTTGCCGACGATCGATCGTTCCTGGGCGCACCAGTCGCGCGCCTCGTAGCAGCCGGCCAGCCCCCCGTTATTCTCGTACTCGCCGGCGAATACCGTATGGCCGCGCTCGCCGAAGGCGGTGCCGGCAACGACGCTGACGAACTGGTTGGAATCGTCGCCCCGCTCCGAAATGCCGCCCTGAATCTCCGCCTTCAGCCCGGTGAACTTGCGGTTGAGGATGAAGTTGACGACACCGGCGACGGCATCCGAGCCATAGACGGCGGAGGCGCCCCCGGTGACGACCTCGGTTCGCTGAACCAGGCCGGACGGGATCAGGTTGATGTCCACCGTCCCTTCGGACGTGCTCGGTACGAAGCGCCGCCCATCGACGAGGACGAGCGTCCGCGGCGCGCCGAGCGCCCGAAGATCGAGCACGCGCGCACCGACGTTGCCGCCGAAGGTCTGCTGGTTGGAAGGCGAGGAAGATGCACGGAAGCTCGGCAGCTGATTGAGCGCGTCGGCGACGTTGGTGATCGCCAGCGCCTGCAACCGCTCGGTGCCGACCACCGTGACCGGGGTCGGCGCGGAGAAGCCGGAACGGGCGATGCGCGATCCGGTGACGACGATCGTCTCGGCTTCGATCGGCGGCTCGGCGGCGGCGGCCGGCGCGGCGGC
>NZ_JAQGLK010000051.1 GCF_028292925.1 Sphingomonas bacterium
CATCCGTCGCGGTATCCGGATCGGCCAGGATGTATCGCGAGTTGAAGATGTTGAGGCCCTTATTCTCCAATGCCCCGAAGTTGAAATCGGCAACCGCGACGATGTTGAACTCGCCGAGATCGTATTCGCGGCCATATACGCGCTCGTCCCACGCCATCGCGGCCTTCAGCGATGCCATGGCATGTTCGGTCTTGGGCAGATCGGCGGGTTTCACCCAGATCGCCAGCGCCACCTCGCGCCCGGACATCGTGGTGAAGCTGTCGCGGTTGGCGGCCAGATCGGCGGCGACGATCGCGAACAGGTAGGCGGGCTTGGGGAAGGGATCGCGCCATTCGGCCCAGTGCCGTCCACCCGCGGCCGTGCCCGCCCCCACCCGATCGCCATTGGCCAGCAGGATCGGGAAGAGCGATTCGTCCGCCGTCATCCGCACCGTGTAGCGGCTGAGCACGTCCGGGCGATCGGGGAAGAAGGTGATCCGGCGGAAGCCCTCCGGCTCGCACTGACTGCACAGCATGCCCCCAGAGGCATAGAGCCCCATCAGCTGCGAATTGGCGGCAGGCGAAATCTCGACCTCGGTCTCGATGACATGGGCGTCGCCCGTCAACTCGATCGCCAAAGTCGATCCATCCATCCGCCAGACGGCATCTTGCCCGTCGACGCGGACCCCGCGCGGGCGCAGGCCATCGCCGTCCAGCCGCAGCGGGCTACGGTGGTCGCCATTGCGCCGCACCTCGAGCCGCGCGGCGACCCGCGTGGCGGTGGGATCGAGATCGAAGTCCAGCGCGATTTCCGGCACCAGCCACTCGGGCGGACGATAGTCCTCGCGGCGGATGGCATGCGGCGCGGCGCCGGCGGCATTCTGGATGTCGAGCATGCCCCACATCTAGGGCCGGCCGGTCACGCGGACAATGCGGAGTGGACAATGCGGGCTTTGGCTGCCGCCTCCGCTGCGGTAACCAACCCGCCATGTCGCGCATGTTTATCTTCGGCCTGGGCTACACGGCCAGCCACCTTGCCGCGGCGCTGCGCGGCGATGGCTGGCAGGTCGCCGGCACCCGCCGCACCGCGCGCGACGGCGCCATCGCCTTCGACGACATCGCGGCCATCCGCGCCGCCCTGGCGCAGGCGACGCACATCCTTTCTTCGGTGCCGCCGGAGGATGGGGTGGATCCGGTGCTCGTCCGCCACGGCGACGATGTGAAGCGAAGCGGGGCGGAATGGATCGGCTACCTGTCCTCCACCGGCGTGTACGGCGATGCCGGCGGCGCTTGGGTGGACGAGACCGCGCCGACCGGCACGGGGCGCCGCGCGGCCCGGGCGGTGGCGGACGCGGCGTGGCAGGCACTCGCGCCGCAGGTCCGCGTCTTTCGCCTGCCCGGCATCTACGGGCCGGGCCGCTCCCCGCTGGATCGCATCCGCGCCGGCCGTGCGCACCGTATCGACCTGCCCGCGCAGGTCTTCAGCCGGGTCCATGTCGCCGATATCGTCCGCGGCGTACGTGCCAGCTTCGGTGGACCGCCGGGCGCCTACAATCTCGCGGACGATCTGCCCGCCAGCCAGAATGCGGTGATCGAATATGGCTGCGATCTGCTCGGGATCGCTCCACCGCCCCTGCTGACGCTGGAACAGGCCGAGCTTTCCGCCATGGCACTCGGTTTCTACCGGGAGAATCGCCGCGTCGCCAACGGCAAGGCCAGGCGCGCGCTGGGCTGGCGGCCGCGCTTCGCCACCTATCGCGAAGGGCTGCGCGCGCTGGCCTGAGAAGCGCCTAGCGGCCCCGCGCCTGCAACGCGATCAGCAGCCCGGCAAAGGCGAGCACCGCGCCCGTGCCCGCCAGCAGCGACCAGCGATAGCCCTCGAACATCGTGGAGATCGCCATCGCCAGGATCGGGGTGAGCACGTTGACGTAGCCGGCGCGCGCGGGCCCGATCACGCGGATCATCCCGAAATAGAGCGTGAAGGCCAGCGCCGACGCGATCAGCCCCAGATACAGCACCCCCGCCCAGTAGAGCAGCCGTGGATCGCCGACCGGCGGGCCGACCGTCGCCAGCCCGAGCAGGCTGTTCATCGCCGTGCCCCACAGCATCCCCCACGCGAGCAGGCTGGGCATCGGAAGCGGGCGCGCCACCGCGCTGCCCTGCATCACGTTCGACACCGATGCCGAGAGCACCCCGAGCAGCGTGAGGCCGAGCCCGATCGCTACCTTGTGCCCCCCGGCCGGTGCCACCGCGATCTCGTGCGCGAACAGCAATCCGACGCCGATCAGTGCAACCGCCGATCCGGCCATGAAGCGGCCGGTGACGCCCTGTTTGAGGAAGATCCGCCCGAGCAGCGCGTTCGGCACGATCAGCAGCGAAAAGGTGACCGCCACCAGCCCGGAGGTGACATAGGCCTCCGCCCGGTAGACCAGGTTGAAGTTGAGGACGACCTGGAACAGCCCGAAGACGGCGGCGATGCCCTGCCCCGTCCGGCCGATCCGGAACGTATCGCCGCGGATCAGCGCCAGCACGATCATCCCGGCGGCCGCGGCGGCGAAGCGGTAGCTGACCGACCAGACCGGCGGCACGACGCCGAGCTGGTCGCGGATCACGATCCACGTCGAGCTCCAGATCAGCGTGACGATCAGGAACGGGATCGCGATCCGTGCCTGCTGCGTCTTGCCGACCGGGCGCGCCAGCGCCATCAGAGGGCGGCGATGGCGGTGGCGAGCGCCGCAATCTCCTCCGCCGGCTGGTTCCACGAAACCACCAGCCGCGCCTCGCCGGGGCCCCAGTCGTAGAAGTCGAACCCTTGCGCGCGCAGCGATGCCGCCTCGGCCGGGGCAACCGCCAGGAACACCTCGTTGGCCTGCACCGGGTGGATCAGCCGCGTGCCAGCCGCCAGCGCGATCCGCGCCGCGCCGTCGTTCGCCGCGCGGCCGTTCCGCAGCCACAGATCGCCCTCCAGCATCGCCAGCACCTGCGCTGCGGCGAACCGCCCCTTGGAAAGCAGGTGGC
The DNA here is from genome assembly GCF_028292925.1 of Sphingomonas bacterium. Classification (GTDB taxonomy): domain Bacteria; phylum Pseudomonadota; class Alphaproteobacteria; order Sphingomonadales; family Sphingomonadaceae; genus JAQGLK01. Next base: position 2,997 of record NZ_JAQGLK010000051.1, read on the forward strand.
CTGCCCGCTTGCGGCGATACTTCGTCGCCGCCGCCAGATCGGGGCGGAAGAAGACCAGCATTTCGGCGAACATTCCGCCATTCTTGATGAAGCCGAAGCTCAGCGCATCGACCCCGGCGCGCCATGTCACGTCCGCGGGGGAGCAGCCGACATGAGCGACGGCATTGGCAAAGCGCGCGCCATCCATGTGAAGGCCGAGCTTGCGGGCGCGGGCCACCTCGGCGATGGCGGCAACCTCGTCGGGGGTATAGGCCAGCCCATATTCGGTGGCGTTGGTGATCGATATCGCCGCGGGCTGCGTCTGGTGGACATCGTCGCGGATCCCCGCGAGCAGATCGGCAACGCCGGCTGCGGTAAGCTTTGCGCCCTGCCCCTCGCCCAGGAACAGCTTGGCGCCGTGGGTGTAGAATTCGGGGGCGCCGCACTCGTCGTTCTGGATATGTGCGTCGCGGTGGCACACCACTGCACCGTGCGGCGGGCACAAGGCGGCGAGCGCCAGCGCGTTGGCGGCGGTGCCGCTGGCCACCCACAGCGCCGCGACATCGGTGCCGAACAGATCGGAAAACGCCCCGTCCAGGCTCTTGCTCAGCGCGTCGCCATCGTAAGCGGTGTCGACGCGGTTGGCGGCGGCGATAGCGTCCATCACCTCGGGGCAGACGCTGGCGGCATTATCGGAAAAGAAGCGCATGCCTGCCATTCCGCCGAGCCGGCGGCGGGGTCAACCGCCGTTCGTCAACTCAGGCCCCAACCCCGTGCCGAAAACGTCAGCCCTCGATCGCGAAGATCGTCGCGCCGGCATATTTCGGATCGCGCGGATCGAAGCCGTTGTAGCGATCGAAGCTGCGCTGGGTGATCACAGTGTCGCTGAGCCCGGTAAGCTTGAACGTGCCGAGCTTCAGTTCGCGGGGGGGCTTGCCATCGCGCTCCACCGGAACGGCATCGACGAACAGTTCGTCATGCTTGGTATAGACGATGTGGGGGGCGAGCGTGACGTTCGTCTTGTTGTAGACGGAAGCCACGCAAAGCCGACGGGCGATCGCCTCAAGCAATTCGCGGGTCGGCAAGGTCGCCGCGGGGGCGACCAAGGGATCAGGTTCGGCGATGGGCATCGCGCTCAATCGCGCAAAATGCCGCAAAGTTCCAGTCACAATCGCGGGGGCGGGCCGGCAACGCCATTCGCGGGCCCGCCGGCGGCCTTGCCACGCGCGCCGCCGCCGCGCCATGATCGATCGAAACACGATGATGGAGCGGACGATGAATCCTGCGGGCAACACGATCCTGATCACCGGCGGCGGCTCCGGCATCGGCCGCGAACTCGCCCGCCGCTTCCACGATGCGGGCAACACCGTGATCGTTGCGGGGCGCCGCCGCGAACCGCTGGAGGAAACGATCGCCGGGCGGGTTGCCATGCACGCGGTGACGCTCGACGTTGAGGATCCGGCGGCGGTAACCGCGTTCGCGGCGGCGGTGATCCGCGACCACCCGGCGTTGAACGTGCTCGTCAACAATGCCGGCATCATGCGGATCGAGGATATCGGCGCCGCGCGCGACCTGAGCGATGCGGAGGACACGATCGTCACCAACCTGCTCGGCCCGATCCGCCTGAGCAACGCGTTCGTCGACCACCTCAGCGGCCGCCCGGACGCGGCGATCGTCAACGTCACGTCGGGGCTGGCGTTCGTGCCGCTCGTCCGCACGCCGACGTACAGCGCCACGAAGGCCGCGCTCCACTCCTACACGGTGGCATTGCGCGAACAGCTCCGCGGCAGGATCGAGGTGATCGAGCTTGCCCCGCCCGCCGTCCAGACCGAGCTGACGCCGGGACAGTCGACCCGCAATGGCTATCTGCCGCTGGACGCCTTCATCGATGAGGTGATGGCGCTGTTCGGCGGGCAGCCGACGCCGCCCGAAATCCTCGTCGAGCGCGTTCGCGGCTTCCGCTTCGCCGAACGCGACGGCCGCTTCGACGAGGCGGTGCGGATGGTCAACGCGATGTGATTGGTGGACCGCCTGAGGCGGGCGGGCTGGGCCGGGCCGGGACTTCTCGTCCGGCCCCGCCTCGACAGGCGAGGCTATCGGCGGACGATCGGGATGCTGGTGCTGCCGGTGAGGATTGAACTCACGACCTCAGCCTTACCAAGGATGCGCTCTACCACTGAGCTACGGCAGCATGCCAGATCCGCCCCTGCGGGCGAGGCGGCGCTATGGAGAATGCGCGCGGCGCCGTCAAGGCGGGTTGCGGGATCGGGGCGTGCCGCCGTACGATCCGGACATGGTTGCACGGGACGAGGAACGCGAACGCCGGCTCGCCGCGGCGCTGCGCGACAATCTGAAACGCCGCAAGGCGCAGAGCCGCGAGGCCGCCGCCGGGACGGAGCCTGCTGCTGCCGCCGCTACGCCTCCGCCGGAACGGACCTGAGCGCCAATTCGATGGCGGTGCGGACGGCGGCGTTGTCCGGCGCGATCCGGGTGCCGAACGCCGTGATGAGCCGCCCGTCGCGGCCGATCAGATATTTGTGGAAATTCCACGTCGGCCGGTTCCTGGCGCCCAGCACCGCCGCCGCCCAGCGATAGATCGGCAGGGCATTCCGGCCGACCACGTCGCCTTTCTGCGCCAGCGGGAACTCGATGCCGAACCTGGCCTCGCAGAAGGCCGATATTTCCTTGTTCGAGCCATGTTCCTGGCCAAGGAAATTGCCGGATGGCACGCCGATGACGGTGAAGCCCTGCCCGGCATAGCGCGCCTGCAAGGCCTGCAACCCGTCATATTGGGGGGTATAGCCGCAGAAGCTGGCGGTGTTGACCAGCAGCACGACCTGCCCGGCATACCGTTTCATCGGCAGCGGCGCGCCGTCGATCGCGACGAGATCGAAGTCGGTCAGGCGTTTCGCCGCTGCATCGGCCAGCGGCGGCGTTGCCGGCACCAGCAATCGGCGGCCGGCGATCAGCGCCCCGCCCGCCAGCGCCAGCAACCCGCCGCCTGCCAGCCATTTCATCGTCGGCTTCATCCGCGCTGCTCCCGATCCAGCGGCGCAGTCTGCCGCTCCAGCCATTGTCGCGCGTCACCCTCCAGCTGCGGCCCGATCACGCGCAGGACATCGGCATGGTAGGCATCGATCCATCCCCGCTCGCCTCCGTCCAGTAGCGCGACATCGATCAGCGTGCGATCGATCGGCGCGAAGGTGAGCGTCTCGAACCCGAGCATCGGCTTTTCCGCCCCCGCCACATCCCGCCGTTCGACGAGGATCAGATTTTCGATACGGATGCCGTATTCGCCCGCCTTGTAATAGCCGGGCTCGTTGGAAAGGATCATGCCCGCGCGCAGCGGCTCGTCTCCGCCCGAAAATGCGGCACCGCTGGCAATGCGCTGCGGCCCCTCGTGCACCGACAGGTAGGCGCCTACGCCGTGGCCGGTGCCGTGCGCATAATCCAGCCCGGCCGCCCACAGAAACTGGCGGGCCAGCACGTCGAGCTGCCCGCCGCGCGTCCCTTCCGGAAAGACCGCCCGGGCGAGCGCGATGTGCCCCTTGAGCACGCGGGTGAAGCGATCGCGCATCTCCGCGCTCGGCGTGCCGACCGCAACGGTGCGCGTCACGTCGGTCGTGCCGTCCTGATACTGGCCACCCGAATCGACCAGATAGAGCGAATCGGCGGTGATCGCCCGGTCGCTGTCGGCACTCACCCGGTAATGGACGACGGCGCCGTTCGGCCCCGCGCCGGAGATGGTATCGAACGACAGATCGCGCAGCAGCCCGGTTTCGGCGCGGAATGCGTGCAGCCGATCGGCGGCGGAGAGCTCGGTCAGCGACCCGCCCGGCGCCTCGACCGACAGCCAGTGCAGGAAGCGTGCGAGCGCGGCGCCGTCGCGCAATTGCGCCGCCTTGTGGCCCGCGATCTCGGCGTCGTTCTTGATCGCCTTGGGCAGCACCGCCGGATCGCGCGCCTCGACAACCGTCGCGCCGCCGGCTTCGAGTTCGGAGAAGATCGCCGCCACCGCGCGTTCGGGATCGGCGATGATACGTTTGCCCATCAGGCCCCGCAGCGCACCGGCGAAGGCATCGCGCGGGCGCACCGTCACCGCGTTGCCGAGATGCTGGACGACATCGCCGCCGATCTTCTCCGGCGCGACGAAAAGCTCCGCGGTCGCATCGGCATGGACGATCGCATAGGCCAGCGCGACCGGCGTGCGATCGACATCGGCGCCGCGCACATTGAACGTCCAGGCGATCGAATCCAGCGCGGAGAGCACCGCCGCATCCGCCCCACGCATCGCCAGCCAATCGGCGATTTCCTGGCGCTTGTCGGCCGAGCTGCGGCCCGCCAGCCCTTCCGGGTGAACGATCAGGCGCGCATCCGACGGCGCCGGCCGGTCCGGCCACACCGCATCGATCGGGTTGGTGTCCACGGCGACCAGCGTGGCACCGCGCGCCGCCAGCGCCGCGGAGGCCGCCTTCGCCCAGCCGCGCGTGTGCAGCCAGGGATCGTAGCCGATCCGCGCGCCCTCCTGCGCATGCGTCTCCAGCCATTGCGCGATGCTCGTCTCCGGCACCGACTGGTAGCTCCACAGATCGGGGGAGACCTGCTCACGCACCTGCAACGTGTAGCGCCCGTCGACGAAGATCGCCGCCGCCGCGGGCAGCACCACCGCCGATCCGGCCGACCCCTGGAACCCGGTCAGCCAGGCCAGCCGCTGGGCATAGGCGCCGACATATTCGCTCATATGCTCGTCGGTCAGCGGCACGACGAAGCCGTCGAGGCGCCGCCGTTCCAGCTCCTCTCGCAGCGCGGCCAATCGGTCATGGTAGGTGGACATGGGGGCTCGCCGCTCTATCTCTGGTGCCCCGTAGATAAGCGAGGGGCCGACCTTGCACCAGCCACGAGGATCTTTGGTGCCGCGTGCCGCCCCCCGTTTGATCGCCCAGTTCCTCCCCGCCCTCGCCTGTCTGGCGGCGGCGCATCCAGCCGAGGCTTCCCCCGTGCTCCAGACGCCCGTCAAGCTTTCCGCCGCCGCGCTTCCCTCCGCGCCCGTCGCCGCGGTGCGACCGCACAGCTACACCCGCCACGGGATAACGGTGCAGGACCCCTATTTCTGGCTGAAGGATCAGGGCTACCCCAAGGTCGACGATGCCGAGGTGCTGGACTATCTGAAGGCGGAAAATGCCTATTTCGAGGCGGCGATGAAGCCGCTGGCGCCGCTGGTCGATACGCTGTTCAGCGAGATGAAGGGCCGCATCAAGGACGACGACGCCAGCGTACCGCAAAGGGACGGCGACTGGCTCTACTGGTGGGCGTTCAAGCCGGGTGGGCAGTATCGCATCTGGTATCGCAAGCCCGCCTCCGGCTCCGGCGACGCGCAGGTCATTCTCGACGAGCCGGCGGAGGCCGCAGCCAAGGAATATTTCCGGCTGCAGGTGCTGGAGCCGAGCCCGGACGGGCGGCTGCTGGCCTGGGCTTCCGACGCCAGCGGAGCGGAGCGTTTCACGCTGCGCATTCGCGACCTGGCAACCGGCCGCGATATCGAGACGGTCAACACCACCACCAACGGCGCGGTGGCATGGAGCGCGGATTCCAAGGGTATCGTGTTCACCGAGGTGAACGAGAATTGGCGCACCTTCCGCGCGCTGCACCACATCCTCGGCAGCGATCCGAAGACCGATCGCACCCTCTATGAGGAGAAGGAGGAGCTCGGCTTCAACGTCGGCGTCGGGCACACGCAGGATCGGCGGTGGATCGTGCTCGCCACCGGCGACAACCAGACGACCGAGGTGCGGCTGGTGCCCGCCGCCGATCCCACCGCGCCCCCGCTGCTCGTCAGCCCGCGGCAGGTGAAGCGGCAATATTCGGTGGATTCGGCCCATGGCCAGCTGTGGATCCTCACCAACGACGATCACGTCAATTTCCGCCTGGCGGAGGCCGATCCGGCCCGCCCGTCCGAGTGGACGACGGTGATCCCGGGATCGGACCGGGTCTATCTGCGCGGGGCAACCAGCTTTGCCAGGCATCTCGTGCTGAGCGAGCGGGTCGACGGCCTCGATCAGATCCGCCTGCGTAGCTATGATGGCCAGGAGACGCGCGTGCCGTTCGGCGAGGCGAGCTATACCGCGTCGCTGGCGAACAACCCGGAATATGATCCGGCCAGCTACCGCCTGAGCTACAGCTCGATGGTGACGCCGACGACGGTGTACGATTATGCGCCCGCCACGCAGACGCTCACGGCGCTGAAGGTGCAGGAGGTGCCCTCCGGCTACGATCCGTCGCGCTATGCGACCGAGCGGCTGATGGTGCCGGCGCGCGACGGCAAGATGATCCCGGTGTCCGTCGTCTATCCCAGGGGGTTCGCCAGGGATGGGACGGGCAAGCTGTTCCTCTACGCATATGGTGCCTACGGCCACGCCATCCCGCCCAGCTTCTCGACCACGCGGCTCAGCCTGCTCGATCGCGGCTATGCCTATGCCATCGCCCACATCCGCGGCGGCGACGATCTGGGCTATGACTGGTCTCTTCAGGGCAAGGCGACCGAGCGGTGGAATACGTTCCATGACTTCGTCGATGCCGCCAAGGGGCTGATCGCCGCCAAGTTCACCGCGGCCGGCAATATCGCGATCAACGGCGGATCGGCCGGCGGCGAGCTGATGGGGGTGGTGGCGAACACCGATCCCGATCTGTGGGGCGCGGTCGTCGCCGACGTGCCGTTCGTCGATGTGCTCAACACCATGCAGGACGAAAGCCTGCCGCTCACCCCCGGCGAGTGGCCCGAATGGGGCAACCCGATCACCGACAAGGCGGCGTTCGATCTGCTCAAGTCGTACAGCCCGTATGACAATGTCGCCAGGCAGCGATACGCGCCGATGCTGATCACCGGCGGCCTCAACGATCCGCGGGTAACCTATTGGGAGCCGGCCAAGTGGGCGGCGCGGCTGCGCGCAACCAAGATCGGCGACGACCTGCTGCTGCTCAAGACGAACATGGGCGCAGGGCATGGCGGCAAGTCCGGCCGGTTCGAAGCATTGCGCGAGACCGCGGAGGCCTATGCCTTCGTGCTCGGCCAGATGGGCGCAGGCGATGCCCCCGCCCGTTGACCGGACGCTCTTCGCGCTGGGGTTTTCGGCAGCCGCGGCGGACATCGACGAGATCGGCCACGTCAACAATGCGGTATGGGTGCGCTGGATCCAGGAGGTGGCGACCGCGCACTGGATGGCAGTCGCCGATCCCGCCGAGGTCGCTGCCCGCCTGTGGGTCGTGACGCGGCATGAGATCGATTACCTCCGCGCCCTCGGACCCGGCGGCCATGTCACCGCACGGACGTGGGTGGGGGACGCGCCCAGGGGCGCGCGCTTCGATCGGCATGTCGAGTTCGTCGGGGAGGACGGCACCGTCCACGTCCGCGCCCGCACCACCTGGGCGATGATCGACCGGGCGAGCGGCCGGCCGCTCAGGGTGACGGCGGAGGTGGCGGCGCCGTTTCTGCGCTGATCGCGGCGAGGATCGCGGCAATGGCGTTGGGATGGGTGCAGAAATCGATGTGGTGGCAATCGACCTCGATCCGCCTGTCCGACTCCTCCGCCAGCCCCCGCGACGCAGCGGGTGCGACGATTCCATCCCGCCTGGACCAGAGCGCGAAGGTCGGCACCGGCGGCTTGGCGGGAAGGTCCACCTCCACCGGCGGCGCGTCGACCGGGTGGTCGTTCAGCCACTCGTACAGCCGCCACGCGCGGTTCGCCCGCGGATCCCCGTGGAACGGGCTGCCAAGCGTGA
>NZ_JAQGLK010000103.1 GCF_028292925.1 Sphingomonas bacterium
ACCGGCGGCTTGGCGGGAAGGTCCACCTCCACCGGCGGCGCGTCGACCGGGTGGTCGTTCAGCCACTCGTACAGCCGCCACGCGCGGTTCGCCCGCGGATCCCCGTGGAACGGGCTGCCAAGCGTGACGACCCGCTCGACCAGGCTGGGCCGGCGCTTGGCGACCTCGCGCGCGTAGAGCCCGCCCAGGCTCCAGCCGATCAGCACGACCCGGCCGCCCTCTGCCGCCCTCGCCTCCAGCCGCCGGGTCAGCCCGTCGAGCAGTTCGGGCCGGACCCCGCAATTTATGCCCAGCCCCCAGCCGCGCACCCGATAGCCGGCAGAGGCGAGAGTTCGCCGCAGCCGCGACGTCAGGAGATCGCCAGCGAGCAGCCCGGGGATCACCATCACCTGCTGCCCGTTGCCGTGATGCGCCCTGGCCATCCGCCGGAAAGCCGGCGCCCAGAAGGGATGCCGCAACACCGCCGGCCACTCGGCCAGAAAGTGGCGGAGCGGCGGAACGCCGGCATCGTCGCTTTGGTTCATGGCGCGCTCAACCGTCGCCCGCCGCTCCGCGTTCCCGATCGAAGCCGGCATCCGCGGCACACAAAAAAGCGGCCCGGCGCAAGCGCCGGGCCGCCGAGTCGCGCCAAGGGAGTCAGCGTTTGGCGTCTGCGAAAAGCCTGTCGAACATCGCGCCATCGGCAAAGTGCGCAGCCTGCACGCGCTTCCACCCACCGAAATTGCGATCGATCGTGAACATCTGCACGCTCGGGAAGCGGCGGCGATACTTGGCAGCCACCGCCGGATTGCGCGGCCGGTAATGGTTGCGGGCGATAATTTCCTGTGCCGCCGGCGTGTAGAGGAACCGCAGATAGGCATCGGCGACAGCGCGCGTGCCCTTGCGATCGACGACCTTGTCGATCAGCGCGACCGGCGGCTCGGCAAGGATCGATACAGACGGCGTGACGACATCGAACTGGCCCTTGCCGATCTCCTCCACCGCCAGCACCGCCTCATTCTCCCAGGCGATCAGCACGTCGCCCTGGCCGCGCTGGACAAAGGTGGTGGTTGCGCCGCGCGCGCCGGAATCGAGCACCGGCACGTTGCGGAACAGCCGGGTCATGTACTCGCGCGCCTTGGCATCCGAGCCATAGGTCTTGCGGGCATAGCCCCACGCCGCCAGGTAGTTCCACCGCGCCCCACCCGAAGTCTTGGGATTGGGGGTGATGACGGCGACGCCGGGGCGGATCAGATCGTTCCAGTCGCGAATGTGCTTGGGGTTGCCCTTGCGCACCAGAAACACGATCGTCGAATAATAAGGCGCCGAGTTGTTCGGAAGGCGCGACTGCCAGTTCGTCGGCAGCAGCTTCGACCGGGCGGCAATCTCGTCGATGTCATAGGCCAGCGCCAGCGTCACCACGTCGCCCGGCAGCCCGTCGATCACCGATCGCGCCTGCTTGCCCGATCCGCCGTGGCTCTGCTTGAGTTCCACGGTCTGGCCGGTCCGCGCGCGCCATACCTTTGCGAATGCGCCATCGATATCGCGGTAGAGTTCGCGCGTCGGATCGTAGGACACGTTGAGCAATTGGATCGACGGCGCGGCGAGCGCCGGAACGACGATGCTCGACACCCCGACCGATAGGCCGGCGAGCGCGAGGGCGAACTTGGCGAAATGGCGCTTCATGCAGTCTCCTTGGCCAGCAGCTTTATTCTCTGTCGGCCCAGTAGAGAATATGGAAAATCTACGTCCTGCCGCAGGCCCGCTTCGGATGGACGCACCCGCGGTGCCTGCGCAATGGCGGGGAACGAACCGCCCGTGCTCGGGTTGCCGGACGGCGGGCGAGCCGGGTAGGTTCATGTCGTTTACCTGCTAGGCTTGTTGCGATGATTCTCCGGCGTCTGCTCGCTCTTCTGCTGCTGTGCGCCGCCGCGCTTCCCGCGCAGGCCGCCGTGACGATCACCTTCTATTCGCACGAATTCGGCTCCAGCTTTCCGCATGCCTTCATCCTGCTGGAAGGCGCACCGGATGCCGGCGGTGCGCCCGTTTCCGGCAATTACGGGTTCACCGCCAAGCGCGTTACCCCCGCCATCCTGATGGGATCGGTGGAAGGGGACATCGAGTCGGCTGGCCCGGCCTATGTCGGCAACAGCCGGCCACACTGGCGGATGACGCTGAGCGATGGACAATATGCGGCGGTGCTGGCGGTCATGCAGAGGTGGAATGCGATCCCCGGCAGATCGTACAACCTCAACCGGCGCAACTGCGTCCACTTCGTAGCGGACATGGCGCGCACCCTCGGGCTGGATGTGGTCGAGCCCAAGGAACTGATGTTGAAGCCTCGATCGTTCCTGCAAAGCCTGCTCGCCCGCAACGCCGCGCTGCAGGTCCCGGTGGACGGGATGGCGACGATTGCGGCCGGCGCGCCCACCGCCCCGGCAACTCCATCGGGCCAGGCGGAGCCGGCCCCGATCCCGACGCTGCGGGCCACCGCGCTGGCGACCGTCGATCCGGCCGTGCCCCTCTCCGCCCCGCCCGTGGCCGCAGCGATGGCAGAGGGTTCGCGGAGCATGTCGCGCGGCGGCGGCACCGCCGCGCCTGCCGCCTTACCCCGCTAGCGGCGCCAACCGGACCGGCGCACCGGCCGACGGTCAGGGTTTGCGCACCGCCAGGACGCCGTACCGCATCGCCCCCGTGCGATAGGCCAGGATCAGCCGCGGCACACTGAGGGCGAAACTGCGGTTGCGGGTGCCGCGGCTCGCGACGAGCCGCATGTAATCCGGGCGGGTCAGTACCTTCGCAGCAAAGCGCCGCGCACAGATCGCCCAGGTGCGGCGGACCTGACGGCTGATATCCTCGAAACTATCGATACGGAATCCAGCGCGCACCGCCATCGCCTCATACTCCTCGCGCGTGCCCATCCCCGGAAGCCGGCCTTCGCGGCAGATCGGCTCCAGCAGGTGATCGATCTCGAACCGCCCCGCGCCCGTCCGTGCCAGCCACACGCAGACCACCAGCCGCCCGCCGGGGCGCAGCGTGCGCCAGGCCTCGTCGAAGAAACGCTGCTTGTCGGTCATGTGCTCGCTGCTTTCGATCGCATAGGCATGATCGAACGCCGCATCGGCGAAGCCGTTGGCCAGCCAGTCGCGCTGGAGGAAGGTGACGGTGCCGGCGCGGCGATCAGCGACGGCCAGCTGACGGGCGGAGAGCGTCACCCCGGTGACGTGTGCGCCGTGCCGCGCCGCGATGCGGGCGGCGCTCGCCCCATAGCCGCAGCCGATGTCGCAAAGTCGATCGCCGTCCGCAATGCCCAGCCGGGCGGCGACCATGTCGGTGAGTGCGTCGGTAGCCTGCTCCACCGTCTCGCGCCCCGTCCGCCAGAGCCCGTGATGGACATGCTCGCCCCATAGCTCCCGATAGACCGCGTCCAGCTCGTCATAGTGCCCGGCGACATCTCGGCCGGTCTGCCTCTCGCGGGGGACGATCATGGCGGCAGGCTCCTCGAAGCAGGGCGACGAGGCGACACATAGCAGGCGCGCGGCGGCGCCAGGCAATCCGCGGCGGCCCGGCGCAAAAGAAAGGGGCGGCCATCCAGGATGGCCGCCCCCAAGAAGCTAGGCGTATTTGGCTGAAGCCTAGAACTTCGTCTTCGCGCCGACGTAGAAGCGGCGGCCGATGGTGTCGTAGAACTGCGCGTTGAACGATCCGCCGGGCAGCTGCCCCGCCGCGATGTTGGCGGCGGTGTTGACGCCCCCGAGCGGCGGCCGCTTGTTGAACAGGTTCTCCACACCACCCCGAAGCACGACGTCCGGCGTGACGGCAATGCTGCCGAGCAGGTTGAACAGGTCATACTTGGGGTAGCCGGTGATCGTGTTCCGGGTCGGCGTCGTTACAGCAGCCTGCTGCTCGATGCTCGGCAGATGACGCCACTGCAGCGACAGGTTGGCGCCGGCCAGCGTGTAGCCCACCGTGGTGAACGAACGCCAGGAGTAGGCGCCGCCGTTCAGACCGTTCTGCGTCGGCCCGAGCGTACCCTTGAAGTCGATGAGCGGGAGAACGTCGAGCTCGGACGACTTGAGGTTCAGCAGCTTGTTGACGGCTACGTTCAGGTTGAACACGCCGGGGCCGACCGGGAACGACCAATCCAGCTGAGCGTCGATGCCCGAGGTACGGAACCGGCCGTTGTTGAAGAACGTACGGATCACGTTGCCCAGGCCACCATCCGCATTGCGATTGATGCCCGTGCAGAACGGCGAGTCAGCAGTCAGCGTCGCATTGAACTGCGTATCGAAGCACTGGCGCTGCGCGATCTGCACCGACTGCTCGCCGATCGCATCGTCGACCTTGATGTTATAATAGTCGACGCTGAGCCGCAGGCGGCGAAGGAAGTCGGACTGGAACGGCGACGACAGGACGAGACCGGCGGTCCACGTATCCGCGGTTTCCGGGGTCAGGCTGGCGTTACCCTGCAGCGACGGGAAGACGAACCCATCGCCCGGAGCCGGCTGAACCGCCCCGCTGTCATAGAACTGGGTCGCGGCCGTGGGGCTCGCCCGGTTCATCAGCACGCGGCAGAGCGCCTCGACGCGGGCTGCGTTCGGGTTGACTGCCGGATTGGCCGACCAGCCCTGAGCGTTACGACGCGAGCAGACGTCGCCGCCGGCACCCACCGCAAAGTTCTGTTCCAGAGCCAGGTAAAGCTCGGCAACGTTCGGAGCACGCTCGGCACGGTTATAGCCGCCGCGGATGCGGATCCAGTCGTTGACCTTCCAGTCGCCCAGGATCTTGTAGGTGTAGCTGTTCCCGGTGGTGCTGTAGTCCGACAGACGACCGCCCAGTTCCAGGTTGAACTCCTGGATCGCGGGAACGTCCTTGAGGATCGGGATGAGAAGCTCGCCGAAATACTCGGTCACGTTGATCTTGCCGGCCGAATTACCCGCCGGGTAGAGACCGATCGACTGCTCCAGGAACGAACGACCCTGGGTAACCAGCGTATCGTTCTCGAAGACATAGTTGTTCGAACGATAGCTCGCGCCGAGTGCCGTCCGCAGTTCACCAGCGGGCAGGTCGATCAGCTTGCCCTGAACGTTACCTTCCCACACCGTCTGATGCATCTCGGAACGGGTCTTGATGTCCGCCTTGATCGCCTCGAGGCAGTTGTTGCTGACGGTCGTCTGCGAATACGGGTTGAGGCCGGTGGTGCAGGTCGCCGTGGAGGACGCGAAGCCGCCCTGCTCGCGGTTGCCCTGGCCGACGAAGCCCGCGCCGAAGTTCAGCGGGATCGGCAGGCCGTTCGCGGCGAGGATCGGAACGCCCGCGGCGTTCGTCTGCACCGCACTGACGAGCGCGCGATAACGCTGGAGCGAGCCGAAGCCCTTCTGCGTCACGGAGCTCTGCGTCTTGCCCTGCGAACCGTAGATCTCATACGTCCAGTCGATGCCCGGAATCCGGCCACGCAGACCCGCGGTCAGGTTGTACGAGTAGACGTCGCCGAACGATTCACGGTTGAACGGCAGCATCTGGAACACGGTGAACGGCGCGTTCGGGTTAGGCCGGGAATTGAGCAGAAGCCGGAGTTCCTGCGGGATATCGGCCTGCGGCGCGAGGGAGTTGTACGGAACGCTCGCATTCCAGCCGTTCACGACCGGGGCAGGCTCCTGCACGCTCGCGGTCGAGTTGTTGCTGAAATTGCCCTGGAAGAACGCTTCGACGCCGTCCGTGATCTCGTAATTGCCCTGAACGAACGCGTTGTAGCGCGTCAGCGGCGATACGGTCAGCGCATCGACGAAGTTCGAGTCGAGATCGCCAGCCGCGGTCCGCTTCGTGCGATACCCGTCCACACCGATCGCGTCGATCGCGCCACCGCGAGCGACATAGTCGAACCCGCTGAAGATCGTCTGGTTCGACGGATTGACATAGACGTAGTTCGGGAAGGTGTTCGGAACCTGCGGGTTGCCGGGGATCAGGCTGTTCAGGACCGCCTGGCTGGGCGGATTGCCCGGGCTGAACTGGATGCCGCCGTAACCGTTGGGGATGAAGCCGGTGCCGCCGATGTTCGGGTTGGCCCACAGATCCTTGTACCAGGAGCGGTTGCGGTTGTAGCCGCGCTTGCGCTCGTTGGCCTGGAACGCGATCGAGATGTTGCCCCGCTCGTCCGCGAAGTTGGTGCCCATGATGCCGGACACCTGATACTCGAAATTGTCGCCCGCCTCGCTGAGGCTGACCAGGCCGTCCAGCTCGAGGCCGGTGAACTTCGACTTCATGATGAAGTTGGTGACGCCGGCGACGGCATCCGCGCCGTACGTCGAGGAGGCACCGCCGGAAATGATCTCGACCCGCTCAATCGCGGCGGCCGGAATCGTGTTGATGTCGACGGTGTTGGTGGCATCCGACGGGGTTGCGCGGCGGCCATTGATCAGCACGAGCGTGCGGTTGGCGCCGATGCCGCGCAGCGAGACCGCGGTCGAACCCGGCGTGTTGCGCGCGGTCGGCTGGATGTCGCCGCCCGAGGTGGTGGGCGTGCGGCCGGTGGCCGGCGTGAACTGCGGCAACTTGTTGAGGTTGGACTCGATCGACGTCGTCGCCGCCTGCTCGAGCAGGCTGTCATCGACGGTCACGATCGGGCTGTTGGCGTTGTAGTCACGGCGCGTGATACGCGAACCGGTGACGACGATGTCCTGCGTGGCGGCGGAACCGACCGGCGCCGTGCTGATCGGCGGCTGCGCCAGATCCTGCGCCGCGGTTGCGGGCTCGACGGCGGTGGGCTGGTTGGGTGATGCGTCCTGCGCGTAGGCCGGCTGAGCCAGCGACGCCGCAAGAACCGCGAAGCTTGCCGCGGCCATGAAGGAGCGTGTCCCGCGGACAGCCCCCGGCTGAGCAAGCGATGCAAAGTTGGTCAACATATTCTCCCCTAAACGTCTAGCGTTTCTGATCTTGGCGTCGGTCCAGTCTCAGCGCGCGCGCCGGCTCGTCCCGTCCCCCGGATTTACCGGCTAACATCAAATGTCAGAACGGGCCGATAGCATCCACCTATGAGCGCAAGGAAACCATACTGTCTGGTCATCCCGCGTTCAGTTTCGAACTGTTTCGGTTTTGCATCACCGCCGCGGGGTGGCGCTCGCGAGGCATCGCGGTGCCCCCGCGCCGGCACAGGAAGTTGCGCGTGCGCAAGCGCTGGCGGCCGGTGCGCAGCGGGGCGCCGGGGCAACACAGCGGGTGCGGATCGGGAAACGGGCGCCGCCATCATCGGCAGCGCCCGGAAGGGTTACTGGATGCGGACGACGCGAACGGACGGCTGCTTGCCGACGTACATCAGGTAGCTGCCCATCGACGCCCTGCGGACCCGAACGTCCGCGCCGCGCGCCGGGGGCACGAAATCGTGCCGTCCCTCGGCAAACTGCCAGCGGGCTCCATTGGCAAGCGTGATGCGCCACATACCCGCACCGCGATCGGCCGCTTCGACGACTTTCGCGGTGATCTCCTCGGCATCCGCCGAGCGGGGCGCCGCGATCCCGAGTTCCCGCTCCAGCCCCGGAGTCATGCCGAACGCCTGCTGCGGCGATCGGGGCTGCGCGGCGGGCATCCCCGGCAGCATGCCCTGCTGCCCGGCGCCCAGCGACGCGCGGCCGCTCCGCACCGCTGCATCATAGCAGGAGAGGCGACGTGTCTCGTCCTTGATCGTATCGCACTCGCCCATTCGCCGCAGACGCTCGGCATCGGACGCCCCGCGCTGCGCCAGCGCCGGCGTGGATATCGGCAGCACGCCGGCGGCGATCGCTACCGCCGCCACCAGCACCCGAAGCTTCGCCATGTCATCCTCCAACCAAATCGAACGTTGCCGCACTATCGGCCGCCTCGGCAGCCACGACAAGCAGGGCGGGCGCACGAGGCCGACTTGCCTCGCCCGGACCATGTCCGGCCGGCGGGAACTAGCCGATCAACGCCACGCAGCCATACGCACCCGATACTGCGGCGATCACCAACGCGGAGGCCGCCAGCGACCGATTGGCCGGATTGGCCTGAAGATAGCCGAGCACGACTTCGTTCAGTTGGCCGAGCGTCACTTCCGGGGGGACGCAATAAGGCTTGCTCTGGAGCGAGCGCAGCCCCTCGGTCGCATCCACGACGCCGGTGATGAAGCCGGTGCACCGTTCGGTGCGGGAGAAATAGACTGCATTGTCCTTGGGGACCGAGCAGTCGGCGAACAGGTCGTTGCCGGTCAGGTACATTCCGGCGTGCGCGGGCGGCGCATTGAACGCCGCTGCCAGAAACACGCCGCACACGATCCGCTTGAACATTGCCCGCTCCCCAATCCCAGTGCGGCGAACATAGCCGGTTGTGCCGTCGCCGCGAAAGGGGCGCCACACCTCGATCGGTTCGGGCGTTCCCGGCCGGGCTGCACCGCCGGGTGCCGCCCCCAACGAAAAGGGCACCGCGGCGAGGTACAGCCCCGTCGCGATGCCCTTCGTTGGCTGATGCGGGTCGCCGCGTCGCCTAAGCCGATCGACCGATATTCCGGGGCGCGCCCGGAATCCGGTGCTTACTGGCCGGCGCGCTTCGCAGCGGCGGCAGCGGCTTCCGTCGTGGGGTTGCCGAGCGAAAGCTGGCGACCGTCGGGGAAGCTGATGTCCGCGGCGCTGGCCCGTGCATCGCCATCACGCGCGGCAAACGCCTGCACGATGATCTTGGTGCCGGCCGGCAGCGAGTTCCGGTTCCAGCCGCGGCGCAGCAGCGCGCTCGGCGCGCCGCCCTCGACACGCCACGTGGCCGGCTTGCCCGTCCGCGGATCCTTGGGAACCGAGATGTGGATCCACGAGTGCGGATTGACCCACTCGAACTTCGTCACCGATCCCTCGAGCTTTACCGGCTTGTTGGTGTCGAACTCCGCGGCGAACGAGTGATGGGCCCAGGCAACGCCTGCACCGCCCATCATCAACGCAGCACCGATCGTGGCGGCGTGCCAGGCTTTCATACGCACGATTGTAACTCCTTCACGGTTTGCGGCCGATCACGGCCTTCCGATTACTTCTTCGGATACTTGTCTTTTTCTGCCAGGAGATCGCCATACAGCAGCTCCTCGGAGAACGGAACGCAGTTGAACTCGAGCAACTGGGCGTTCGGCTCGGCATGGCGGTACAGCGGCATCGTGATCTTCCACGGGCGCGTGTAGATCGACGGATCCTCGATCGTGGCCTCGTAGATCATCCGGTCCGGGCCGTCCGGCTTGAACCGCTCGGTCACCGTGGCGGTCGAGGTCAGGTAGTTGCCCGAACGATCGAGCCAGGTGACCCCGTTCTCCTGCATCTTCCCGGCCGGAAGCTTCACGTCGCCCGGCGCCTGTGCCAGCGTGACGACCTTGAGCGTGTCGCCTTCCCACGAACCGAAGGACGTGCCCATCCAGGTATCGATCGGCGGAACCTCGACCGCCTTGATCGCCACGGCGCGGTTCGCACCATGATACTCATAGGCGAACAGCAGTTCCTTGTTGTCGCCATGGATGATCTGGAACGGGTGATCCATGTAGGTCGCGCGCGGCAGGCCCGGCAGGTAGCACGCGGCTTCCGGATCCCAGGCCGGGGCGTTCCTGCGGTTCTCGTCCCGCTTGGCGAGCGCTTCGGGCTTGTACGGGATCTGGCCGCCCTCGACCACGCCGAGGCCAGCCGGGATCGCCCCGATAGCCCCGACGAGCCGCGCGGCGGCGGGCGCAGCCGCCGCCGAGTGCGGCTCCAGGTTCCAGTTGGCGCTGTTCATGACCTGCCAGATACCGTTGAGGTTCGGCTTGCCGTCGATGCGCGCCGGCTGCTTGACGGCCTTCGCCGCCGTCCGGCCCGCCTGCTGCGCCGGTGCCGAACCCGCCCCGGCGATCGCGATCGCCGCGGCCGCAGCCAGCTTCAGATATTTGTCCATCCCCGCCATATCCTCTCCTTTAATCTCGAATCAGGGCAGCGAATAGGCAACGATTGCCCCGCCTGCATTGATCGCGACATATTGCTTCCCGCTGCGCCCGCGATAACTCATCGGGTTCGCATTGGCGCTGTTATCGAGCTTCGCTTCCCAGAGCTGCTGCCCTGTCCCTGCATCGAACGCGCGAAACCTCTTGTCGTTCGTCGCGCCCACGAACACCAGCCCGCCCGCCGTTACCGTCGGGCCCGCACTGCCGGAGTTGCCGAGCAGCTGCTTGCCCGCCGGCATGTCCTCGTACAGGCCGAGCGGAACCGCCCACTTGATCTGGCCGGTATTGGCATCGACGGCGGTGAGGCGCGCCCAAGGCGGCTTGTAGCACGGCGCGGTCGTGCCGATCGCCTTGCCCGATTCGTCATACTTGCCGCTGATCGGAGCGGCAAAGGTGAAGAACGGCCCCTTTCCGTTGATGCTGGCGCGGTCATACGGCTGGTCGGTCGCGTCCGCATCGAAGCTGTAGCGGATCGAGGGATCGCGCTTCTCCGTCCACCCGACCAGCGACGTATCCTGCGCGTTCACATAGACGATGCCGGTCTTCGGATCGGCCGCGACCCCGCCCCAGTTGATCCCGCCGATTCCGCCGGGAAACTGGATGGTCGAGCGCGGCGGATCGCCATCCTTGTGGAACAGGAACGGCGTGTACTGGCCCGCATTGTAAAAGCCGCCGCTCTTGTCCCACAGCACCCGGCACGCTGCCGCATGCTCGGGGTTCGTGTCGGCGGCCGTCACCATGTCCTTTTCGGTCATCGCGACGCGGCTGAGCGGTGGCGTCTTGACCGGAAAGGGCTGGGTCGGGTGGTAATATTCGCCGGGCACGTCCCCCTTGGGCACCGGCCGCTCCTCGACGTCCATCAGCGGACGGCCAGTGGTGCGATCCAGTTCGTAGAACAGGCTGGTCTTGCCGACGTGGGTTATCGCCGGGCGCGTCCTGCCGCCGATCTTGACGTCGATCAGGGCGCCGGCGGTCGGCATGTCCGAATCCCACAGGTCGTGATGGACCGTCTGAAAGTGCCAGCGATATTTCCCGGTCCTGATATCGACGGCGACGATCGAATTGCCGAACAGGTTCGTGCCGGGACGGCTGCCGCCCCAGTAGTTAGGCGAGGGCGAGCTGATCGGAAGATAGATCAGGCCGCGCTTCTCGTCGACGGGCGCGGCGAAGGCCCACATGTTGGTGCCCGACCGGCCTTTCCAGCCCTCGCCCCATGTCTCGTTGTACTTCTGCCCGGCGAGCGGAACGGTCTGGAACTCCCACAGCTTCTTGCCGGTGCGGATATTGAAGGCGCGCGGGTTGCCGGGAACCCCGGTCGGGTTTTCCTGCGTCGCAGCGCCGATCACCGCGATATCCTGGTAGATTGTCGGCGTCCCGCCATAGCCGACACCCACGGTCAGGTAGCCGCCTTCGCCGAAGCTGGCGACCGGCGCGCCGGTTTTCGCATCGAGCGCCAGCATGCGCGTTCCGATCATCACGAGGATCCGCGCGGGCGTCTTCGCATCTCCCGGCCAGTAGCCGACGCCGCGGGTCGAGATGTTGCCGCCGGGGCCGCCCGCCGGCTTCACCTCGGTGTGCGTCCAGATTTCCTTGCCGGTGTCGGCGTCCAGCGCCACGATGCGGTTGCCGGCGGGAAAATACATCACGCTGCCGATAACCAGCGGCACCTGCGTGCCATAGGCGCGCATCGGGTAGGACCAGGCCAGCGCGAGCTTCGAAACGTTGCCGCGATTGATCGTATCCAGCGGCGAATAGCGCGTGGCGGCAAGATCGCGGTTAATCGTCCGCCAGTCACCGTCCTGCGCCGCCGCAGCGGCGGCCGCACCCGAGACGGTCAGCGACATCACCGTCGCGACCAGCCCGAGGCCCCTTGCTAGACGCATGCGCAATCGCCTCCCGATGTGCTGAGGCTTGCGGGCTGCCGCGCCACCCGCATCCCCGTCGTTGCGCCCGACCTAAAGGTGGTTGGTTGGTTTGACAACGGCTTGAACCGAATGTCAGTTGTTTTTGACAACAGTGCGACCTGTACGCTACCTGCTCGATCAGAGGGATGCCCGTTCGGGAACCGGGGCGGCGGCTGTGCCACCTGCCAAGGCCACCGGCAGTGGCGGAGGCGCGGCAGGATTTTCTCTCGACACATTCTGTTAGTAACGAATGACCGGGCAGGACCGCGGCGCACGCCGGGCCTGAAATGTAAGGGACCATGCTCCGATGCCCTCGATAGGCGATCTGCTTTATGCATTTACCGAATGGCTGCGCGGCACGCAGCTGACCGAGTTGTCGCTGGGGATCGGGAACACGTCGCTGAGCGCGTGGATCGGCAGCCATTTCTGGGC
>NZ_JAQGLK010000106.1 GCF_028292925.1 Sphingomonas bacterium
ACCCACTTCGCCAGCGTGGAAGGCCACTGGTCAACGGCCTTGGAGTTGCGCACCTTGCCGTTGCGGGGCGTCGCGCGAAGGTGCTCAATGTAGTGCTCGGCATACGCCTTGAACGTCATGGCCGCAGGATCGTGCTTAGGCTTCAGCACCGACTTAGGATCAATGCCGTTGCGGACCGCCGCCCGCATTTGGGCGGCTAGCTCTCTCGCTTCAGCTAGGCCGCGCTCATTTGAGCTGCTGCCGGTTCCGTGGACACCGAGATAGGGTGTTTTGGGAACCGGAGGATGGAGATGCAACGACGGAAGTTTAGCCGCGAGTTCAAGCTCGAGGCGGTGAAGCTGGTGCGGGAGCGAGGCGTGGCGGTATCACAGGCGGCACGCGATCTGGATCTGCACGAGAACGTGCTGCGCAAGTGGGTTCGTGAGCAGGTGGCCGACCCTGGATCAGCGTTTCCCGGTCACGGCGTGATGAAGCCCGAGCAGCAGGAGATTGAGCGGCTGCGCCGCGAGTTGGCTCGGATGAAGGCTGAGCGCGACATCCTAAAAAAAGCGGCGGCCTACTTCGCCAGGGACTCGATATGAGGTTCGAGTTCATCGCGAAGCACCGAGGGACCTGGCCGGTATCGTGGATCTGCGAAGCGCTCGGTGTTTCGCGCAGCGGCTTTCATGCTTGGTTGGTTCGCGCACCCAGTGCTCGCGCCCGGAGCGACGAGGAGTTCGGCGCGAAGGTTCGCGCCAGCTTCATCTCCAGCTATCGGACATACGGTGCGCGTCGCGTCTGGCACGACCTTCTGGCCGAAGGCCTGTCATGTGGCCTGCATCGCATCGAGCGGCTGATGCGTGTTCACGGCCTGAAGGCACGCCCGCGGCGTCGTGGCCTGCCGAAGGACGATGGCCTGCGGTCGGTCATCGCCGACAACATCCTCGACCGCCAGTTCACGGCCGAGGCGCCCAACCAGAGGTGGGTCGCCGACTTCACCTACATCTGGACTGCTGAAGGTTGGCTCTACGTTGCCGTCGTCATCGACCTGTTCTCCCGCCGGGTGGTAGGCTGGTCGATGAGCGACACCATGACTGCTCAGCTCGCCACCGACGCACTGATGATGGCGATCTGGCGGCGCGGGAAGCCCGACGCCCTGCTGCACCACTCGGACCAGGGCAGCCAATATACGAGTGAGCAGTTCCAGCGGCTGATGGCCGACAACGGCGTGACCTGCTCGATGAGCCGGTCGGGCAACGTCTGGGACAACGCCGCGATGGAGAGCTTCTTCTCCTCGATGAAGACCGAACGCGTCGGGCGGAAGACATACCGCACGCGCAATCACGCGAAGGCCGACGTGTTCGACTACGTCGAGCGCTTCTACAATCCGACGCGCCGGCACTCGACCCTGGGCTATCTCAGCCCCATGGACTTCGAGCGGCAGGCGCAGGTAGCTTAACCTCCTGTCCATCGAACCGGCAGCAGCTCAATCGTCCTCTTCCCTCAGCAGGTACATGCTCCTCAAAGGCCGAAACGGATCGTCGTCCTGCCTCCTCCACCCGCCGTGGACGCTCCTCTGGAGTCAGGCGTAGCAAAAAGGGAGCCGGCCGCCGCGAGGGAGTTTCCGGGTCGTGATCTTTCAGGAACGACAATCGGCCGCCGCTCCCGCTATCCGGGAAATTGGGGGAGCGGCAGGATCGAGTTGGTTCAGGTTTTTAGGAGGCGCTCACGGGGGAGGGCGGAGCTAGTGAGGTGCCCCAAAAGGCATCGGCGCCAGCCTTCAAGGGTTGTGAACAGTCCGCTCGATGATGCACCTCCTCCCGGTGCACCACCTCCCCCTGAATTGATACACCGGCGACCTTTGCGGCCGTCGGCGGATCAGCGCATCGGCTTGATCGCACGCAGCCGGAAGCCGGTGATCTGGCTACCGTAGGTGCACTGGAAGGAACGCCGTTCCTTGCCATCGTCCACCGTTCCCCAAACGACCATCTTGCGGGGCGTGGGCTGGGTAACGTCGATGATGTGCACCGCCCCACCCTGCGCCGCGCGATCGCTGCACGCCTTCACCACTTCCGCACGCGACGCCTGCATGGCCGTCGGCGGGGATCGGGTGCCGCGCGCCGCCATGCCGACCGCGCTTGCCGCCATCCCTGCGACGCAGCCGCCGAGCGGAAGCGTGCCGACGGCCAGCAGGATCAGGATCGGAGCACGGCGTTGCATGTGCGCAGCGTACGGAGACTCCGAACCCTGTACAACGCCCCACAATCCCTCAGTCCCCGGCCGGCAGGCGTGAGGCGCCCTCCTCCGGCGCGGCGAACGTCGCCCAGTCGCCCTCGTCATCCGGTGGGGGCGGCGATCCGGCCAGACCCGGCCTGTCGCCTTCCGCGCCGGTGCGCTGCCGGTGAAGATGAACCTTGGCGATCATGTTGGCCGAGATCGGCGCGGTGAGGAACAGGAACAGGGGGATCAGCAATTCATGCACCGTCCACACCCCCAGCCGCAGGCGGGAAAACAGCATCGCTGCAATCAGCAGCGCGCCGAGCCCCAGGGTGGTGGCCTTCGTCGGCGCGTGGAGCCGCTCAAGGATGGTGGGCAGGCGGACCAGGCCCCAGCTGCCGATCAGGACGAAGCCTGCGCCGATCAGGATCAGCGCCGATGCCAGCAGATCAGCAACGCCGCTCATTCCACGATGTCTCCGCGCAGCAGGAACTTGCAGAACGCAATCGTGCTGACGAAGCCGACCATCGCCAGCAGCAAAGCCGCCTCGAAATAGGTGCCGCTGCCGCTATGCATCCCGATCAACACGATCAATGCGATGACGTTGATCACCATCGTATCCAGCGCAGCGATCCTGTCGGCCAGGGATGGCCCGCGCAGCAGCCGCCAGCCGTTCAGCAGCAGCGCCAGCGCGACGCACCCGGCAGCAACCTGAAGGGCGAAGGCGATCACGCGAACACCCGCGCCAGCGGCGCCTCGTACCGCGCCTTGATTCGCGAGATCTCGGCGTCGGGGTCGCGAACGTCCAGCGCGTGGACCAGCAGGGTGCGGCCGTCGGCCGAGATATCGGCGGTGACGGTGCCGGGGGTCAGGCTGATCGTCCCGGCCAGCACGGTGATCGCCTCCGCAGTCGAAAGGTCGATCGGGATCACCAGCCAGCGGGAGCGCAGACCGCGATTCCGCCGGAACAGGACGAGCCGTGCCACCTGGAAGTTGGCGACGACGATGTCGTAGGCGACCACGACGATGTAACCCGCCAGCGCGCGGCCAAAGCGCAGCCGGGGGCGATCCGGCCAGAATGGCTGCGTGAACTTCGGCAGCGCAACGGCCCACGCGGCGCCGAGCAGGATCGTGCCGGGGCTGACCCGGTTGGCCAGCAGCAGCCAGACGATCAACAGCAGAGCCGACAGCGCCGGGTGGGGCAGGATCCGCTTCCTCACGGCCGCTCCCCGCCGAGCACCGCGGCGACGTAGCGCGCCGGGGCGAAGACCTGGGCCGCGGCTGCCTGCGCCTGCGCAGTCGCCCATCCGCCGCCGATCGTCAGCAGACCGAGCAGAGCGATCAGCAGGGCGGGCGCCGCCATTTCGGCCGCGTGCCGCGCCGGCCCGGCTATCGGATCGGCACGACAGTCAGCCTTCCAGAAGATCGTGCTGCCGGTGCGGGAAAAGCCCACCACACCTATCAGGGTGGTGCCCAGCACCGTCACCCAGATCGCCCACCATCCGGGCAGCGCGAACGTCGCCTGAAGGACGAACAGCTTGGCGACGAACCCGGAGAGCGGCGGCAGACCGACGACCGCGATCGCCGCGGCAAGGTATAGCAGCCCCGCCGCCTGCTGCCCGGCGAAGCGCGGGCCCGCCGTCGCGGCATCGCCAAATTGGCCGCGCCGCCGCAGCGTCACGTCCGCAGCCAGGAACAAGGCGGCGCCGGCCAGCGTCGAATGGACCAGATAGTAGAGGGCCGCCGCCGTTCCCGTCGGCGTCCAGCCCCCGAGCGCGAGGAGCAGCGTTCCCGTCGATCCCAGGATCGCGAACGCCGCCTGTTCGCGCATTCCTCGTGCCGCCAGCACGCCGATGAAGCCGACGATCCCGGTCAACGCCGCGGCAGGGAGAAGCCACGGTGCCGGCACCCACGCGGCCGCGCCGGCATCGTCACCGAAGACCAGCGGCACGACGCGGATCATCGCATACACGCCAACCTTCGTCAGGATCGCGAACAAGGCGGCGACGACCGGCATCGTCGCGGCATAAGTACGCGGCAGCCAGAGATGGAGCGGCACGATCGCGGCCTTCAGCCCGAACACCGCCGCGAGCAGCAGGCCGGCAATCCGGATCAAGCCTTGATCCTCCGGCCCCAGACTCGCCACCCGCCGCGCCAGATCGGCCATGTTGAGCGTGCCGGTAAGCCCGTAGAGCAGCCCCAGCGCGATCAGGAACAGCGCCGATCCGACGATGTTGATGACGACATAGCCGATCCCCGCCTTCATCCGGGCCGCGCCCTGCCCGTGCAGCATCAGCCCGTAGGAGGCGATCAACAGCACCTCGAAGAAAACGAACAGGTTGAACAGATCGCCGGTGAGGAAGGCGCCGTTCAGGCCGAGCAGCTGGAACTGGAACAGGGAGTGGAAATGCCATCCGCGCCGGTCCGCGCCCGTGATCACCGCATGGATCAGCACGACGAGCGCCAGCCCCGCCGCGAGCACCAGCATCCCGGCCGACAGCCGATCCAGTACCAGAACGATTCCGAACGGAGCCGGCCAGTTGCCGATCGCGTAGGCGCGGATGGCATCGTCCGCGGCGATCCCGAACAAGGCGAGAGCCGCCGCAAGCATGGCGACGCATCCCGCGAACGACGCCATCACCCCGATCCAGCGACGACGCCGCCTCGCCAGCAATGCCAGCGGCGCGGCCAAAGCCGGGATCACGATGGGTGCGACGATGAGGTGATCGATCGCAATCATCCCCGATCCTCGCCGTCGTGCGGATCGGCGATCCCGTCGACCTG
>NZ_JAQGLK010000109.1 GCF_028292925.1 Sphingomonas bacterium
GGGTTCCGCGCGGGGGCGTTCAACTTCAAGCCGTCCAAGCTCAATCCGGCGAGCGGGCTGAAGCGCATCTTCGGAATGCAGGGGGTGACCGAACTCGGCAAGTCGATCGCCAAGGTCGTGCTGCTCGGCGGTATCGGCTGGTGGCTGTTCCGCAGCCAGCAGGACAGCATCGTCGCCGGCGCCGGCCGCGACGTTGCGGCGGCAATCGGCGAGCTTGGCCGGACGTTCGTCCTCGCCATGCTGGTGATGGCGCTGGGTCTGGTGGTGATCGCCGGCATCGACGTGCCGGCGCAGATCCTGCAGCGCGGCGGCCGGCTGCGGATGACCAAGCAGGAGGTGAAGGACGAGCACAAGCAGACCGAGGGATCCCCGGAACTGAAGGCAGCGATCCGCCGCCGCCAGATGCAGACCGCGCGCGGTTCCGTCCGTGCGGCGGTGGCCGAGGCGACGGTGGTGCTGACCAACCCGACCCACTTTGCGGTGGCGCTGCGTTACCGCCCGGGCATCGATGCCGCGCCGCTGGTGACGGCACGCGGCCGCGGGGTGACCGCCGATGCGATCCGCGAACTGGCGGGGGAGCATGACGTGCCGATGCTTTCCTACCCGCAGCTGGCACGCGCGATCTACTTCACCGCGCAGAGCGGCCAGGTGATCCGCGAGGATCTGTACATCGCCGTCGCGACGGTGCTGGCGTTCGTGTTCAACCTGGAGGCGGCGATGGCCGATCCGACGCGCAACCCGGTGCGCGCGCCTGAAATCGACGTGCCGCCGGATGCCAGATTCGACGAAGAAGGCCGCCGGGGCGCCTAAACTTCTGCGGCCCCGTGCCGTTCCTGGAAATGGGAATGGGGAGTGCGTGCCGTGACGTCCATCGCAGCAAGCCTGGGGATCGGCTCGGGCATCGATACCGCCCAGCTGGTGAGCGACCTTGCCGCCGCGCAGAAAGGCCCCAAGGAAGCGCAGATTGCGGCGCGGGAGACCGCCAACACCGCCAAGGTTTCCACGCTTGCCGGGCTGGCCAGCGGCATCGACGGGTTCGCCACCGCGCTTACCAGCCTGATCTCGGGCGGATCGCTCTACACCCAGCCGACCAGTTCGAATGCCGTCGCGCTCGGCGTTTCGGCGGTGCCGGGCGGGCGGATCGGCGGGCTGGCCGCGACGGTGCGGATCGACGCGCTGGCGCTCGCCCAGACGATAGCATCGGGCAGCATCGTCGGCGCCTCCGGGCCGATCGGGCAGGGCAACATGACGCTGACCACCTCGCGCGGCACGTTCCCGGTCTCCGTCGGTGCGGACAATGACAGCCTGGCGGGGCTCGCCCGCGCGATCAACTCGGCCAATGCCGGCGTGGCAGCCAGCGTGGTCAGCGACACGACAGGATCCCGGCTGGTGATCAAGGGCGCGATCGGGGCGGCAGGCGCCTTCACCCTTACCGCTGCGGTCGATGCGGATCCGGGCCTCGCCGCCTTCACTTATGACGGGCAAAGCGGCGGTGGCATGACGCTGGCGCAGAAGGCGCAGGACGCATCGATCCTGCTGGACGGGGTGACGGTCACCCGCGGCAGCAACACCGTTTCCGATCTGATCCCCGGCGTGAAGCTGGAGCTGAAGGCGGTCACGACGGCCCCG
This sequence comes from Sphingomonas bacterium, assembly GCF_028292925.1. Taxonomy (GTDB): domain Bacteria; phylum Pseudomonadota; class Alphaproteobacteria; order Sphingomonadales; family Sphingomonadaceae; genus JAQGLK01. The sequence continues at coordinate 1,630 of NZ_JAQGLK010000109.1, forward strand.
GTGTCGATCGCATCGACGCAGCCGGTGGCGGAGCTGCGGCAGGCGGTGCTCGACTTCGTCGGTGCCTATAACGAACTCAAATCCTCGCTGGACAGCGCCACCTCGTCCGGCCTGAACGGGGGCGCGGCCGGGCCGCTGCGCAGCGACAGCGGCGTGCGCGAGATGGTCCGCCAGCTCGGCCGGCTGACCTCCACCCAACTCGTCTCCTCCGGATCGCTGACGACGCTTGCCGATCTTGGCGTGCGCACCGGCAACGACGGCAAGCTGAGCGTCAACACGACGCGGCTGGATGCGGTGCTGGCTGCCGATCCCGCCGGTGTGGAGGCGATGTTCAACCCGACCCAGTCGAGCAGCAGCCCGCTCCTCCAGATTACCAGCGCGATCGGCGCGGCCACCCCCGGCACCTACACCATCACCAATGTCGTCGCGGGGCCGCCGCCATCGGGCAAGATCGGGGGGCTCGACATGATCGCTGGAGGCGCGCGGCTGATCGCACCTATCAAATCGGGAGCCGGTGGGCTCATCCTCGCGCCGCTGGGCGCCGTCGCCAGCGCGACGATAATCGTCGAGCCCGGCCTTGCCGGCGCCCTGCAACAGATTCGCGATGCCGTGCGCACCGCCACCGGCCCGCTCACCAGCCTGTCCGATCGGCTGAAGTCCGAGGCGAAATCGATCGCCAAGGACCGCGCGGCGATGGAGCTTCGCGCCGATGCGTATGAAGCGACGCTCCGCAAGAACTTCACGACGATGGAGACCCGCGTTTCCTCGCTGAAGGCCACCCAGTCCTACCTGGAACAGCAGGTCAAGGTCTGGACCAATTCTAACAGTTGAACGCCGCCCGCCCGCCGACGACGAGACCCTGAGGACAGACGCAGATGTACGCACGTTCCATGCATTCCGGCGGCGCCGGCGCCCAGTATCGGGCGATCGACGTCACCTCCAAGATCGAGGGCGCATCGCCGCATCGGCTGGTCGCGATCCTGTACGAGGAACTGGTTCAGGCGCTCTCGACGATGAAGCTGGCGATCCGCCGCGTCGATAGCCTGCGGCAGCGCGACGCGCAGGCGCGCGTCCTGCTGATCGTCCAGTCGCTCGACAGCAGCCTGGATTTTTCGCGCGGCGGGGAGATCGCGAGTGCGCTTTCCTCCGTCTATTCGGAAGTCCGCCGGCTGACCTTGCTGGGTGGCAAGGGGCAGGATGCCGACGCGATCGATCGCGGGCAGAAACTGATCGCGGAGATCGCCGAGGCGTGGAACCAGATCGGCTGAGCGCGGATCAGCCGTGCTGGTGCTGGATCAGATCGGCCAGATCGAAATCCAGCCGGCGGATGGTAGCGGCGATGCGCGGCCATTGTTCGTCGAGAAAGGATCGCCGCTCGCTCGCCAGCAGGCGCTCCGCGGCGCCCGGCGCGACGAACATGCCGACGCCGCGCCGCACCACGATCAGCCCCTCGTCCTGAAAGCTCTGATAGGCCTTGGCGACGGTCAGCGGGTTCGCCCCCTGATCGAGTGCGAAGGCGCGGACGGAGGGCAGGGGATCACCGGGCCGGTATCGCCCGTCGAGAATCGCGGCGGCGATCGCATCGCGCAGTCGGAGATAAACGGGGCGGCTGTCGGAGGACACAGCCGCTATGCTGTACTAATACAGCAGGGCGCGTCAACCGTGGCTCAGCCCTGCCACTCGCGCACTACCGCATCGTAATCGGGGCGGGGCCGTTCCTCCAGCGGGCGCGTCGGCGATCCGATGAAGATGAACCCGGCGATCTTCTCCTCGCCCTCGCCAAAGGCGTTGCGGACGGATGGAGAATAGCTGGCCCACCCGGTCAGCCAGCCGCCGACGAAGCCGGCGGCGTGCACCGCCAGCAGCAGGTTCATGCAGGCCGCGCCGGCGGAAAGCTCCTGCTCCCAGATCGGGATCTGACTGGCACTGGCAGGTTTGGAGAGCGCGACGACCAACGCCGGCGCCTGATGCGCGAACTGATCGATCGCCTCCAGCTCGAGCCGTCCGGCGGCGGGCTTGGTTTCCAGATAGGCCGCGCGCAGCATCGCGGCGAACGCCGCGCGCTGATCGCTGCGGACGATCACGAACCGCCACGGGGCGAGCTTGCCGTGGTCCGGGGTGCGGATCGCCACCTCCAGGATGCCGCGCAGCTGGGCCGCGTCCGGGCCGGGGGCGGCCATGTCGCGCGGCTTGCCCGATCGGCGGGTGGCGAGCAGGGATGCGGGGGTGGAAAGGTCGTTGAACATGTGCTGCCGCTAGCAGCCGGGGGCACGGCCAACAATCTCCTTCCCCATCGCCGGAGCAGCGCCGTCTGCATCGTGGTGCACATTGCGCTTCACAGCCGCCGCAACCGCTGTAGTCTCCGCGCGAGCTTGCTGCCGTACCGGGCGGCGGATTCCGCTATCAGGAGCGTTCAGGTTGACGGCCACTGCAATTCCCGCATCCGACGGCGCCGCCCGCCCGACCATCCTCGGCCACCCCCGCGGGCTGGTGGTATTGTTCCTCACCGAGATGTGGGAGCGTTTCTCGTTCTACGGGATGCGATCGCTGCTGGTGCTGTACCTGACGCAGCACTTCCTGTTCGGCGATGGCGAGGCGCAGGGCCTGTATGCCGCCTATGCCTCGCTCGTCTATCTGGCGCCGGTGCTGGGCGGGCTGGCCGCGGATCGCTGGCTCGGATCGCGGAAAGCGGTGACGGTCGGCGCGCTGCTGCTCGTTGCCGGCCATTTCGGCATGGCGTTCGAAGGATCGGGATCGCGCCAATATGTCGATTTCGGCGGCCGGAGCTACGAGGTGGTGGCCGAGGGGCGCGGGGACGAGCGTGCGCTGAATATCAGGACGCCCGCCGGCACGATGCTGCCGATGCATTTTTCGGGGGAGGGGATCGCGATCGATCGGGCCGCCACCGCCGGCCTGCCCGCCACCGTGCCGCAGGGCAGCTACCGAAGCCGCGTCGTGCAGGATCCGATCTACGTCCAGATCCTGTTCTTCTCGCTCTCGCTGATCATCATCGGCGTCGGCTTTCTGAAGGCGAATATCTCCACCATCGTCGGCGCGCTCTATGCCCAGAACGATCCGCGTCGGGACGGCGGGTTCACCATCTTCTACATGGGCATCAACCTCGGCTCGTTCCTGTCGACGATCCTGTGCGGGTGGCTGGGGATCAGCTATGGCTGGTCGTACGGCTTCGGGCTGGCGGGGGTGGGGATGCTCGCCGGGCTGCTGACCTTCCTGTGGGGGCAGAAGCTGCTGGAGGGCCATGCCGAGCCGCCCGTGCCCGCCGCGCTGAAGCGGCCGGTGGCCGGGCGGGTGAACCTGGAATGGGCGATCTATCTGGTCGCGTTCGCGCTGCTGCTGCCGGTCTGGTTCCTCGTCCAGCGTGACGAGATCGTGACCGAGGCGCTGACGATCGGCGCGCCGCTTATCTTCCTTGCCATGCTGCTCTGGTCGTTCTTCCGGCTGAAGGGAGTGGAAAGATCGCGGATGATCGTCGCTTTGGTGCTGACGATCTTCTCCGTGCTGTTCTGGACCCTGTTCGAACAGGCCGGCAGCTCGCTCACCCTCTACGCCGATCGCAACACCGATCTGACGATCGCCGGCGACTTCAAGATGAACGCAGCACAGACCCAGTTCTTCAACGCCGCCTTCATCGTGCTGCTCGCGCCGCTTTTCGCGGGCATGTGGACCCGGCTCGGCCGGCGCGGGGTGGAGCCGTCGACCCCGGTGAAGTTCGGGCTGGGGCTGGTCCAGGTGGGACTGGGCTTCCTCGTGCTGGTGGTCGGCATCACCCACTTTGCCGGGGCGGACTTCAAGGTGCCGCTGATCTGGCTGTTCCTGGCCTATCTGCTCCACACCACCGGCGAGATCTGCCTCTCCCCGGTCGGCCTGTCGATGATCACCAAGCTGTCCGTGCCGCGCGTGGTGGGGCTGATGATGGGGATCTGGTTCCTCTCCTCGGCGCTCGCGCATACGCTGGCCGGGCTGATCGCGAAGGCGACTTCCGGCGAGACGGTGGGCGGAGTCGTCGTCGATCTCGGTGCGCAGCTCGCCACTTATGCCAGCGTCTTCTCCTCGATCGGCTGGGTCGGCGTCGGGGTGGGCGTGGTCGTGCTGCTGCTGTCGCCGTGGCTGAAGCGCGGCATGCACATGGACGTGGCGGAGGCGGATCATGCGCTTGCCGGCGAAGCGCAGATCGGCGAATCGGCGGCGATCGGCGCGCCTGCGTCGGCGGCCCGCGTGAACGACGAGCAGCGTTGACCGCGGAAATCCCGACCGCATTCAAGGTATTTTGATGCCCGCCGATGTAGGCGGGCGACGCGCACTGGCAGGACGGAAGTGATGGCACGCAAGTATTTCGGCACGGACGGCATTCGCGGGCGGACCAACGAACTGCCGATGACGGCGGAGATCGCGATGCGTGTCGGCCAGGCGGCGGGGGCGCGGTTCGTTCGCGGCGATCACCGTCACCGCGTCGTCATCGGCAAGGATACGCGGCTTTCCGGTTATATGATGGAATCGGCGCTTGTCGCAGGCTTCACCAGCGTCGGCATGGATGTTGTGCTCGTCGGCCCGATGCCGACGCCGGCCGTGGCGATGCTCACCCGGTCGATGCGCGCGGATCTCGGCGTCATGGTCTCGGCCAGCCACAACCCGTTCTACGATAACGGCATCAAGCTGTTCGGCCCCGACGGCTACAAGCTGTCCGATGAGGACGAACTGGCGATCGAGGGGTTGATGGAGCAGCCGCCGAAGCTTGCCGCGCCTGCCGAGATCGGCCGCGCCCGCCGCGTCGAGGATGCCCGCGGCCGCTACATCCACTCCGCCAAGTCGAGCTTTCCCGAACATCTCCGGCTCGACGGGCTGCGCATCGTCATCGATTGCGCGAACGGTGCCGCCTATCAGGTCGCGCCTTCCGCCTTGTGGGAGCTGGGGGCGGAGGTGATCGCGCTCGGCGTCACGCCCACCGGCACCAACATCAACGAGAAAGTGGGATCGACGGATCCGGCCGGCCTGCGCGCCAAGGTGATCGAGACCCGCGCCGACATCGGCATCGCGCTGGACGGGGATGCCGATCGCCTGATCGTCGTGGACGAAAAGGGGCAGGTGGTCGACGGCGATCAGCTGATGGCGCTGATCGCGCTCTACTGGGCTCGCCGCGGGCTGCTCACGGGGGGCGGCGTCGTCGCCACCGTCATGTCCAATCTAGGGCTGGAGCGGTGCCTGCAAGCCGAAGGCCTGACGCTGCATCGCACCAAGGTGGGCGATCGCTACGTCGTCGAGGCGATGCGCACCGGCGGCTTCAACGTCGGGGGCGAGCAATCCGGCCACATCATCCTGTCCGATCACACCACCACCGGGGACGGGCTGGTCGCTGCGCTTCAGGTGCTTGCCCAGCTCGTCGAATCCGGCAAGCCGGCGAGCGAGCTGCTCCACCAGTTCGATCCGCTCCCGCAACTGCTGCGCAACGTCCGCTTCGCCGGTGGGCAGCCGCTGGAGATCGCGTCGGTCCAGTCGGCGATTGCCGATGGCGAGGCGCGACTGAATGGAACGGGGCGGCTGGTGATCCGCAAATCGGGTACCGAACCGCTGATCCGCGTCATGGCCGAGGGGGAGGACGCAGCGCTCGTCGGCAGCGTGGTGGACGACATCTGCCGCGCGGTTCGCGCCGCCGGCTGACCAGCCCCCACGCCGGCGCGGCCGCAGTCAGCCGGCGCAGTTCCCGGCCGACATCGTCACCACCGTCGCTTGCTCGGCCATGTCGATCGCGCTCGCCCGCTCCTGCGCTGCCGCCAACCGGCTGAGATCGACGGCGGGGCCAGCGGCCGTGCCGCGCTCGATCACCAGCCGGTCGAGTTCGGCAACCGCGGCCAGCACCGGCGCCCGGGCTGCATCCAAAGCGGAGATCGCCTGCTGCGCGGCGATCCACGGTTCCGATCCTGCGGCGGCCCGGGCGCCGCGCGCGATGCCCGCACAGGCCTGAGCCGCGGTCTTTTCGAAGGCGGCATGGCCCGCTGCCGCTTGCGCTGCGAGCGATGCGACGCGTGCATCCAGCGCCGGATCGGTGGGTGCGGACTGCGGCGGGGCAGCCGCGGCCGCCGCCGATCCCTCTACCGCGCGGGGGGCGAGCGATGGGTAGCCGTTGCCGGCGGCGCACCCGGCCAGCCCGAGTGCGGCGAGAAGGGGGGCAAGCCGGGCAGCGGCATGGCGGGCGAAGCGGGTGGGCTCGGTGGTCATGCCGCGAACCCTAGAACCACTCGGCGCCGGCTAGAAGACCCTCCGGACCGCCCGCTGGTATGATCCGGCACCCCGGAATCTGCGGAAATGCGAGCAATGTCTCTTTCGGGTTGCGCGCTGCGTTTCCCCCGCCTATGTGGCCTCCAACGCGCCCGTAGCTCAGCTGGATAGAGCATCAGACTACGAATCTGAGGGTCGGACGTTCGAATCGTTCCGGGCGCACCAAACTCCCCCGCTTGGGTCAAATGACCTGGCGGGGGTTTGTTTTTCTTGTCGGTGCGGACGCTGTTCGTCGCGCCACATTCCCCCATCATCCTTGGTCCTGGCGGTCCATCGGTCGCTCATCATGGCGAGCGCGCACCTGCCGTCGACGGGTGAGGTTCGATGCCTGGGGCACAGCGGATCGCGGTCGAGCCATGCCAGCCTGCGCCGCACGCCGACCCGGCACGGCCCGGCGATCCCGTTCGAGCATCCGGCCACCCCCCGCATCGTACCTGCATCGGGGGAATAAACCCCTATTCGTGGGGAAATAAACGATCCTCGCCGAGACAAGGGTAAAAACCGGGCGAGTCGAGACAAGTGGCGGACGGAGTGGAAAAGCGCGGGACCAAATAGTGGTACTTACAAAAAAGTCACGTTTTATCGGGAATCCTGTTCAGGCGGGGCATATACAGGGATTGTAATGCAAGGTACTGTCTAATTCTGATTTGGATCGGCTGGTGATGATCCTGTTAGGAGGGGGCGATGGCCGTTGATAACGCCGAACGCTTGTCTGCTGTTGGGCCGATCGATCCCCAGCACGGATTCCCCTTGTGGTTCGAAGATGTCAGTGGAACCAAGCTTGATCTCGGGCTCGGCGAAGATCCGTTGCTACCCGCGATCGGTGATCTTCCAGTCCCCGGGGCGCCGGCTGAGTTCCCGAACAACTTTCCGGACGAAGCATTCTACTTCATGGCCGAGGCGCGCCTCCCGGTAGGGGGCGGCGGCACCATCGGTCGCGCGCGCGTGATCATGGCGCTGGAGGCGGCGTTCGGGGCTGCGGGCCAGCCGATACCCGGCCTGCAGGTGGTGTTTGCGCGCATGCGCGTGCGCATCGACGATGTGATCCCCGGCGCACCCTATGTCGTCACCCATCCCTACGGCGAAACGGCGGCGCTCTTCGCCGATGAGGGTGGCCGCGTGTTCTACACCGAGGATCTCGGCATCGTCGAAGGCGATCCCACGGCGGTACTGCGGAGCGGTCGCATCGCACCTTTCCTGAGGTGGCAGGCGGGCGCGCCGCCCGGCTATCTCGGAGACGGGGTGAGCGAACGGCCGGTCACCGGAAGTCCGTTCGGCACGAACTTCGTCAGCATAGCCGGCCCGCGCATTCGTGAAGGCGGCGGGCAGCCGGATCCCGGTGCGCCCGCGGACATGGATCGTATCTGGACCAACCTGTTCACGGTACAGGGGCGCATGGCGCGGCGCCTCGGCGCCACTGCCACCGCGGCAACCTATGCCGTCGCAGGCGGGGCACAGCAGTTGCGGGTGCAGGCAAGCAGCGCGGTTGGCCAGGCGGTAGAACTCGTCGCCGGCGGCACACGGATCGCCCTGCAGGGTTCCGGTATCTACCATTGCGGAATTGCGGCAGTGCCGGCGGTCCCCGCGGACGCCGCGATCTTCAATGTTACCGACGTTCCGCCGACGCGCTGGCCGATTTCCTTCACGGACCAGGTAGTCGTCGAGAGCGCGCTGCATGATATGGCCGCGCACACCCTGACGGTGAAGGCGCGCTCGTCGGATCCGGCCGCTTCGCTCACGATTCCCGCGCTGGGCCTGACCATCACGGCCAGCCCGCAGGTGTTTGCCGGCATCGATGCTGCCCCTGCAGTGCTGGA